>NZ_SZZZ01000010.1:0-189908 GCF_009830025.1 Pantoea sp. Taur
TCATCGCTTCAACGATGCACAGGGTATCGCCCGCGTTGACTTTCTGGCCCACTTCCACGAAGGCTTTCGCATCCGGGCTTGGGGTACGGTAGAAAGTGCCGACCATCGGAGAACGCACGATGTGGCCGGTGATTTCCGGCTTAGCGGCTTCAGCCGGCGCAGCGGCTGCAGGTGCAACGGCGGTCGCCAGCGCAGGCTGCTGCATCACTGGCGCAGCATAAGCCTGTTGCATGACCGGATAGCCAGCGTTCGCAGGTGAACGGCTGATACGAACTGACTCTTCGCCTTCAGAGATTTCCAGCTCGGAGATGCCAGACTCTTCTACCAGTTCGATCAGTTTCTTAATTTTACGAATATCCATGAGTGTGGTTCCGTACTCTGTTTAATTGGAATGTGACAGGCGTTTTACTGCCGTTTGTAAAGCCCATGAGTATCCATCAGCGCCAAGTCCACAAATGACGCCAGCAGATACATCAGAAAGATAGGAGTGATGTCGGAACGGCTCGCGTGCATGCACGTTCGAGAGATGCACCTCAATAAAAGGGATGCTAACCGCCAACAGGGCATCACGCAGTGCAACGCTGGTATGCGTGAATGCAGCCGGGTTGATGATGATGTAATCCACATTGCCACGGGCCTCGTGAATACGATCAATCAACTGAAACTCTGCATTCGATTGCAAATGACTCAATTTCACATGGTGCTGATCGGCCTGCTGGGTCAAATCGCTGACAATTTCTGCCAACGTGGTGTGCCCATACTTCTCAGGCTCGCGCGTTCCCAACAAATTCAGGTTGGGGCCGTTTAAAAGCAGTATGTGAAATTCGTGCGCCATCTTGCTGCTATCTCCTGCAATCAGTAAGGCATCGCGTAAAATACCGCGACATCTGTCGTTTGTCACTCCTGAGAGTGAAAAAGACGACTTCGCTTGCAATAAAGCCGGGCATTATATCCGTTTCGTCGCAATTCGCAGCAAAATACTGGTCTTATCTGCGAAGTTGATCGGATGCGGCCCGAAGGCCACACCTTTTATCAGATTTCACAGCAGGAAGACAACCATGCGGGGATTATCGATGCAGAAGTTTACGCAACTTATTGTAACGCCAACCTAACAGCACTAAAGCCACCAGCGCATAAATCCAGGGCTGCGGGGAGAAGACTTTCACCGACCAAAGATAGTGGATAGGTGCGAGGATCGCGACAAGATAGATGCCGTTGTGCAGGGTTTGCCAGCGACGGCCAAGCTTACGTTGGGCACGTTGAAATGAGGTGATGGCGAGGGCAAACAGCACCAGCCAGCAGATCATACCCAGTAACAGATAAGGACGTGAAACGATCTCACTACCCAGCAGTTGCAGGTGGTTATAACCCAGTTCCAGCAGGTAATAGCTGGTCAAATGCAAACATGCCCAGGCAAAACACCACACGCCGAGCAGGCGGCGGGTGCGAATCAGCAGAGGCTGTTTCAGGTAACGCGTGAGTGGGCTCACCAGCAGCGTCGCCAAAAGCAACTTTAACGCCATTCTGCCGGTAAAATGCTGGATATCTTTCGCCGGGTCGGCACTTAACCAACCCTGGCTGGCTGCCATAAACAGATACACAAACGGCAGGAAAGCCGCGAGATGCAGCACCACTTTTAACAGGGTGATATGGCGTAACGTCAGTCGCACTCAGTAGTTCTCCCGTAAATCGAGCCCGCGATACAGTGAAGCCACCTCTTTAGCGTAGCCGTTAAACAGCAGGGTTGGCTGGCGTTCGACATTCAGAATGCCGCCGGAACCAATAAAACGCTCGGTGGCCTGCGACCAGCGCGGGTGATTCACATGGGGGTTAACGTTGGCATAAAATCCATATTCGTTATTGGCGATTTGGTTCCATGTGGTAGGAGGCTGGTCGCGCGTCAGGGTGATTTTAACGATGGACTTGATGCCCTTGAAACCGTATTTCCACGGCACCGTCAGGCGAATCGGGGCGCCATTCTGTGGCGGCAGCGCTTTACCGTACACGCCGGTGCTTAATAGTGTGAGAGGGTGCATCGCTTCATCAAGACGCAACCCTTCCACATACGGATAATCCAGCCCACCGCCAATAAAGCGATCTTTCTGACCTGGCATCTGGTCCGGAGCATATAACGTCTGAAAGGCGACAAAGCGGGCATTGCTGGTGGGTTCAGCCAGTTTGAGTAATTTATTCAGCTCAAAGCCCACCCAAGGGATCACCATCGACCACGCTTCAACACAGCGCATGCGATAAATACGCTGCTCCATGGCAAAACGTTTAAAGATGTCGTCCATATCCAGCGTGATCGGTTTCGCCACTTCACCTTCAATGCGCAACTGCCAGGGCTCAGTTTTCAGCGTGCCGGCGTTGGCAGCTGGATCGGCCTTATCCAGACCAAACTCATAAAAGTTGTTATAGCCAGAAACCTTGTCAAACGGTGTCATCGGCAGATCGGCCTGATACTGCGCGGGTTTGGTAAATTGCAGATCGCGACCTGCGGGGGCAGGTGGACGGTCATTGCCTTTAAACCAGCTCAGCACATCTGCCTGCGCCGCGCCGGGTAAACTTGCCGCAGCGGCGCCTAATCCCAGCGCTTTCAACACCTGACGGCGGCGCATATTAAAGATGCTCTCGGGCGTCACGTCGGATTCGGTAAGGTATTGCTTCAGCTTCATGGCATTCTCCGGCGAAAAAGGTGGTGTTGTACTCAGCATGATCAACTCGCGCTGGACACGCCACTTTGCCCGGAAAAATATGAAATTTCCTGGCAAGCGGGCTCTGTTGAGAATAGGACGAAAAAGCCCGTGTGAAACGCAAGCCATCACACTTTGCGGCTATACTCGCGCCGCAGGTCCGATTAGCATGGCGCACCGCCTAATTTGATGCGCGTCTGGCGCTGATTCAGACGATGTTTTGTGCTATTTTGCTCAGGTTTACGCCAATGAGCAGGTTGGCGCCGTCGGATGGCGACCGTTTAGAACCGCAGTGATACAGGCACAGGGATGCGATTAACAACTAAGTTTTCTGCGTTTATTACATTATTAAGCTTACTGGCAATGTTATTGATGCTGGTCGGCTGCGCTTTTAGTTTTATCTGGCTATCGCAACAACGCGTTGAAACACGCGTCAATACGCTAGCGACCGAAGTCGATAAAGCGCTGACAACGCAATCGCCACAAGAACTGACGCAGTGGTTGACGCGCATCATGCCGGTGATCAATGCGGAACAGATTGAGATGCATAACGGCAATACCGTGGTGTTTCAACTCGCTCGCCATGAAAATCCTATGCTCGAAGATGAGCCGAATCGTTTTATTCAGTTCGATCTTCCGTTAGTGCACTCTCCCGGCCTTGAGCTGCGTGTAGTGGTACTCGATCCTGCGAAAACCTGGTTCCGTTCCTTTACCGGTGCCTATACGCTGATTGTCCTGCTCAGCGTGGTGGCGATTATGTCGGCTTTACTGGTGATGACGCATCGCTGGATCAATCGTCGCTGGCAGCACATGGAGCGTTTAGAAGCTCGCTCCGAGCGTATTCTGGCGGGTGAGCGCGTGCCCTACGTCGGCCATTATGCCGAATGGCCGCCAAAAGCCAGTCGCGCCATTGACACTTTGCTTAACGATCTTCAGGAAGCGGGCGAGCAGCGCTTGCGCATTGATACGCTTATCCGTACGTTTGCCGCACAGGATTCACGCACCGGCCTGAATAACCGCCTGTTCTTCGATAACCAGTTAGCCACGCTGCTGGAAGATCAGGAAGATGTGGGCACACATGGCGTGGTGATGATGGTGCGCCTGCCCGATCTCGACACGCTTCATGAAACGCTGGGCCAAACGCTGGTGGATGAATACCTGTTTGACCTGATTAATATGCTGTCGACATTTGTTCTGCGATATCCAGGCGCTTTACTGGCACGCTACTTCCGCAGCGATTTTGCCGTGTTATTGCCGCACCGCACGCTCAAAGAGGCCAACAGTATCGCCGATCAGTTGATCAACGCGGTCGACTCATTGCCGCCGATGCGTATGGTCGATCGCGATGATTTAATCCACATTGGCATCAGCGCGTGGCGCAGCGGAGAAACCGTGCCGCAGGTGATGGAAAATGTCGAGATGGCGACCCGTCGTGCCGCCTTGCAGGGCGGTAACAGTTGGTCAGTCGGTGAAGGCAATACCTTAGACATGGGACGTGGTAGTGTGCGCTGGCGAACGCTGCTGGAAAACACGCTTAATCGCGGCGGCCCACGTCTTTACCAAAAACCGGCTGTGTTGCTGGATGGCAAAGTGCACCACCGTGAAATGCTGGCGCGCGTGTTCGATGGCGACAAAGAAGTGGTGTCGGCCGAGTTTATGCCACTGGTGCTGCAACTGGGTTTGACCGACAGTTGGGATCGCCAACTGGTGACGCGAATCGCGGCACTCTCTGAAGTGTGGCCTGATGAAACGCTGGCGTTACCCGTCAATATTGACTCCTTATTACAGCGTCCATTCCAGCGCTGGCTGCAAAAGCTTTTGCTGCAATGTACAAAATCGCAAAGAAAACGTTTTTTATTTGAACTTGCTGAGGCTGATGTTTGTCAACACATCAATCGCTTAGTGCCGGTTTTCCAAATGTTGACCGCGTTTGGTTGCCGTGTGGCGGTGGATCAGGCGGGCATGACCGTGGTGAGCAGTGCTTATATCAAGCAGTTCCCAATCGAAGTGATCAAACTCGATCCGGGGCTGGTACGTAATATTGAACGTCGTACTGAAAACCAGTTATTTGTGCAAAGTTTACTGGAAGTGTGCAAATCCACCTCGACACAAGTTTTTGCTGCGGGCGTGCGTACGCGCGCGGAGTGGCAAACGCTGGCGAATCTGGGCGTGGCAGGTGGGCAGGGCGACTTCTTTGCCCCATCATTGCCGGTGAACAGTAACGTGAAAAAACATTCACAACGTTATCGAATTTAGGTCTTCAGCCAGTAAAGTGGCGCTGAGGGGCCTTTTTCTGCCCTTTGGTGGATTACGTCCGCGCTTATGATGGCTGGAAATGTTAGATTTTATGTCGAAATTCGCCCGGTGATTAAGGGGGAATTTACGTTTAATAGGGCGGCTTAGCGCTATTTAACGGCGGCCAGGGATAAGCGAATCGGCCCAAAAAATTATTCAGCGTATTTTTTCACCGAAGCAGAACGTTTTTGCGCCTTGTAGCGGCTTCGCGTGGTTGGTAAAGTAGGCGGATTTTATTTTCCGCCCCCAGCTTGCAGGATTATCCCTTAGTATGTTTAAAAAATTTCGTGGCATGTTTTCCAATGACTTGTCCATTGACCTGGGTACCGCGAATACCCTGATTTACGTAAAAGGACAAGGCATCGTGCTGAACGAGCCTTCCGTGGTTGCCATTCGTCAGGATCGTGCCGGTTCGCCAAAGAGCGTTGCGGCCGTAGGTCATGACGCCAAGCAGATGCTGGGTCGTACTCCAGGCAACATCGCGGCCATCCGTCCTATGAAAGATGGCGTGATCGCCGACTTCTTCGTGACTGAAAAAATGCTCCAGCACTTCATTAAACAAGTGCACAGCAACAGCTTTATGCGTCCAAGCCCACGTGTGCTGGTCTGCGTACCGGTTGGCGCCACTCAGGTTGAGCGCCGTGCTATCCGTGAATCTGCACAAGGTGCAGGCGCGCGCGAAGTGTTTCTGATTGAAGAGCCGATGGCTGCCGCAATTGGTGCAGGCCTGCCGGTATCTGAAGCAACCGGTTCGATGGTGGTGGATATCGGTGGTGGTACCACTGAAGTGGCCGTTATCTCCCTGAACGGCGTGGTCTACTCTTCTTCTGTACGTATCGGTGGTGACCGCTTCGATGAAGCTATCATTAACTATGTGCGCCGCAACTACGGTTCACTGATTGGTGAAGCCACTGCGGAACGTATCAAGCATGGCATTGGTTCTGCCTATCCGGGTGATGAAGTACACGAAATTGAAGTACGTGGTCGTAACCTGGCTGAAGGTGTACCGCGTGGCTTTACCCTGAACTCCAATGAAATCCTCGAAGCGCTGCAAGAGCCGTTGACCGGTATCGTGAGTGCAGTAATGGTCGCGCTGGAACAGTGCCCACCAGAACTGGCTTCTGATATTTCCGAGCGCGGCATGGTGCTGACCGGTGGTGGCGCATTGCTGCGCAATCTGGATCGTCTGCTGATGGAAGAAACCGGTATTCCGGTTGTCGTTGCAGAAGACCCGCTGACCTGCGTCGCGCGCGGCGGTGGTAAAGCGTTGGAAATGATCGACATGCACGGCGGCGATTTGTTCAGCGAGGAGTAAATCCTCATCGGCTGAGACCGTGGTCAAATTGCGCAGGGAGTCGCGCCTATCGACGCTGCGCACGACGGCGAGATGCGTCCAGCCCTGGAGGCGTTAGTCATAAGACTGGCGCTTCTTCCCTGATGTCGAGGAACACGCAGAATTTATGAAGCCGATTTTTAGCAGGGGGCCTTCCCTGCAGTTGCGTCTCTTTCTGGCAGTCATTGTGGCTATCGCGATTATTATCGCAGACAGCCGCGTGAGCTCCTTCTCCCAGATCCGCAACTACCTGGACACGTCGGTAAGTCCATTTTATTTTCTGGCCAATGGGCCGCGACAGCTTCTTGACGGCGTCTCAGAAACGCTGGCTTCACGCCAGCAGCTCGAGCTGGAAAACAAAGCGCTGCGCCGTGAGCTCTTCCTGAAAAACAGTGACCTGCTGATGCTGGGGCAATACAAGCAGGAAAACGCACGTCTGCGTGAGCTGCTCGGCTCGCCGCTGCGTCAGGATGAGCACAAGATGGTGACCCAGGTGATTTCAACCGGCACCGATCCGTATACCGATCAGGTGGTTATCGATAAAGGCAGCGTAAACGGTGTTTACGAAGGCCAGCCGGTGATCAGTGATAAAGGTGTGGTGGGTCAGGTGGTGGCTGTGGGTCAGGTGACCAGCCGTGTACTGCTGATTTGTGATGCTTCGCATGCGTTGCCGATTCAGGTGTTACGTAATGATATTCGCGTGATTGCGGCGGGTAACGGCTGCAGTGAAGATTTGCAGCTGGAACATCTGCCGGGCAACACCGACATTCGTGTCGGCGATGTGCTGGTGACGTCAGGTCTCGGCGGGCGTTTCCCTGAAGGCTACCCGGTTGGAGTGGTCTCTTCCGTGAAAGTCGATACCCAACGTGCCTACACCGTGATTCAGGCGCATCCGACGGCTGGCCTGCAACGTCTGCGTTACCTGCTGCTGTTGTGGGGCGCGGATAAGAATGGCGACATGCCAATGGCACCAGATGAAGTTCACCGCGTGGCGAATGAGCGTCTGATGCAGATGATGCCACAGGTCTTGCCGCCAGCAGGCGAAATGGGCCCACCGGCACCGGATATGATGCAGCCTACGCAGCAAATGGGGCCGCCGGCACCCGCTAACAGCAGTCGTTCGCAAGGGATCCCAGCGAACACACGCGGAGGCCAGCCTTGAGTCGATATCGCAGCCAGGGCCGATGGGTTATCTGGCTGTCCTTTCTGATTGCCCTCATTCTGCAAATCATGCCCTGGCCGGAACAAATCTACATGTTCCGGCCTTCATGGCTTTTGTTGATCCTGGTTTATTGGGTTCTGGCATTACCGCACCGGGTTAATGTTGGTACAGGCTTCTTTTTAGGGGCCGTGATGGACCTGGTGGCCGGTTCGACGCTGGGGGTGCGCGCGCTGGCGTTCAGCATCATCGCGTATCTGGTGGCCTTCAAATTTCAGCTATTCCGAAATCTGGCGTTGTGGCAGCAGGCATTAATGGTTATGGTGCTGTCGCTCGCGGTGGATGTCATTGTTTTCTGGGCTGAATTCCTGGTCATCAACGTCTCATTCCGCCCGGAAATCTTCTGGAGCAGTGTGGTCGACGGCATTCTATGGCCCTGGCTATTCTTATTAATGAGAAAGATTCGCCGTCAGTTCGCTGTTCAGTAAGGAAGACTATGATAAGCCTGTATCTCGCATCCGGTTCACCGCGTCGACGTGAACTGCTCACGCAATTGGGTCTGCAGTTTGAGCGCCTGATTACCGACGTTGAAGAGCAGCGCCAGCCAGAGGAAGCGGCGGAAGTTTATGTGCGCCGTCTGGCTTTGGACAAAGCGCGCGCAGGTGTGGCGGTCGCACCGCAGGATTTACCGGTGCTGGGTGCAGATACCATCGTGGTACTCAACAATGACGTGCTGGAAAAGCCGCGCGATGCTGCACACGCAGCGCAGATGTTGAGTCAACTCTCCGGGCAAACGCATCAGGTGATGACCGCCGTCGCGCTGGCTGACAGTGCACGCGAGCTGGATTGCCTTGTCACCACTGACGTGACATTCCGCAATATCACGGCAGAAGAAATCTCGCACTATATTGCCAGCGGCGAGCCGATGGACAAAGCCGGCGCGTACGGAATACAGGGTCTGGGCGGCAATTTTGTCCGCAAGATTAATGGAAGCTATCACGCCGTAGTGGGATTACCGCTGGTTGAAACCAATGAGTTGCTGAGCCACTTTCAGTCACTGCGTGCGTTAAGGGGACAAGATGACGGCTGAGCTGCTGGTTAACGTTACACCTTCTGAAACCCGTGTTGCCTATATTGATGGCGGCATTCTGCAGGAAATTCACATTGAGCGCGAAGCACGGCGCGGTATCGTAGGGAATATCTATAAAGGTCGCATTAGCCGCGTGTTGCCCGGTATGCAGGCTGCGTTTGTCGATATCGGCATGGATAAAGCCGCCTTCCTGCACGCTTCTGACATCATGCCGCACACCGAATGCGTGGCGGGTGATGAGAAGAAAAACTTTGTCGTACGCGATATCAGCGAGCTGGTGCGTCCCGGCCAGGATCTGGTGGTACAGGTGGTGAAAGATCCACTCGGCACCAAAGGTGCACGACTCACCACTGATATTACGTTGCCTTCTCGTTATCTGGTGTTTATGCCAGGTGCATCACACGTTGGAGTATCACAACGCATTGAAAGCGAAGCGGAGCGTGATCGCTTGAAAGCGGTCGTTTCCGCCTACTGCGACGACCTCGGCGGCTTCATTATTCGTACTGCCGCCGAAGGCATCTGCGAGGAAGACCTGGCGCAGGATGCCGCGTTTCTCAAGCGTCTCTGGACCAAAGTCAGCGAGCGTAAGAAACGTAACCAGACGCGCTGTCTGCTGTACGGCGAGTTAGCGTTAGCACAGCGCGTGTTGCGCGACTTTGCCGGCGCAGCGCTGGATCGTATTCGCGTTGATTCACGTCTGACCTGCGATCTGCTGGTGGAATTTACCGGCGAATATATCCCGGAAATGGCCAGCAAGCTGGAGCTGTACAGCGGCAAACAGCCAATCTTCGATCTGTTTGATGTTGAGAATGAAATCCAGCGCTCTCTGGAGCGCAAGGTTGAACTCAAGTCGGGCGGCTATCTGATCATCGATCAAACCGAAGCCATGACCACCGTCGATATCAATACCGGTGCATTTGTTGGGCATCGTAATCTCGACGAAACCATCTTCAATACCAACATTGAAGCCACACAGGCGATTGCTCGCCAGCTGCGTCTGCGCAATTTGGGCGGCATTATCATCATCGATTTTATCGACATGAGTAATGACGACCATCGTCGCCGCGTACTGCATTCGCTGGAAAGTGCGCTGAGCAAAGATCGGGTGAAAACCGGTATCAACGGCTTCTCGGCGCTCGGTCTGGTGGAAATGACGCGCAAACGCACGCGGGAAAGTATTGAACATGTGCTCTGTGCCGATTGCCCGGTGTGCAAAGGGCGCGGCACGCTGAAAACGGTGGAAACGGTCTGCTACGAAATCATGCGCGAAATCGTGCGTGTGCATCATGCTTATGATTCCGATCGTTTCCTCGTTTATGTTTCCCCGGCAGTGGGCGAGGCGTTAAAAAGCGAAGAGTCACATGCGCTGGCTGAAGTGGAAATCTTTGTCGGTAAGCAGGTTAAAGTCCATGTTGAGCCGCTCTATACTCAGGAGCAGTTTGACGTCGTCATGATGTAAGTCGTGAGGCTGAACGCCGTTATTCAACGGGAAGCAAGGAGAGGTGTGTGAGGCGGTTGCCGAGGATTTTGTTACTGCTGCTCGCCGCAATCATCGTTATTGTGGCGCTGCTGGTCAGCGGGTTGCGCCTCGTTATGCCGCATCTCAACAGCTATCGCAGCGACATACTGCAGACGATTTCACGCGTCAGCGGAGTGACGGTGGATGCCAGCGAGCTGCAGGGTAAATGGGAGAACTTCGGCCCAACCCTGCAGGTGCGTAATCTCAACGTTGTGATGCCGGAAGATGGCAAACTCACCATTGGCCGCGTAAATCTGGCGCTTAACGTCTGGCAATCGCTGCTGCACTGGCGCTGGCAGTTCCGTGATCTTACCTTCTGGCAACTGCGTCTCGAAACCAATCATCCGCTGCTCACCAGCGATCAACAAAAAAATAGCTTTAAGCCGGCGCAAATCAACGATCTGTTTCTGCGCCAGTTTGACCACTTTGATCTGCGTGATAGCAGCATCCGTTTTCTCACGCCCTCTGGCCAGCACGCTGAGCTGGCGATTCCGCGCCTGACCTGGCTCAACGAAAGCACGCGTCACCGTGCGGAAGGGGAAGTCAATCTCTCCAGCTTTACCGGTCAGCATGGTGTAGTGCAGGTGCGACTCGATCTCAACGATACCAACGGATTACTCAACGATGGCCGCATCTGGATGCAAGCGGATGACGTCGATGTGCGTCCGTGGATCGGTCCGTGGCTGCGCGACAACACCAGCCTCGAAAGTGCCCGTTTCAGCCTGGCGGCATGGGTGAATCTGCGTGATGGCGATGTCTACGCCGGTGACCTGTTGCTCAGTAAAGGCGGTGCACGCTGGCGCGGCGAACAGGGCGATCACCAACTGCAGGTTGATGGCTTAACCGCGCATCTGGCGCGTTTCCAAAATGGCTGGAGTTTGTCCGTCCCGCAAACCCGACTCAGCACCGATGGCATAGCCTGGGCACCGGGACACTTCTCATTGCTGTGGAAGCCGGAAGACCAGCAGATGCTGGGCGCCAACAGTGGTGCGGAGGTGCGTGTGCGTGCCACGCAACTGGATCTGGAGCGTCTGGCACCGTTGGTACCGCTGTTCAAACCCTTATCCCCTGCGTTACTGGATAACTGGCGTGCATTGCAGCCGCGCGGCAACATCGATGCGCTGGCGCTGGATATTCCGCTCAATCAGCCCGAACAAACCCGCCTGCAAGCCAAATGGCGCAACCTGGCGTGGCAGCATTGGGAGCTGTTGCCAGGGATCAGCAATCTAAACGGTACCGCCAGCGGCAGCGTGAGTAACGGTCGGTTGGATGTGGCGATGGGACAAGCGGAAGTGCCTTATGGCGACATGTTCCAGGCGCCACTGCAAATTCAACAGATCACTGGCAAACTGAACTGGCAGCGCGATGCCAGCGGCCTGACGCTGGACGGTCAGAATCTTGATGTTCAGGCACGTTCCCTGTGGGCGCGCGGTGATTTCCGCTATCAGCAAAATATCGGCAAAGCGCCACAGCTGAATATTCTGGCGGGCATTCGCGTCACCGATGCGGGTGATGCCTGGCGCTACTTCCCGGAACCGCTAATGGGCCATGATCTGACCCATTTCCTCAGCGAGTCGATCAAAGGCGGGAAGGTGGACAATGCCACGCTGTTGTTCGCCGGTAATCCCAGCCTGTTCCCGTTTAAGCACAATGACGGCATGTTTGAAGTATGGGTGCCGCTGCGTCAATCCACCTTCCTGTTCCAGCCCGGTTGGCCCGCGCTGGAAAACCTCGATATCGACCTCGATTTTGTTAACGACGGCCTGTGGATGAAAGCCGAGAAAACCAAATTGGGGGAAGTGGATGCGCGTAACGTCAGCGCGGTGATCCCCGACTATCTCAAAGAGAAGTTGATTATTAATGGCGATCTTAGCGGTCAGGGCAAGCAGATTGCCGATTACTTCGAACAGACGCCTCTGAAATCGACGTTGGGCGCGGCACTGCAGCAGTTGCAAATCGGTGGCAATGTGCGCGGTTCATTGAATCTCAATATTCCGCTGGATGGTGAATTGGTTCATGCCAGCGGTAATGTGGTGATTAACAATAACAGCCTGCACATTAAGCCGTTAAACACCACGCTGGAAAACCTCACTGGACGTTTCCGTTACAACAACGGCAATCTCGAAAGTGAAGAGATGCAGGCCAACTGGTTTGGTCAGCCCACTGGCGTCAGTTTTACCACTACCGAAAACCCTGACAACTTCGGTGTCAATGTGAAGCTGCTGGGCGACTGGCAACCGTCGAAACTGAAAGTGTTGCCGACCAGCGTTAGCAGTCAATTGAGCGGCAGTCTGCCGTGGCAGGGCAATGTCGACATCACGCTGCCACACAAAGGGGGCGCGACCTATAAAGTCGATTTGCAGGGCGATGCAAAAACAGTAAGTAGTCACTTACCTTCGCCACTGGATAAGCAGGCGGGTGAAGCGATGCCCATCGCCATTAACGCCACCGGTGATCTGAAAGGATTCACGCTAAGCGGCAGCGTGCGCGAGCATAACCGTTTTAACAGCCGCTGGATTCTCGAACCTCAGCTGCGTGTGGATCGTGGCATCTGGCTCAACGATGCGAAGAGCACACCGAAGCTGCCCGAAAAACGCGGGATGGAACTCAATTTACCGCCGCTGGATGGTGAAGCCTGGATGGGGCTATTGGCGGGAAGCAGTGGTTCGCGTAATGCTCAGGGCGAAACGGAAGTCGGCGGCGCGCTGTTACCAGGCGATGTGACTCTGCGGACACCGGCACTTATGCTCGGTGGCCAGCAGTGGCATGACGTTAATGCCACCGTCACGCAAGGGCCGACCGGTAACACTCAACTTCAGCTGGAAAGCCGCGAAGCGCGTGGCAGTTTGCAAACCGCACAGCATGCGCCATGGCAAATCGACCTTAGCTATCTTTACTACAATCCAGAATGGGCGAACAGCAGCGACAACAACGCCTCGCCGTTGGGTGACAACAGCAGCACAGTAGACTTCAGTAACTGGCCAGCGATGCAGCTAAACTGTGATGAGTGCTGGCTGCGCGGGCAGAAGTTTGGACATATGCAGGCCAGATTACAGCCGCAGGGAGATACGTTAGCACTTACTAACGGTAGCGTGGATTCCGGCAGTGCGAAGCTGAAGATCAACGGAGAATGGGTCAATAAGCCGGGCAATCAGCGTACCTCATTAAAAGGCAGTCTGAGCGGTAAAAACATTAATGATGCCGTTAACTGGTTTGGGATGAATACCCCACTTCGTGACGCGCCGTTTAACGTGGATTATGACCTGCACTGGCGTTCCGCCCCGTGGCAGCCTTCAGCGGAAACGTTGAGCGGTACGCTGAAAACCCATTTTGGCAAAGGCCAGATTGCGGATGTGAACACCGGGCGTGCGGGGCAGTTGTTACGCCTGATGAGTTTTGACGCCTTGCTGCGCAAGCTGCGCTTCGATTTCAGTGACACCTTCAGTGAAGGCTTCTATTTCGATTCAATTAACGGCACGGCGTGGATCGAGAACGGTGTGATGCACACGGATAACCTGCTGGTCGATGGCCTTGAAGCGGATATCGCCATGCAGGGAAAAATTGATTTGGCGAAGCGCCAGATAGATATGGAAGCGGTCGTTGCCCCTGAGATCTCCGCTTCGGTGGGGGTGGCGACGGCCTTTGTGGTCAACCCGGTGATCGGGGCCGCCGTATTTGCCGCCAGTAAAGTATTGGGCCCGCTGTGGAATAAGATCTCGCTACTGCGTTATCACATTAGCGGACCGTTGGATAAACCGGAAATCAATGAAGTGCTGCGCAAACCGCGCGAAGACGACAAGAAGTGAATTTGACGCCGTCGGGGAATTGCCGCAGGCTATGACTATCCGAGCACATAATGAGTGAGAAACGATGACTCTGAATCTGGTAAGTGAGCAGTTACTAGCTGCGAACAGCATTAATCAGCAGGACCTTTTTTCCCTGTTAGGGCAGCTTTCAGAACGTCGTCTGGATTATGCCGACCTCTACTTCCAGTCCAGTTTCCATGAATCCTGGGTGCTGGAAGACAAAATCATTAAAGATGGTTCTTACCACATCGACCAGGGTGTCGGTGTGCGAGCTATCAGTGGTGAGAAAACCGGTTTCGCTTACGCAGACCAAATCACCCTGAACGCCCTCCGCCAGTCTTCTGAAGCCGCGCGCAGTATTGTTCGTGAGCAGGGCAATGGCAAAGCGCATACACTTTCAGCTGTGATCAACCGTTCGCTATATGCGCCGGTGAATCCGCTGGACAGCCTGACGCGCGAAGACAAAATTGCACTGCTGCATCGTGTTGATACCGTGGCACGTGCGGCCGATCCGCGCGTGCAGGAAGTCAATGCCAGCCTGACTGGCGTGTACGAGCAGGTGCTGGTGGCGGCCACCGATGGTACGCTGGCTGCGGATATCCGACCACTGGTGCGTCTGTCGATCAGCGTGCAGGTGGAAGATCAGGGTAAACGTGAACGCGGCTCCAGCGGCGGCGGCGCGCGTACCGGTTATGAGTTCTTCTATGCCGATGAAAACGGTGATGTCCGTGCCGATGCATGGGCGCGTGAAGCGGTGCGTCTGGCGCTGGTGAACCTCTCTGCCGTGGCCGCGCCTGCGGGCACCTTGCCGGTGGTATTGGGCGCTGGCTGGCCGGGCGTGCTGCTGCATGAAGCAGTCGGTCATGGTCTGGAAGGCGATTTCAATCGTCGTGAAACTTCGGTCTTCAGCGGAAAAATGGGGCAACTGGTGGCCTCTGAACTCTGCACCGTGGTTGACGATGGCACCATCGAAGGGCTGCGCGGCTCACTGGCAGTGGATGACGAAGGCGTGCCAGGCCAGTATAACGTCCTGATCGAAAACGGTGTGCTCAAAGGCTACATGCAGGACAAGCTCAATGCGCGTCTGATGGGCGTACCGCCAACCGGTAACGGGCGTCGTGAATCCTATGCGCATCTGCCGATGCCACGTATGACCAACACCTATATGCTGGCGGGTAAATCCACGCCGCAGGACATCATTTCCAGCGTTGAGTACGGGATTTATGCACCGAACTTTGGTGGCGGTCAGGTAGATATCACCTCGGGCAAGTTTGTGTTCTCAACCTCAGAAGCCTATCTGATTGAAAACGGCAAAGTCACTACGCCGGTGAAAGGCGCTACGCTGATTGGTTCCGGTATTGAAGCGATGCAGCAGATCTCAATGGTCGGTAACGATCTGGCGCTGGATAAAGGCGTTGGCGTGTGCGGTAAAGAGGGGCAGAGTGTGCCGGTCGGCGTCGGCCAGCCAACCCTGAAGCTGGATAAAATCACCGTCGGCGGAACTGCATAATCATTCCTGGTGCGCATCAATGCGCACCTTCCGAATGACAGTAAAGTCTGATGTCCCCATGACGCACCATTTCGAATGGCCGTGGAGTCTGATGATTCCACGGCGGCCTCTACGAATGACCGTAAGTTGATGTTCGCATGGCGGACTCTACAGATTATCGAACAGTCTGAGTTTCCCTATGGCGCACCTTACAAATAGTCGTTTCGCGCATCGTAGGGACACCCTGTATGGCGCCCAGACCGTTAACTCTTACGATGCTGCTGATACTGTTGCGCCACCTGCTTAAAGTACTCGGTCAGATAATCGATACATACCTGCACCTTCAACGGCATCTTGTCTTTCTCGGTATAGAGCGCATACACCGGACGCGGTTCTGAGTGATATTGCGGGAACAGAATATCGATCTCCCCGGCGTTAATCTCATCAATCACCCACATCAGGGGGACGTAGGCGATGCCGCAACCGGCTTTCAGCCAGCGAATCAGCGTCTGTGAATCATTAGTCACGAAGCGCCCTTGTGGCGTCAGCCGCGTCACCAACCCTTCCGGCGCGACCAGTTCAAAGGTGTTATCCGGGCGTACGCTGTACTCCAGCCATGAAAAATTATCGATTTCACCCGGTTTGTCTGGCGTACCATGCTGTGCCAGATAACTTTTTGCGGCACAGACCACCATCGGCATCGCGCCCAGTCGGCGTGAGAACAGATTTGAATCTTGCAACGCGCCTACGCGGACCACGAGATCCAGGCCGTTAGCGATCAAATCTGGCGCGGGAATGCCGGTAACCAGATTGACGCTCAGACCAGGATATTCACGTAGCATATCGCTGGTCATTGCAGACAACACGTTTTGCGCCATGGTGGAGGAGCAGCCGATACGCAGAATACCGATCGGCGTATTATTAAAGGCATAAAGCTGTTCGTGCACCTGAGACGCTTCAGCCAGCATGCGGCGGCAGCCCTGATAGTAGATCTTACCTGCTTCGGTCAGACCAATACTGCGCGTACTGCGATTTAACAATTTGACCTGCAACTCATCTTCCAGTTTGGCGACAATTTGGCTGATTGACGAAACGCTAAGATGAAGCTGACGTGCCGCGGCGGTAAAAGAACCTAATTCAACCACTTTGGCGAAAATGGACATGCCTTTAAGTCGTTCCATTGTTTACTCTGGCTAAAAAGTGATTTAGCTCACAATATGTAGAAAACGTATAGTCATGCGCGTTACTATACGCACGCTGGGTCTGTTCACCGCACCTTAACACGGCTGTATTTACACGATGATACGCTATCATTAGCTCAACGCGGCCTGAATGTTGCCATCAGTCTCCCAATCATCCCCTGATTCTCAACCCGACGTGCCATGCGGCATGAGGGCAGGTATCGGTGCAATCCGGCAAGGTCGAACTAAGGAACCGTAATGAGTGTGCTTCCGGTATTTGTCGTATTCGGGCTGAGTTTTCCGCCCATCTTCATTGAACTACTGGTTTCTCTGGCGCTGTTCTGGCTGGTGAAACGCGTGCTGACGCCCAGCGGAATTTATGACCTGGTGTGGCATCCGGCACTTTTTAACACAGCGTTGTATTGCTGCGTGTTTTACCTTGTATCCCGTCTATTCGTCTGAGGTTTTTAAGTGAAAGCGCTCATAAGAAAAATCGCGCGTTACGCGATTACTATCCTGCTGGTTATCATCGCAATCGTGATCATCTTCCGCGCCTGGGTGTTCTACACCGAATCGCCCTGGACGCGTGACGCCAAATTCTCCGCTGATGTGGTGGCGATCTCGCCGGACGTGACCGGCCTTATCACTGACGTGCCGGTGCACGACAACCAGCTGGTGAAACAGGGGGATACGCTGTTTGTCGTGGATCGCCCGCGCTACCAGAAAGCGCTGGATGAAGCCCAGGCGGATGTCGAATATTACCAGGCATTAGTCAATGAAAAGCGTCGTGAAGCGGCGCGCCGTAATCAACTCGGCACCAGTGCCATGTCGCGTGAAGCCATCGACCAGGCTAATAACGATCTGCAAACCAGCGAACATCAGCTGGCAAAATCGGTGGCAACGCGCGATCTGGCGGTGATCGACCTGGATCGCACCACCATCAAAGCGCCTTCAGATGGCTGGGTCACTAACCTGAACGTTTATCAGGGCGAGTTCATCACCCGTGGTTCCGTTGCCGTGGCATTGGTACAGCAGCACTCATTCTATGTGCTGGCTTATATGGAAGAGACCAAGCTGGATGGCGTGCGTCCGGGCTTCCGCGCTGAAATCACCCCGCTGGGCAGTAATACCGTATTGCGCGGCACGGTGGACAGCATCGCGGCGGGTGTGACCAACAGCAGCAGCAGCGTGGACAGCAAAGGTATGGCGACCATCGATTCCAACCTCGAATGGGTACGACTGGCACAGCGCGTACCGGTGCGTATTCGTCTTGACGATCAACCGGGCAACCGCTTCCCGGCGGGCACTACCGCCACGGTGGTGATCACCGGTGATAAAGATCGCCAGACCAAAGTCTCGCCGTTGACGCAGTTCTTTAACCGCCTGCGCGAGTTTGGTTAAGCGAGGGCGTTATGATTGAGTTTTTGCGTTTCCCGGTGAAGCTGACATTTGCGCTGGTTGCGGCGCTGATGATTGGCTTTCACTTTAATCTGGAAACGCCGCGTTGGGCGGTGATGACCGCCGGCATTGTTGCCGGTGGTACCGCCTTTGCTGCGGGGGGCGATCCCTATTCTGGCGCACTGCGCTATCGCGGCATTCTGCGCATCATTGGTACATTTATTGGCTGTATTGCCGCCCTCACTATCATGATCGCTACGGTGCGTGCACCGGTGGTGATGCTGCTGCTGTGCTGTTTATGGGCGGGGATGTGCGTCTGGCTCTCTTCGCTGATTAAGGTCGAGAACTCTTACGCATTGGGACTGGCGGGTTACACTGCACTGATTATCGTGATTACTGCCGATGCCAGTGGCGGTTTAACGCTGGCACCCCAGTTTGCCGTTGAACGTTGCAGTGAAATCGTCATTGGGATTCTGTGTGCGATTCTTGCGGATATGTTGTTTTCGCCGCGCTCGATCAAAAAAGTGATTGATGCTGAAGTCGATTCGCTGCTGGTGGCGCATTACAAACTGCTGCAACTGTGTGTCGCCCACGCGGATAAAGACGAGGTGGATCGTACCTGGAGCGCGCTGGTACGTCGCACCACGGCACTCAACGGCATGCGCAGCCAATTGCTGATGGAATCTTCGCGCTGGAAAAATACCAGCCGCCGGTTACAGATGCTGAATACGCTGTCGCTGACGTTAATTACGCAAGCCGCTGAAACCTTCCTGATTCAAAACGCTCGTCCGGATTATATTCCGACGCAGTATCGCCTGCTGATTGAGAAAGACGTCCATAACGTCGATGACGTGCATAAGCGTATGAAGGTGATGCGTCGTTTGATCAGCGTCAGCAACAAAAATGTGCCGATGACGGTGGCAAGTTGGGTCGGCGCAGCAACAGAGTATCTGCTGCTGATTAATGGTGTACGCAGTAACAGCCGCATTACCACGCTGGAAGAGAGTATCCTGCAGCGCGAAGTGGTGATTCAGGCACGTTCGGCGGAAACCCATCATGCGATGATCAACGGCGTGCGTACTTTTGTGGCGACCGCGCTCGGCTCTCTGTTTTGGCTCTATACCGGCTGGACTTCGGGTAGTGGCTGTATGGTGATGCTGGCCGTCATCACCGCGCTGGCGATGCGTATGCCGAATCCGTTGATGATGGCGAAAGACTTCTTCTACGGTATGGCCTTCGCCGTACCACTCGGCATGCTCTACTTCATCTATATCCTGCCAGCTACCCAGCAAAGCGCGTTGTTGTTGTGTATCGCGATTGGCGCACTCGGGTTTATCGGCGGTATCTTCGTGCAACGACGCCAGATTGGTACGTTAGGTGCGTTGATTGGCACCATCAATGTGCTGGTGCTGGATAATCCGATGAAGTTCGAGTTCAACGTCTTCCTCGATAATGCGTTGGGCCAGTGGATCGGCAGCTTTGTGGCGATGATGGTGATTCTGCTGATTCGCGATAAATCCAAAGCACGTACCGGCCGTAAATTGTTGAATCGCTTTATGTATGCGGCTGTGGCGGCCTTGACCACTAATCAGGCGCGCCGTCGCGAGAATCATCTGCCCGCGCTCTATCAGCAGCTGTTCCTGCTGCTCAATCTGTTCCCCGGCGATATCGACAAATACCGCATCGCGCTGACGCTGATTATCGGTCATCAGCGACTGCGTAATGCTGAAGTCCCGGTTAACGCGGAGCTTTCGGCTTATCACCGTCAGTTGCGATACACCGCCGATCGCGTGATTTCAGCCACCAGCGATGACAAGCGGCGCTACTACTTTGAGCGTTTGTTGAAGGAACTGGAGATTTATCAGGAAAAGCTCCATCACTATTCGGCACCGGAGAGCGTTACCGAACCGGTGAAACGGCTGTCGTTGATGCTGGATAAATACCAAAACACCCTCATCCAAATCTGAAATCGGCCGCTGCACGTTGCAGCGGCCTTTTTGATCCCACGCTGACACAAAACCCGATGATATTGGCATCTATACTTTCCTGACAGGATGCAAACTAGCAGGAGAAGAATAATGTCCACCTCTCTACAGCAACACTCGCTGTTCAAAACCGGCTATTTCGCTGCGGGCCAGTGGCACAACGCCAGTGCCACCTTTGACGTCACTAATCCGGCAACCGGCGAAGTGCTGGCAAAAGTCGCACGCGCGGGTAAGGCGGAAACCGAGCGGGCCATCGCTGCCGCTCAGCAGGCTTTTCCGGCATGGCGTGATAAAACCGCGAAACAGCGCGCGGAGATTCTTAATCGCTGGTATCAACTGATCATTGAGAACAAAAGCTGGCTCGGGCAACTGATGACGGCCGAGCAGGGCAAACCCCTGAAAGAAGCCGAAGGCGAAGTCGAGTACGCCGCCAACTTTATTCAATGGTTTGCCGAGCAAGCTAAACGTGCCAACGGCGAAATCATCCCGCCGGCGAAACCGGGTTCGCGCATTCTGGCAACACGTGAACCGATTGGTGTGGTGGCGGCTATCACGCCGTGGAATTTCCCGATGGCGATGCTGACACGCAAGCTGGGCCCGGCGCTGGCAGCAGGCTGCACCGGCATCATCAAACCGGCGAACAATACGCCGCTGTGTGCGTTTGCGTTAGTCGCGCTGGCGCAGGAAGCGGGCGTACCCGACGGCGTATTGAATGCGGTGGCGGGCGATACCCATGCCATTAGCGACGCCATTATGTCGAGTCCCGCGGTGCGTAAAATCTCGTTCACCGGTTCAACCGCCGTGGGCAAAACGCTGATGCGCAACGCCTCGGACACCATGAAGAAAGTCTCGATGGAGCTGGGTGGCAATGCGCCTTATATCGTGTTTGAGGATGCGGATATTGATGCGGCGGTACAGGGCGCAATTGCTAACAAATTCCGCAATGCGGGCCAGGTCTGTGTCAGCGTTAACCGCTTTTATGTACACAACGCGGTCTACGATCGTTTCGTCAATCAACTGGCCGATGCCGTGGGCAAGCTGAAAGTGGGTAATGGCGTAGAGGAAGGCGTGATAGTCGGCCCGCTGATCGAGCAGTCGGCGCTGGAAAAAGTAGAGGAGCACGTTAAGGATGCGCTGAGCAAAGGCGGTAAGTTGCTGATTGGCGGCGAACGTCATCCGCTGGGAGGCAACTTCTGGCAGCCGACGGTGATTGCCGAGGCGCATGAGGGGATGAAGCTGGCCCAGGAAGAGACCTTTGGTCCGGTCGCCGCCTGCTTCCGCTTTGATGATGAAGCCGATGTCATTCAGCGCGCCAATAACACGGAATACGGATTAGCCGCCTATTTCTACACGCAAAATCTGCAACGGGTGTTCCGGGTCTCGGCGGCGCTGGAGGCCGGGATGATTGGCATTAATGAGTGTGCCGTATCCACTGAACTGGCACCGTTTGGCGGTGTAAAAGAGTCCGGTTTGGGGCGCGAAGGTTCGGTGCTGGGGATGGAAGAGTACCTGGAAGTGAAAGCGCTGCACATTGGTGGGCTTGCCTGACGGGCGGCCCTGCCTGCAAGAGGGAATCACGATGAGAACCGAGCGTTTTGATTTCGACGAAATCGTCGATCAAGCCCATTTCTATCGCCAGTTCAGCGATCGTTTTGCGCTGGCGGATCTGGCCATCAGCGATCTTGACGATCTCTGGGATGCGATACTTGGGGAGCAGTTGCCATTGCCGCTGGAAATTGAGTTTGTGAATCTGGGGACAGGGCAGAAACGCCGGTATGGCGCATTAATCCTGCTGTTTGATGAAGCAGAAGAGGAGCTGGAAGGCCAGCTCCGCTTTAATGTGAAGTGACAAGCCGAAAAAGGGCCCCGGCGAGCGGGGCCAAAGGGTTCGTCAGAATTGACGAGGAATTATTTATACAGCTCGGCGGTCACGTGATAGCTGTCGCCGGTTTTCGCTTCAATCACTTTATAAGCACTGGCACCTTGTGCATCGGCTTTCTGAGAAAGCTCAGCACGGTAATCCATTGGCGAACCGCCGGTACCGCTGATGGTGATAGTGCTGCCGGTAGGTTGCAGATTTTGCGCCTGCTCATCCGTTACCAGTTGGGCGGCTGATGCACCGAAGGCAAACAGGGAAAGAAGGCTGGCGGCTGCGATGGTTGCTTTGATTTTCATGATTTTTTCTCCTCGTTGTAATCAACAACCTGCGGCAAGGGTGGGTGAGGCGGGTCGTCGATAAATTGTCTGGCGCCGTTCAGGCGCCCGACGTTCGATGTAGTCTTATTTGTACAGTTCTGCAGTCACGTGGAAGGTGTCGCCACGATTATTCTCAATGATGCGGTAATGGCTGGCACCCTGAGCATCGGCTTTCTGCGACAGTTCCTGACGGACGTTGGTCTGGTCACCGTCAACACCGCTCACGCTGATGGTTTGATTCAACGGTTGCAGTTGCTCGGCTTGTTCGTTAGAAACCAGGCTGGCGGCACTGGCACCGAAGGACAATACGGAAGCCAGACCTACGATGGCGATAGCTAATTTGGTTTTCATGATTCACTCTCCTGAAATGGGGTATGGCAACCTGAGAGGCAAATGCGTCTCAAACGGGTCGCCGTTCACACTGCGTCTTGTTCAGCAAACTTATTTATAAAGTTCAGCGGTGGCGTGATAGCTGTCGCCGGTATTCGCTTCGATCACACGGTAGGCTTTAGCGCCTTCCTGATCGGCTTTGGCATTCAGCTGCTCATGGATATCCATCGGAGAACCGCCCACGCCGCTCACACTAATGGTGCCGGCAGGTTGCAGATTCGCTGCCTGTTGGGCATTGATAGAATCTGCTGCAAAAGCACCAAATGACAGGGCAGATAGAACACTCAGGGTTGCGATAGTAGTTTTAACGTTCATGGTATTTTTCCTCGTCTTCTGTTTTTATCTTTTTCTTTCGTGTGATTTGCATCACGAAAACAAGTATAGATCTAATCACCCATGAAATTAATATCTGGCTAATAATGTTTGGTTGTTATTCTTTATCCTTATGGCACCTTTTTAGAACTGGAAGTTATTAAAACCGGTTGATTCTTAACCATTGGCTGTTATTTATTCGTAAAAACAATGATCTGCATCAAATTATCTTTTCGTGCGAAAGATCATGGTTGATCTCGCTGGCTGATACGTATTAGGAAGCCATAACCTCTAAGCACGATATGTAAAGCAGTGTAAAATAGCGCGAATGGTTAAGAAGGGGAAAAGGTCGTACCAATATTTTGGCAGATGCAGAACCGGCAGCTATATCGATAACTTATTATTAAAAAAGGATTTTGTAACAAGCGTGGCGGGTAACGGATCGTCAGGAAGGATGTTACCGGCAGATGATCTGCCGGTTAAGACCAGGGTTTTATAGTTCCTGTTCGAATAAAACCAGCACGGCATCGTGCAGCTGTTTTACGGAGAAACTACGCGCAGGGGTAATAAAGATGGTGTCATCCCCCGCGATAGTACCGAGAATGCCTTCCGCTTTACCGAGTGAATCCAGCAGGCGTGCAATCAGCTGCGCAGCACCCGGGCTGGTGTGAATCACCACTAAGGCATCGTTGTAATCGATATCCAACACCAGATTCTTCAATGGGCTGGTGGTGGTCGGCACGCCAAGTTCGGCTGGCAAACAATAAACCATTTCCATTTTGGCATTGCGGGTGCGCACGGCACCAAACTTGGTCAGCATACGAGAAACTTTTGACTGGTTGATGTTCTCGAAGCCGTCTTCCTGCAGCGCCTGTACGATTTCGCCCTGAGAGCTGAATTTTTCTTCTTTTAATAACGCTTTGAACGCTTTGATCAAGTCGTCTTGTTTTGATGGGTTTCGCATAAGCTACCAATAAAAGAGGGGTGCAGCAGGCAACAGGCCAGCGGCAGATAAATTATTATGCATTTAGATGAATTTTTATGCAATAAGCGTAGTGAGAGAATCGCGCTAATCAACTGCGGACAGGCATCATAGCAGAGTTTTGTGTTGCGCCAAAATCGCGGGCTGACGCGCAAAGCGAAGGTTGCAATGTTGTTATAGTATTGAAGTGGTAACAACTATATCGATGATCATTGCCGTCCATTGTCTTCTGGCTGCGATTGTATCATTCAGGCGACTTCTGAAGTGGAGATGTCTCGGGAGCCGATTGCGGCGTCATGTTATTGCGCGACAGGTTTGTCGCTATCGCCTGAGAAGTTGATTAAACTCGTAACCTGATGGATTTTCGGCATATCTCTGCCCCACCTTCATAAGGAGTTCAGGATGAAAGTTGCCGTTCTCGGTGCAGCCGGTGGTATTGGCCAGGCGCTCGCACTGCTGCTCAAAACTCAATTACCCGCAGGTTCCGCTCTCTCACTTTATGATATCGCCCCGGTCACGCCCGGTGTGGCGGTTGATCTCAGCCATATTCCTACCTCTGTGAAGGTGGAAGGGTTTAGTGGCGAAGACGCGACACCTGCGCTGCAGGGAGCCGATATTGTGCTGATTTCTGCGGGTGTGGCACGTAAACCCGGCATGGATCGCGCCGACCTGTTTAACGTTAACGCGGGCATTGTACGTAACCTGATCGAGCAGGTTGCCAGCACCGCGCCGAAAGCGCTGATTGGCGTGATCACTAATCCGGTTAACACCACGGTGGCCATTGCGGCTGAAGTGCTGAAGAAAGCCGGCGTGTATGACAAGAACCGTCTGTTTGGTGTCTCAACCCTCGACATTATCCGCGCCAATACCTTTGTCGCAGCGCTCAAAGGCAAGCAGCCAACTGAGATCGAGGTCCCGGTGGTGGGCGGTCACTCAGGCGTGACGATTCTGCCGCTGCTGTCGCAGGTTAAAGGCATCAACTTCAGCGATCAGGAAGTGGCTGACCTGACGAAACGCATTCAGAACGCGGGCACCGAAGTGGTGGAAGCGAAAGCCGGTGGTGGATCGGCGACCTTGTCCATGGGGCAGGCTGCTGCGCGCTTTGGTCTCTCACTGGTGCGTGCGCTGCAGGGCGAAGCAAACGTGGTCGAATGTGCTTATGTTGAAGGGGACGGTGAGTATGCGCGCTTCTTCTCCCAGCCGCTGCTCATCGGCAAGAACGGTATCGTGGAACGTCGCCCGTTGGGTTCTTTGAGTGCGTTTGAACAGCAGGCGCTTAACGGGATGCTGGATACGCTGAAGAAAGATATCGCGCAGGGCGAAGAGTTTGTGAAGTAACGCTCAGCAGAAAAAACAGCGCCCGGTGATTGCCGGGCGTTGTCATTTATAAGCCGCCAGATTTAAAGGTCTGGCTGGACGGTGAGCCATTGCTGGCCGGTGTTTTACGTCCCAGCGTTTCCATACGCACCTGGAATGGTGGGAACGGCATCTCAATACCGTGCTCTTCAAAGCCGCGCAGAATCAACTGATGCAACTCATGACGCAGCGGCATGCGGTGGCCCATCTCAGCTGCGTGCACACGCAATTCAAACAGCTGAATGCCTTGCTGTAAATCCACCAGGAACACATCCGGTGCGGGCATATCCAGCACGTAGGTACAGCGCTCGGCCGCCTGCTTGAGAATGTTGGTGACTTCATCACTGTTGACGTGTGCCGGAGCCGGGATGGTCAGCACCACACGCGTGACAGAATCCGACAACGACCAGTTAACGAACTGCTCAGTGATAAAGGCCTTGTTAGGCACGATGATCTCTTTACGGTCCCAATCGGTAATCGTGGTGGCGCGGGTATTGATGCGGGTAATGCTGCCGGTCAAATCGCGAATGGTGACGGTATCGCCAATACGGATCGGCTTTTCGAACAGGATAATCAGGCCAGAAATAAAGTTGGCGAAGATCTCCTGCATACCAAAGCCCAACCCCAGACCTAATGCCGCCACCAGCCACTGCAGTTTTGCCCACTCAACGCCAATGATCGAGAAGCCGACTAATCCGCCAATCAGCATCAGCACGTATTTGGTCAGGGTAGTGATGGCATAACCGGTGCCAGGTGACAGGCTGATGTGTTGCAGCAACGCCAGTTCCAGCAGGGCAGGCATGTTACGCACCAGCTGAGTAGTGATAATGAACACCAGGATGGCAATCAGCACCGCGCCCAGCGTAATCGGCTGCACGCTCTCCACGCCCTGCACCGTGGTGCTGGCATCCCACAGTGGGATGTTGTCGAGGAAACTAAAGGCCGAGTGAATTTCTGACCACAGTACAATCACCGATACCAGCGCAATCAACGTGAGAATAGAGCGCACCAGACGCAACGACTGCGCACTGATCTCATCCAGATCCAGGCTCGGTTCATCGATCTCAATCGTATCGGCGTTGGCGGGAGCCTGTTGCTCTTTCTCTTCTTCACTGCGCGCGCGGTTCGCCAGCATATCGGCACGGCGTTGGCGGGCGCGATCAAAGGCGATGCGACGGCGTTGGATCAGCATCCAGCGGCGGATAATGTGGTAAATAACCAACAGGAAGAACCAAATGCCTACCGAGGTTTCCAGGCGCGCCAGCAGCGCCTGCGCGGTCGCCAGATAGCCGATGCAGGAAGCCAACGCCGCTACCAGCGGGATGGCAATCATCAGGTTCCACAGAATACGGTTAACGAAGTTGTCGCCGTTGCCCTCTTTATCCAGATACAGCGGAATGCCTGCACGTTTAAGGCTGACGGTGACAATACTTAACGCACCGCAAATCAAAATGAAGCACAGGCGACCGAGCGTGCCGGAGAACTGTGGATCGTCGAGATTGGCAAAGGCAATCAGCAGCATGATCAGCGGCACAATCAGGCCAACCGTCAGCGAGTAGTAACGCATAGCACGCGCGACTCGCGCCTGCGGCCAGCGGAAGTGCACCACAAATAGCCCATCATGACGCGCAAAAGCAGCACTGATCATAAAGGCCCACAGCAGCGGCAGCGTGGCAGTGATGCCATCTCCAATCGCAACGGCAAACGGATAAGGCCAGGCATGCTGCAAACCAAAGCCCAGCGCGGCCCACAATACCGGCAGCGGCACGGCGACCAGAATCGACCAGAACACAGTGCGCAACGTCAGGCTAAAGCGGTCCTGAGTCACTTTGCCCACTTTGCTGGCGGAACGCGCCATAAAGGCATTGTAATGACGGCGCGAGCTGATGCTGAAGCCCACCAACAGCACTGCGCAGATGATTGGCATCACGGTTTCTTTGCTGGTAAACATCATCGCCAGCGCTTTACCGAGTTGCCCTAAGGTATCCAGCGACAGCAGGCGGGTTAAGTCACGCGCCACGTCAATCGGATACTTCAGGTCGATGGCGCTGACATCCGCCGTCCAGAACAAATAACGGTGGGTGGCTTCCTTCACTTCACCCAGGGCGTCCTGCAACTGCGTGTTCGACACCTTCAGCTTGGTGATTTCCAGAATCAGTGTATCGCAGCCGGAGATCAGTGAATTGAGCAGCTCGCGCTGGGTTTTCAACTGGGCATCAAGAATACGGGTTTGCTCGCTGGTGAACGGCGTGCCGTCATCCTGCTTCTCTTTGCGCAGATCCTTTTGCCGCTCCAGCAAATCTTCATAATGCAGCCGTTGCACACGCAGTTGGCCCATCTCACTGTCTATCTGCTGCGACTTCGGCATATCCGGCAATCGGGCGACTTGCGCACGCAAGGCTTCACCCAGCAGATTCGAGGCGCCCAGCCATTGTGATTGTTCGCGCAGCGTGCTGAGAGCCTGGCGTACCTGTAGCGTTTGGTTGGTGGCCAGACGTTGCTGCGAAGCGACCAAATCCATACGTTGGGCTTGCGCATTCAGGTCGGCTGATAGCTCACGGTTGACACGGAATTGATCGCTGATCGAAGCCGGTAAATCGCCACTGTTTTCCGCCAGCTGTTCAGTGCGTTCGAGCGCCAGTTCCGCTTCTCGCTGACGCTGATTATTCAGCTGATTGCGCAACGATTGCAGATAGTTATCCAGCTGCGTCACTTTACGCTGATGCACTTCCGCCCGCATACGCGCCAGCTCCTGGCGATTATTGGCGGAGAGCTGTGCCAGTTCTAACTCATCGACACGGGCTTTATTGGCAGCATTTTCGGCCAGGCGGGCATAAATCTGCGCCTGAGCCAGCGGCGTGGCGGCCGCTGAGAAACCCTGAGCGCGGCGATCGCTTTCGGTCATCGCCCGGCGTGCGTCAGTCTGCTGCTGCGGTAACTGTGACAGTGAGTCACTGATTTCACGTGCGCGGTCCTGCTCTTGCTGCGCCTGGCGGCCTTCTTCCAGCAGCTGGCTGCTGATTTGCAGGATTTCCTGATCCAGCTCGGCGCTGCTCATGTTGGTGCGCACCGTTTTACTGCTGTCGGTCAGCGTAGCAATCTGCTGACGCAGTTCACGTGCCAGCCGTGGGAAATCATCAATCACCTGCTGATACTGTTTGGCACGCTCCAGCGATTCATCTCGTTCAGAGAGGAAATTGATC
This sequence comes from Pantoea sp. Taur, assembly GCF_009830025.1. Taxonomy (NCBI): domain Bacteria; kingdom Pseudomonadati; phylum Pseudomonadota; class Gammaproteobacteria; order Enterobacterales; family Erwiniaceae; genus Pantoea; species Pantoea sp. Taur. Next base: position 28,388 of record NZ_SZZZ01000010.1, read on the forward strand.
GCCGCTTCAATCGCCTGAACTTGCTCGGCTTGAGCGGGAGAGGCTTTGGCGGATTTGGCCGCATCCAATTCCTGCTTCAGTTGACTCGCAGGAGGAACGGTGGCTGCCAATACAGAACTGCTGAGCACCAGGCTCAGCAGTAGAGAGAGAAGAACGCGCACGGGAGAGGTTCCGGTTATTCAGCGAGCGGGGCGCTGTCGCCGGGCTGCGGCAGGGCAATCGCCAGCGGTTGGCCAAGGCGGGTTTTGCTCTCGGCTTCGAGACTTTCCGCCAGCTTGACGCGGCCCGGTGCGAACAGGTTAATCACCGTCGAACCGAGTTTGAAACGTCCCATTTCCTGACCTTTCAACAACACAACGGCGCCGTCATGATCCGCTGAAGGATAACGCCAGCGTTTAATCACCCCTTCACGAGGTGGCGTAATGGTGCCCGCCCACACGGTTTCGATGCTGCCGACAATGGTTGCCCCTACCAGGATCTGCACCATCGGGCCATGATCGGTATCGAAGACGCAGATCACACGCTCATTGCGTGCAAACAGATTCGGGATGTTACGTGCTGTCAGCGGGTTGACGGAGTAAAGATCGCCCGGCACATAAATCATTTCGCGCAGAATACCGTTACAGGGCATGTGCACACGGTGATAATCGCGCGGTGCGAGATAGGTGGTGATGAACTCACCATCGACGAACTTTTCTGCCAGATCGTCGTTACCGGCCAGCAAGGCCTGCAACGAATAGTAATGGCCTTTCGCCTGGAAGATCTGATCGCCTTCAATGCGGCCTAACTGGCTCACCGCGCCATCAGCTGGCAGCGCCAGCAGGGTCGCATCGGGATCAATCGGGCGCGCACCCTCTTTTAGCGGACGCACGAAGAAGTCATTGAAGGTGCGATAGCTACCAGTATGGGGTTTGCTGGCTTCGGCCATATCCACTTTGTAGTACCAGACAAACATGTCGATGACCGCTTTGGTCAGCCAGCCACCGCGACGACTGGCGCCCCAGCCGGCAAGTTCGGTCAGCCCTTTTTTAGGCAGAATATGATTCAGGCCGAGTTTAAAACGATCAAACACCGTTGCCTCCTGGCTTAATTACGCTTGGTTTACACAAAAGGGGGCGGATTGTAGCAGCGCCCCGGTCAGTTGGCGAATGTGCCGTTGTACCCGTTAATCTTCGCTGGCGGAAAAGTTTTTACGCGTTTTTACCTGCGCCATACTCTCCAGAATCCGGTGGTAGTTATCGAAGCGCGAGATGTTGATTGTTCCTTCCTCTACCGCTTCGCGAATGGCGCAGCCGGGATCGGTATCATGCTTGCAGTCGCGGAAACGGCAACCGCCGATAAACTCACGAAATTCGACAAATCCACGGGTGATTTGTTCCGGCTCCAGATGCCATAAACCGAATTCACGTACGCCTGGAGAATCGATCACGTCGCCGCCGTGCGGGAAGTGATACAGGCGCGAAGCGGTGGTGGTGTGCTGTCCCAGACCGGAGTTATCAGACACATCGTTGGTCAGAATCTCATCGCCCGCCAATTCCAGTCCCAACAGGTTGTTCAGCAAACTGGATTTACCCACGCCGGATTGACCGGCAAAAATGCTCACGCGATCGGTTAAGGCCTGTTCCAGCTCCGCCAGGCCATCTTTGGCACGGCTGGAGACCATCAACACGCGATAGCCAATTTTACGATAGATATCCATCTGCTCATCGACAAACGCGCGGGCTTCCGCGTCGAGCAGATCGGTTTTGTTCAGTACCAGCAGCGGCTCAACACCCAGGGTTTCACTGGCCACCAGATAACGATCGATGATATTGAGCGACAGCTCCGGCAGGATCGCCGACACAATGATGATCTGATCGATGTTGGCTGCAATCGGTTTGACGCCATCATAGAAATCCGGACGCGTCAGTACCGTTTTACGTTCATGAACCGCTTCCACGATGCCTTTACCGCCGCCAATGGCCGCACGCCACAGCACACGGTCGCCGGTGACCAGCGAGCGAATGGTGCGACGGATATTGCAGCGATGCACTTCGCCTACGCCGTCTTCCACATCTGCGTGCATGCCGAAACGGCTGATCACCACGCCTTCGCTCGCTTCTCCAAACAGGTTGTCATCCGGTTCCGGCTTTTCATTCCGTTGCTGCAGACGACGCTGATGGTTAGCGCTTACGCGACGTTGTTGACCCTTCGACAGTTTATTTTTGCTCACGCATCCTCTCACGGCTTTCGCCAGGCTTCGCCCCGCTGGGCAAAACGTCTATGATACACCTGAAACGAGTGTAATGACGACTTTGGCAACAGGCGGGAAACGCATGACAGCTGGAAATGAAAATAATCTGATTTGGATCGACCTGGAAATGACCGGATTGGATCCGGAGCAGGATCGCATTATTGAGATCGCCACGATCGTCACCGATGCCAACCTGAATATCCTGGCAGAAGGCCCGGTGTTTGCGGTGCATCAGTCTGATGAGCAATTGGCATTGATGGATGAGTGGAATGTGCGTACGCACACCAACAGTGGCCTGGTAGAACGTGTGAAAGCCAGCCAATACGACGACCGTGCTGCAGAGCTGGCGACCATCGAATTTCTCAAGCAGTGGGTTCCGGCTAACACTTCTCCGATTTGCGGCAACAGCATTGGCCAGGATCGTCGCTTCCTGTTCAAATACATGCCGGAGCTGGAAGCCTACTTCCACTACCGTTATCTGGATGTCAGCACGCTGAAAGAACTGGCGCGTCGCTGGAAACCCGATATCCTGCCGGGCTTCAAAAAAGCGGGCAGCCACCAGGCGCTGGATGATATCCGCGAGTCCGTTGCGGAGTTGGCCTACTACCGCGAACACTTCTTGCAGCTTTAATCGCCTAAGGGTGCGCAGGAAATCATCAGGTTGCTGATTAAATCAGCAAACGCACTGAAAGCGCAAAATTTTGCTTTTAGACTCTTGCGACTGAAAGGATTTCTCGTATAATGCGCACCCCGTACCGGTGAAGAATTTATTACGGTGCGCAGCAGTAACACGAAGTTCCAGAATCAAGTATTTCGGTTTGCGGCAAGGCAGCAACTGAACGAATCACAGAGAGCTTACGTCAGTAAGTGACCTGTGTGAGTGAAGGAAGCTAACGCGGCAGCAAATTGAAAGACGAAGATTATGCGGGAATAGCTCAGTTGGTAGAGCACGACCTTGCCAAGGTCGGGGTCGCGAGTTCGAGTCTCGTTTCCCGCTCCAAACTTCGTTAGCAGTAACCTCTTTGCGGGAATAGCTCAGTTGGTAGAGCACGACCTTGCCAAGGTCGGGGTCGCGAGTTCGAGTCTCGTTTCCCGCTCCAAAATCTGTTTTAGTTAGTAGTAACCTCTTTGCGGGAATAGCTCAGTTGGTAGAGCACGACCTTGCCAAGGTCGGGGTCGCGAGTTCGAGTCTCGTTTCCCGCTCCAGATTTTCATATTCACTAATGTTATTTGCTCTCGGGCGTAATCAGACTTAAAACTGCTGCAGTCTTTATCGATCTTATGCGGCCTGGTTTTCTTTCTGGAAATTTTACGTACCGCATTAGCACCAACGATGCCTGTAGTCTGTTGCAGTTATCTTACAGGTTATCCACAATGCGCCTGCAACGTACCGACGGCGTTTTACTCTATCTGCAAAACTGTTTTGAACAGAGTTATCCACAAGCTCTGGACAAGCCCCTGCGCGCAATATTCTACTTAAATGTTTACAGTAATCGCTTAACTCATTGATTATTAATGAATTAAAGGTATTTCAGTCTGTGAGTGGTCTTGGTAGACGATATAATGATCCTCGTCACTATTCGGCTTTATAATTTTATTCACAGCATGTGGAAAAGGATTTTATCCTGCGCGATTGGTTAATCACGCATCACGGACCAGGCCTTTCTCGACGGCGCGCACTAAGCGCTGTTTCTTCGCGGGCTGAACATCCACGCTCTGCGCCGCACGCCTCTGTAATTGCTGCGTGATGGCCCAGTCAATATGCTCATCCAGCATGGCGTTTTCACCGCTACGCATTTGCAACGCCGCCAGATTTTCTTCTGCCCAGGGCGCATTGCCCAATGCCACTGCGATATTCCTCAGCCAGCGTAAGTGGCCGATGCGGCGAATCGCAGAGCCTTCAGTGACTCGCAAGAATTTCGCTTCATCCCACTTGAAGAGATCCACCAACGGCGGCGCGTGCAGCACCGCGCGCGGCGAGAAATCATCTTCATCGGTCAACTGACCATAACGATTCCACGGACAGATAAGCTGGCAATCGTCACATCCGTAGATGCGGTTACCAATCAGCGGGCGGAACTCTTCCGGTATCGCGCCTTCGAGTTCGATGGTGAGATAGGAAATACAGCGCCGCGCATCAACCACATAAGGCTCAACGATGGCGGAAGTCGGGCAAATAGTGATGCAGGCGACGCAGCGACCGCACTGTTCTTCCTGAGGCTGATCGACGGGCAACGGCAAATCAATCAGCAACTCGCCGAGAAAGAACCAGGAACCGGCTTCGCGATTGAGAATGAGCGAGTGTTTACCGGTCCAGCCCAGGCCTGCTTTGGCGGCAATCGGCCGTTCAAGGATGGGGGCGGAATCGACAAATGGGCGAAAATTGAGTTCGCCACAATGCGCCTGAATCATTTCTCCAAGCTTTTTCAGGCGATTGCGCAATACTTTGTGATAATCGCGGCCCAGCGCATAACGGCTGACATAGCCTAGCTGAGGATTTTTTAAGGTGCTGGCAAACGCCGCTTTGGCCGGAAGGTAGTTCATGCGCACGCTGATCACGCGCAGTGTGCCGGGCAGGAGTTCATGCGGACGCGCACGCATCATGCCGTGGCGCGCCATCCAGTCCATCTCTCCGTGATACTGCTTCTCCAGCCAATCCTGTAATTTGGGCTCTTCAGCGCTAAGATCGGTATCGCAAATACCAACCTGCTGAAAGCCGAGTTCGCGCCCCCACTGTTTAATCTGGTGGGCAAGCTGTTGAAGATCGAGAGGGTATGACATGAGAAACCAGGCAATTGAAGCAAACCCGCGCAGTTTACCACACTCTGTCTGGCCTGCGCAGGCGATAGGGCAACTGGAGCGCGATGCGGCGGATAGCCTGGGTTTAACCTTGTACGAATTAATGCTGCGCGCCGGGCAGGCGAGCTATGAGCGAGTGCGGGCACAGTGGCCGCAGGCGCAGCACTGGCTGATTCTGTGCGGACAGGGTAATAACGGGGGCGATGGCTATGTGGTGGCGCGACTGGCACAGGCGGCAGGATTGCACGTCACATTGCTGGCGTGCAGCGGTAATAAACCCTTGCCAGAAGAAGCGCAGCAGGCGCATGAAGCCTGGCTGGCGGCGGGCGGGGTGATACATGCCCCGGATGCGTCATGGCCGCAAAACATTGATGTGATCATCGATGCATTGCTCGGCACCGGCATCAATCGTGCGCCAGCCGCGCCTTACGCTGAACTGATAGAGCGGGCCAATGCACATGCCGCACCGATATTCGCGATCGATATTCCGTCGGGATTAGATGCTGCCACCGGCACCACGCCGGGCAATGCCATCAACGCGGATGACACTCTAAGCATGATTGTGCTCAAACCGGGGCTGTTGACCGGCAAAGCTCGCGATCACGTGGGTCGATTACATTGTGATGCGCTAGGGCTGAACACCTTCCTTGCAGGCGAGACGGATCCCATTCAACGCTACGATGTGGCTGATCTGGTGCACTGGCTGAAACCACGAAAAGCCACTTCGCACAAAGGTGACCATGGACGTTTAGTGGTAGTGGGAGGGGATACTGGCACCGCCGGGGCGATTCGAATGACGGCGGAAGCGGCGCTGCGCAGTGGTGCTGGGCTTGTGCGCGTGCTCACGCATGAAGATAATATCGGCCCGATTCTGACCGCGCGGCCGGAGCTCATGGTCGATGTGCTACGTGAAGAAACGCTGGAACAGGCCCTGCAATGGGCAGACGTGATCGCTATCGGGCCCGGACTGGGACAACGTGAGTGGGCTCAGAAGGCACTGAAAAAAGTCGCGGCCAGTGAAAAGCCGATGCTTTGGGATGCTGATGCGCTTAACCTGCTGGCAATCAAGCCGGATTACCGTCAGAATCGCATCATTACTCCGCATCCTGGCGAGGCCGCACGGCTGTTAGGCGTGAAGACCAGTGAGGTCGAGCGCGACCGCTTACAGGCGGCGCAAACGCTCGCTAAGCGCTATGGCGGTGTGGTGGTGCTGAAAGGCGCAGGCACGATCGTGGCCAGCGCGGCAGGTGACATCGCGATTGCGGATGTAGGCAATGCGGGGATGGCATCCGGCGGCATGGGCGATGTCCTGAGCGGTATCATTGCGGCCATGCTGGGCCAGAAACTGACTTTACTTGAGGCAGCCTGCGCGGGCTGTGTCGCACACGGTGCAGCGGCAGATGCGGTTGCCCGGCAGCGCGGTACGCGCGGCATGTTAGCCACTGATTTGTTCGAACTGCTGTGGCAGTTTGTTAATCCAGAGATGATCCAACAATAAAGCATGAAAACCTGTGTTATCCCTTTGCCCGATGAGGCGGCAACCCTAAATCTGGGTGCGCAACTTGCCCGCGTTTGCAGCAGCGCGTTGGTGATCTATCTTTATGGCGATCTCGGCGCCGGTAAAACCACGTTTAGCCGCGGCTTTTTGCAGGCGCTTGGCCATCAGGGTAATGTCAAAAGCCCAACCTATACGCTGGTGGAGCCCTACGAACTCGGCTCACGCACGCTGTATCACTTCGATCTTTATCGCCTGGCCGATCCTGAAGAGCTGGAGTTTATGGGTATCCGCGATTACTTCAGCGGGGATGCATTGTGCCTGGTCGAATGGCCGCAGCAGGGCGCTGGCGTATTACCCGAGCCCGATCTGGCATTGACGCTGCGCTACGTGGACGCGGCGCGAGAAGCGGAGATCAGCGCGGTTTCTGCAGTGGGTGAAACGCTGCTGGCCCAGTTCCAGCAAGGCAGGGAGTCGGCATGACCGCATGGATGAAAGGGATTCTGCTGGCTGCGCTCTGTATCGTTTCTGCTTCGGCGTTATCTGCCACCTTGTCAGATATCAAAGTCGAAAATGGCGACAGTCAGGCAACCGTCACGCTGAGTTTTAATGGTCAACCCGTGTATGGTTTCTTCCCGCTGCATAACCCCAATCGTGTGGTGCTGGATATTAGGCAAAGTGGCGCGATTAAGGGCTTGCCGCTGAACTTTAGCGGCGAAAACATCGTACAACGCATTCGCAATAGCCAGCCGAAAGATAAACAGAGTATTCGTTTGGTGTTCGAACTGACCCAGGCGGCACACACGCGTGCCAGCACCCAACGTGACGGCAATCAGTATCGCGTGGTGTTTACCATTCGCGGTACGCAACCGGCAAAACGCAGCACTGCTGCCGCACCGGTGACCACCGCTCGCCAGAGCGAGAGTGCGGCGAATCCCTTTAATGCCAATCCGGTGACCACCGTCACCAGCAGCAACACCACGGTACGTCCGGGTGGCGCCGTTTCACGCAATGACACGGTGATTGTGGCGATTGACGCCGGCCACGGTGGTCAGGATCCCGGCGCATCGGGCCAGCATGGCCTGCACGAGAAGAACGTCACCATTGCCATTGCGCGCAAACTGAAAGCGCTGATGGATCAGGACCCGATGTTTAAGCCCGTGCTGACGCGAAACGGCGATTACTTTATCTCGGTGATGGGTCGTTCCGAGGTAGCGCGAAAAGAGAATGCCAATTTACTGGTATCGATTCACGCCGACGCCGCGCCCAACCATTCGGCGACCGGCGCATCCGTTTGGGTGTTATCAAACCGCCGCGCCAATAACGAAATGGCGAACTGGCTGGAACAGAAAGAGAAGCAGTCCGAATTGCTGGGCGGTGCCGGTGATTTACTGGCAAACAGCCAGGCTGATCCTTACTTAAGCCAGGCGGTACTGGATCTGCAATTCGGGCATTCACAGCGCGTTGGTTATGATGTCGCGGTGAAAGTGCTGCAGCAACTGCGCGGAGTGACGCCGTTGCACAAACGTTTACCGGAGCATGCCAGCTTAGGCGTGTTGCGTTCCCCGGATATCCCTTCTTTACTGGTTGAGACTGGCTTTATCAGTAACGCGGCGGAGGAGCGGCTGCTTGGCAGCAGCGCGTATCAGGAGAAAATTGCTCAGTCGATCTATAAAGGACTGCGTAACTATTTCCTCGCGCATCCGCTGCAATCCATCCCAAAGGAGGAAAACCGGCCGCTGGACAGCGCACCAGCGGTTAGCGTTGCCAGCAACCCGGCAACCGGTACCGTGCAATACACTGGCGCGACGCAGCGCCATACGGTGACGCGTGGTGAGACGTTGTCAGGTATTGCCGCCAAATACGGTGTCAGCATGGCAACCCTGCGTGACCTCAATAGCCTGAAACGCGATGTGGTGTGGGTCGGGCAACGTTTGAAAGTCCCGGCAAAATCGGGCGTGAGCGTGACCGCTGCGAGTCGTCCTACCCGACACAAAGTGGTACGCGGTGATTCACTCACTGGGATCGCCGCTCATTATGGTGTCAGCCCCAAAGCCATCATGCAGGCGAATAATATGAAGTCGAGCAACGTGATGCTGGGGCAAAACTTAAAGATTCCACAATCCTGATTGCTGGCGCTGCGGCTCCAGTCTGCTTAAAGGATCACCACCATGCCAATACAGATTTTACCGCCGCAGCTGGCGAACCAGATTGCCGCCGGCGAAGTGGTTGAGCGCCCGGCATCGGTCGTAAAAGAGCTGGTGGAAAACAGTCTTGATGCCGGCGCGACGCGCATTGACGTTGATATCGAAAAAGGCGGCGCGAAGTTGATTCGCATCCGCGATAACGGTTGTGGCATCGCCAAAGCCGAACTGGCCATGGCATTGGCTCGCCATGCCACCAGTAAAATTGCTTCGCTGGATGATCTTGAGGCGATTGTAAGCCTCGGTTTTCGCGGCGAAGCTCTCGCCAGTATCAGTTCGGTTTCACGCCTCACGTTAACCTCTCGCACCGTGGATCAAAACGAAGCCTGGCAGGCCTATGCGGAAGGGCGAGATATGGATGTCACGGTGAAACCCGCTGCGCATCCTGTCGGGACGTCGCTGGAAGTGCTCGATCTGTTTTACAACACCCCGGCGCGGCGCAAGTTCATGCGCACTGAGAAGACCGAATTTACCCATATTGATGAAGTGATTCGCCGTATCGCGCTGGCGCGCTTTGACGTGGCAATTTCGCTGACCCACAACGGCAAGATGATTCGCCAGTATCGCGCCGTGGATCAGGAAGCGCAGCGTGAACGCCGTCTTGGCGCCATCTGTGGCACCCCCTTTATGCAACATGCTCTGCGCATTGACTGGCAGCATGACGATTTGGCGTTGCGCGGATGGGTGGCCGATCCCGCCGGGTCACGTCAGGTGACGGATCTGCAATATTGCTACGTCAATGGACGCATGATGCGTGACAAGCTGATCAACCATGCGATTCGGCAGGCGTACCAGACGCAGTTGGGGGAAGATCAACAACCCGCTTATGTGCTGTATCTGGAGATCGATCCCCATCAGGTAGATGTCAACGTTCATCCCGCCAAGCACGAAGTCCGTTTTCACCAGTCACGGCTGGTGCATGATTTCATCTGGCAGGGCGTCATGAGTGCTTTGCAGGCAAGCCGTGCCGCAGAGTTGCCCATCGCGCATGCGGAAGAGCCCGCGCCAAAGTGGCAGCCAGAGAACCGACAGGCCGCGGGCGCGAATCACTTTGCGCAACCCGCGAGCCCATCACGCAATAGCACCAGCTCCAGCAGCAGCGGTTCGGCTGCGGCGGGAACGCACGCGGGTTGGCAGAATAAAGAGCCGGTGTATCGTGCACGTGAAGGTGCCGCCTACCAGCAGTTAATGAAAACGCCTGTGGCCGAAACCCCTCGCGCCGCCGCGCCGCAACCGGCTCCCGTGCGTCAGCCTGAAGCACGCGAAGCGCCGCTGGCTGCACATGCGCAAAGTTTTGGTCGTGTGCTGAGCGTGATGCATGAGCAATATGCGCTGCTGGAACGGGGTCATCAATTACAGTTGTTGTCACTGAATGTGGCCTCACGCTGGCTGAAACAGGCCCAGTTACAACCGGGAGAAGAGGGCTTGAAACCTCAACCTTTACTGATCCCGGTCCGGCTGAAAATTGCCAAAGAAGAGTTGAATGTGATCGATGTTCAGGGCGCGTTATTGAGGCTGATGGGCATTGATTTACAACGAGAAGGTCAGCACGTCACCTTACGCGCCGTCCCTTTACCGTTACGCACACAAAATTTACAAATCTTGATTCCAGAACTGTTAGGCTACTTGGCCCGGCAGCAAGAGGTTTCTGCATCTGCGTTGGCCCAATGGCTGGCACGTCGTGATGATGCAGAACACGCTCACTGGAATCACTCGCAGGCGATTGCACTGCTGGCAGAGCTGGAAAGGCTATGCCCGCATCTGCTCAAGTCGCCGCCTTCAGGTCTGTTACAGACCATTGAGATTGAGAGCGCGATTAACGCGTTGAAGCATGAGTGAACTAAACCAGGCTAGCCGGCCAAAGGCAATTTTTTTGATGGGGCCTACCGCCTCCGGTAAGACGGCATTAGCGATTTCGCTGCGTCAGCAACTTCCGGTGGAACTTATCAGCGTTGACTCTGCCTTAATCTATCGCGGGATGGATATTGGCACGGCGAAACCGTCGGCAGAAGAGTTAGCACTGGCGCCCCATCGTTTGCTGGACATTCGCGATCCGGTGGAAGCGTATTCCGCCGCTGAGTTTCGTCGCGATGCGCTGGCAGAAATGGCGGAGATTACCCAAAAGGGTAAGATTCCGTTGCTTGTTGGTGGAACCATGCTCTACTTCAAGGCGTTGCTTGAAGGATTGTCGCCGTTGCCCTCGGCCGATCCCGAGGTGCGTCAGCGGATAGAGCAAATGGCGGCGGAGAAAGGGTGGGAAGCCCTGCACCGCCAGCTGTGTGAAATCGATCCGGTCGCCGGTAGTCGTATTCATCCGAATGATCCGCAGAGACTTTCGCGAGCACTGGAAGTTTTTTTTATTTCGGGTAAAACTTTAACGGAACTGACAAAAACGTCCGGCGAAGCGTTACCCTACGACGTGTACCAGTTTGCTATCGCTCCGGCGAATCGTGAACTGATACATCAACGCATTGCGTTGCGTTACGACCAGATGCTAGCGTCAGGATTTGAAGCGGAGGCTCGTGAACTGTTTGCACGAGGTGATTTGCATACGGATATGCCTTCCATTCGTTGTGTAGGTTATCGCCAGATGTGGTCTTATCTCTCTGGTGAAATCGATTACGACGAAATGGTTTATCGGGGAATTTGCGCCACCCGGCAGCTCGCTAAACGCCAGATGACCTGGTTACGTGGCTGGCCAAACGTCCATTGGTTAGACAGTGACGAGCCAGAATTAGCCCGTAATGCGGTGCTTCAGGTAGTTAGTGCGTAGCAGGGATGATTGTGTACAATTGGTCCGTTATCGTGCGCAAATTTTTACGCAGTTTTTCTGAACCACGGTTCTTAAAGTAACAAACAACAAGCATATAAGGAAAAGATAGAATGGCTAAGGGGCAATCATTACAAGACCCGTTTTTGAACGCATTGCGTCGTGAACGTGTACCGGTTTCGATCTATTTGGTGAATGGTATTAAGCTGCAAGGACAAATTGAATCCTTTGATCAGTTCGTCATTCTGTTGAAAAACACGGTTAGCCAGATGGTGTACAAGCACGCCATCTCTACAGTGGTTCCTTCTCGTCCGGTTTCGCACCATAGCAACAACCCGGGCGGTAGCGGTGGCAGCAGCAATTACCACCATAGCGGAAGCAACCAGGGCGCTCAGTCGCAGCCACAACAAGACGGCGATAACGCAGAATAATTTTGCGCTGCCGTAAAGCCAGGGCTGGGGAGCGAAAGCGTTTTCCCGTCCTGGTTATTTTATTTTAGCGAGGTTATAGCTTGTTTGACCGTTATGATGCCGGTGAGCAGGCCGTACTGGTACACATCTGGTTCTCCCAAGACAAAGAGCTGGAAGATTTGCAGGAGTTCGAAACTCTTGTCTCTTCTGCGGGCGTCGAAGCGCTGCATGTGATTACTGGCAGCCGTAAAGCGCCACATCCCAAATATTTTGTCGGTGAAGGAAAGGCAGTTGAAATTGCCGATGCGGTGAAAGCGAGTGGAGCATCGGTCGTATTATTCGATCATGCCTTATCGCCTGCCCAGGAACGTAATCTCGAGCGAGTGTGTGAATGTCGCGTTGTCGACCGCACTGGCTTAATTCTCGATATTTTTGCTCAGCGCGCCCGTACCCATGAGGGTAAATTACAGGTCGAGCTGGCACAGTTACGCCACATGGCAACCCGTTTGGTGCGTGGATGGACGCACCTTGAGCGCCAAAAAGGCGGTATTGGTTTGCGTGGTCCCGGTGAAACGCAGCTGGAAACGGACCGCCGCTTACTGCGTAATCGCATTAGTCTCATCCTTTCTCGCCTTGAGCGTGTGGAGAAGCAGCGCGAACAGGGCCGACAAGCACGCGCCAAAGCCGATGTGCCGACCGTTTCGCTGGTGGGATACACCAACGCCGGCAAATCTACCCTGTTCAATGCGGTGACGTCAGCCAATGTATATGCGGCCGATCAGCTGTTTGCGACCCTCGATCCGACACTGCGTCGCCTGAATGTGGCAGACGTGGGTGAGGTGGTTTTAGCGGATACCGTTGGGTTTATTCGCCACTTACCGCATGACTTAGTGGCGGCCTTTAAAGCCACACTGCAGGAAACACGTCAGGCGACGCTCTTGCTGCACGTGATTGACGCTGCCGATTTGCGCGTCAACGACAACATCGACGCCGTTAATGAAGTATTGGCAGAAATCGAATCGGATGAAATTCCCACGCTGTTGATTATGAATAAAATCGACATGCTGGACGGTTTTGTGCCGCGTATTGATCGTGATGAAGAGAATAAGCCGACACGCGTCTGGCTTTCTGCTCAGAGCGGTGAAGGTCTACCCTTACTTTGGCAGGCGCTGTCTGAACGCTTAGCCGGTGAAATTGCGCAGTATGATTTACGTCTGCCGCCAGAAGCGGGCCGTTTGCGCAGCCGCTTCTACCAACTGCAGGCGATTGAGAAAGAATGGAATGAAGATGATGGTTCTGTAGGTATGCATGTGCGAATGCCAATCGTTGACTGGCGTCGTTTGTGCAAACAGGAACCGTCATTAGCCAGTTATATTGTTTGATATTGCCCTAACGCCTTTACCTAACTTGTTGAAAATTGCTGCAATTATTTCTCTGGGCCGCAATTCGAAAGAGGAAGGGTAAAAAACGTAAATACAATAAATGGAGTAGAAACATGGCGTGGAATCAGCCCGGAAATAACGGACAGGACCGCGACCCGTGGGGAAGCAGCAATAATCAAGGCGGCAACTCTGGGGGAAATAAGGGAGGGCGCGATCAGGGGCCTCCTGATCTGGATGATATCTTCCGTAAGCTGAGTAAAAAACTCGGCGGACTGGGCGGTGGCAAACAGAGTGACAACAATGGCCAGCGCGGCGGCGGTAGCGGTGGCAAACTGGTTGGCATCGTTGCCGTAGCCGCAGTGGTCATCTGGGCTGCCAGCGGTTTCTACACCATCAAAGAAGCAGAACGTGGCGTTGTGACCCGTTTTGGTAAGTTCAGCCATCTGGTTGAGCCGGGCCTGAACTGGAAGCCAACCTTTATCGATCAGGTGCGTGCCGTTAACGTTGAAGCCGTGCGTGAACTGGCCGCCTCTGGCGTGATGCTGACTTCGGACGAAAACGTGGTGCGCGTTGAAATGAACGTGCAGTACCGCGTGACCAATCCTGAGCAATATTTGTATGCGGTCACCAGCGCTGACGACAGTCTGCGTCAGGCCACCGACAGCGCGCTGCGCGGTGTGATTGGTCGTTCTACCATGGACCGTATCCTCACCGAAGGCCGTACCGTGGTGCGTAGCGAGACGCAACGTGAGCTGGATGAAACCATCCGCCCTTACAACATGGGTATTACCCTGCTTGACGTCAACTTCCAGGCGGCACGTCCACCGGAAGAAGTGAAGGCCTCGTTTGACGATGCCATCGCCGCACGCGAAAACCGTGAGCAGTACGTGCGTGAAGCAGAAGCCTATTCAAATGAAGTGCAGCCGCGTGCGAACGGTCAGGCGCAGCGTATTCTGGAAGAAGCCCGCGCTTACAAAGAGCGTACGGTGTTAGAAGCTCAGGGTGAAGTGGCACGCTTTGCTTTACTGCTGCCGGAATACAAAGCCGCACCGCAAATCACCAAAGAGCGTCTGTATATCGAAAGCATGGAACGCGTGCTGAGCCATACGCGTAAAGTCCTGGTTAATGACCGTGGTAACAGCCTGATGGTGCTGCCGCTGGATCAACTGATGCGTGGTGGTCAGATTTCTGGCAGCCAGGCAGGCCAGAAAAACACTAATTTGATGAAGCTGCCTTCGTCTGGCAGCAGTGCCAGCAATGATGACTCTTCGTCTTATAGTCCGAGCAGCATCATGGACCAGCGTCGCGCCAATGCGTTACGCAACGATACCCAGCGCGCAGGGAGGGAGTAATCGATGCGTAAGCCAATTATTGCCGTAATTATTGTCGTCCTGGTGGCGCTGTACGCATCGCTGTTCGTGGTGCAAGAAGGTGAGCGCGGTATCGTGCTGCGCTTCGGTAAAGTTCTGCGCGATAGCGAGAACAAGCCGCAGGTTTATGAGCCGGGTCTGCATTTCAAGATCCCATTCATTGAAACTGTGAAGTCGCTGGATGCACGTATCCAGACCATGGACAACCAAGCCGATCGCTTTGTTACCAAAGAGAAGAAAGACCTGATCGTTGATTCCTACATCAAGTGGCGTATCAGTGATTTTAGCCGCTACTACCTGGCAACTGGCGGTGGTGATGTTTCTCAGGCTGAAGTGCTGCTGAAACGTAAGTTTAGTGACCGTCTGCGCTCTGAGATGGGGCGCCTGGATGTGAAAGACATCGTGACGGATTCACGTGGTCGTTTGACCACCGACGTGCGTGATGCGTTGAACACCGGTACCGCAGGCAGTGATGACGAAGTGCAGACGCCAGCCGCAGATGATGCGATTGCCAGCGCGGCAGCCCGCGTAGAGCGTGAAACCAACAGCAGCGAGCCAGCACCGAATCCGAACAGTATGGCTGCCCTGGGTATTCAGGTGGTTGACGTACGCATCAAGCAGATCAACCTGCCAGCGGAAGTGTCTGATGCTATCTACAACCGTATGCGCGCTGAGCGTGAAGCGGTTGCCCGTAGCCAGCGTTCACAAGGTCAGGAAGAGGCTGAAAAACTGCGTGCTCAGGCGGATTACCAGGTCACACGTACTTTGGCTGAAGCCCAGCGTCAGGCATTGATTTCACGTGGTGAAGGTGATGCGCAGGCAGCAAAACTGTTTGCAGATGCTTTCGGTCAGGATCCTGATTTCTATGCCTTTATCCGCAGCCTGCGTGCTTACGAGAACAGCTTCTCTGATAACCAGGATGTGATGGTGTTGAGCCCGGATAGCGATTTCTTCCGCTTTATGAAGGCACCGACTAACACCGCGCGTTAAGAACTGATATAACCTTGAGGCCGACAATGTTGTCGGCCTTTTTTTTTGGGAAAAATAGAATGAACACAACCATCTGGATGGCGCTGGCATTAGTTCTGGTGCTGGAAGGGCTGGGTCCGATGTTTCTGCCGCGTATCTGGCGCCGCATGATTCTGTCTATGGCGCAGTTGCCCGATCGCATCCTGCATCGTTTTGGTGGTGGATTAGTGGTAGCGGGCGTGGTGATTTATTACATGCTGAGCGTGCACGCGAGCGCATAGCGTTAAATTTGAGCGATAACGCACGGCTAAATTGTGTCTTGCAGTCGATGTTTCCCCCAACATGTTGTATTGATCAAAACGCGGGCAAAAAACCGCGCAATCGTATGCTAAAAGTGCTGAAAGTGAGCAAAACCGATGGTAGAATCCATTTTTAAGCAATCGGTGATTTTGAAAAAATGGGTAAGAACGTCGTCGTACTGGGCACCCAATGGGGTGACGAAGGTAAAGGTAAGATCGTAGACCTTCTGACTGAACGCGCGAATTTCGTTGTGCGTTACCAGGGTGGCCACAATGCAGGCCATACACTTGTCATCAACGGTGAAAAAACCGTCCTCCACTTAATTCCATCTGGCATCCTGCGTGATAACGTGACCAGCATCATTGGTAATGGTGTTGTATTGTCGCCTGAAGCGCTGATGAAAGAGATGAAAGGTCTGGAAGAGCGCGGTGTGCCGGTACGTGAACGTCTGCTGATCTCTGAAGCATGTCCACTGATTCTGCAATATCACGTCGCGATGGACGTGGCGCGCGAAAAAGCGCGTGGCGCCAAAGCGATTGGTACCACCGGTCGTGGTATCGGTCCAGCTTACGAAGATAAAGTTGCACGTCGCGGTCTGCGCGTGAGCGACCTCTTCAATAAAGAAACCTTCGCCGTTAAGCTGAAAGAAATCGTCGATTTCTACAACTTCCAGCTGGTTAACTACTACAAAACTGATGCGGTTGACTACGAAAAAGTGCTGAGCGATACGTTGGCTGTGGCTGACATTCTGACCAGCATGGTGGTTGACGTTTCTGACCTGTTGGACGGTGCGCGCAAGCGTGGCGATCTGATCATGTTCGAAGGCGCACAGGGTACGCTGCTGGATATCGACCACGGTACTTATCCGTACGTGACCTCGTCTAACACCACCGCAGGTGGCGTGGCGACGGGCTCCGGTATTGGCCCACGTTATGTTGATTACGTGCTGGGTATCGTTAAAGCTTACTCAACGCGTGTTGGTGCGGGTCCATTCCCTACCGAACTGTTTGATGAAACTGGCGAGTTCCTGTGTGCTCAGGGCCACGAGTTTGGCGCGACCACCGGTCGCCGTCGTCGTACCGGCTGGCTGGATGCGGTTGCCGTACGTCGCGCAGTACAGATCAACTCCCTGTCAGGTTTCTGCATGACCAAACTGGACGTGCTGGATGGCCTGAAAGAAGTGAAAATCTGTGTGGCTTATCGCATGCCGGATGGCCGCGAGATGACCACCACGCCACTGGCTGCGGAAGGTTGGGAAGGTATTGAGCCAATCTACGAAACCATGCCTGGCTGGAGCGAAACCACCTTTGGTGTGAAAACGCTGGAAGGTCTGCCACAGGCCGCACGTGACTACATCAAGCGTGTAGAAGAAGTGACCGGTGTGCCGATTGATATTATTTCAACTGGCCCGGACCGCAGTGAGACCATGATTCTGCGCGACCCGTTCGACGCATAATCTTACATGGCCGGACACTGTCCGGCCTTTGTTTATCCGCTCTTTGACTCCGCTCACTCTCTTTTTTCTTGCAATTATCGATACTTGCTTAAGAAAAAACGCACCGGCTTCCACGCTCTGGTTTATCATCATACTTAAATACCACGCCGACCGGCGCATAACCCTAACGCCCGATGATTCACCGAGGTATATGTGCAGCTAACGAGTTTCACCGATTATGGTCTGCGTGCGCTGATTTACATGGCGACGTTGCCGGAAGGTAAGCAGACCAACATTACCGAAGTCACCGATACCTACGGGGTGTCGCGTAACCATATGGTTAAAATCATCAACCAACTCAGCCGGGCTGGCTTTGTCGCCGCGACACGCGGTAAAAACGGCGGAATTCGTTTAGGCATGGACCCGGAAAAAATCGTCATTGGTCAGGTAGTGAGAAAAATGGAGCCTTTGCAGCTGGTGAACTGTGAGGAGTGTGCCATCACACCGGCCTGTCGTCTGCGCAAGGCGCTGCACGATGCGGTCCAGTTATTCCTCAAAGAGCTGGATAACTATACGTTGGCCGATCTGGTCAAAGATAACGATTCACTGTACCAAATTTTATTGTCCGAACCGCCGGTGGCAATCCAAATTAAATGACATCGGAGGAACCGTAATGTCAAAAGATCCTTACCAGGATAGAGAAGCAGAAAAGTACGACAACCCCATTCCAAGCCGCGAATTTATTCTGGCGCTGTTAGAAAAGCGTGAGAAACCCATCAATCGTGATGAAATTGCCCAGGAATTGAATATCACCAGCGAAGAGCAGCTTGAAGCGCTGCGCCGTCGTCTGCGCGCCATGGAGCGTGACGGTCAGCTGGTGTTTACCCGTCGTCAATGTTACGCCCTGCCAGAACGCCTCGACTTACTGCGCGGTAAAGTGATTGGTCACCGTGATGGCTATGGCTTCCTGCGCGTCGAAGGCCAGAAAGATGATTTCTATCTGTCTGCTGAGCAGATGAAATTCTGCCTGCACGGTGATGTGATTCTGGCACAGCCAGGCAGCGCGGATCGAAAAGGTCGTCGCGAGGCACGCGTGGTGCGCGTGCTGGAACCCCGTAACAGCCAGATCGTTGGCCGTTACTTTACCGATGCCGGTACTGGATTTGTGGTGCCGGATGACAGCCGCCTGAGCTTCGACATCCTGATTCCGCAGGAAGAAACCCAGGGCGCGCGCATGGGCTCGGTGGTGGTAGTAGAGATCGTCCAGCGCTCAACCCGTCGCACCAAAGCCATCGGTAAGGTCACCGAGATTCTCGGCGATAATATGGGCACCGGTCTTGCGGTCGATATGGCGCTGCGCACCCACGAGATCCCACATACCTGGCCGGAAGAAGTTGAGAAAGAGATCTCGAAACTGAAAGAGCAGGTGCCAGAGGAGGCAAAAAAAGGCCGCGTCGATCTGCGTGAATTACCGCTCGTTACCATTGATGGTGAAGATGCGCGTGACTTTGACGATGCCGTCTACTGTGAGAAAAAGCGCGGTGGTGGCTGGCGTCTATGGGTGGCGATTGCTGACGTCAGTTATTACGTGCGCCCAGGCACAGCGTTAGATAACGAAGCGCATCAACGCGGCACCTCGGTCTACTTCCCATCGCAAGTGGTGCCGATGCTGCCGGAGATCCTCTCCAATGGACTGTGCTCGCTGAATCCGCAGGTTGATCGCCTCTGCATGGTATGCGAGATGACCATCTCTTCCAGCGGCAAGCTCACCGGCTATAAGCACTACGAGGCGGTGATGAACTCCCATGCGCGTCTGACCTACACCAAGGTGTGGAACATTCTGCAGGGCGATACCGAGCTGCGTGAGCAGTATGCAGCACAGGTTAAACACCTTGAAGAGCTGCATCACATGTATCAGGAGCTGGAAACCGCACGTGAGCAGCGTGGCGGCATCTCCTTCGAAACGGAAGAGGCCAAATTTATCTTCAATGCGGAGCGTCGTATTGATCGCGTTGAACGTACCGTGCGTAACGATGCGCACAAGCTGATCGAAGAGTGCATGATTCTCGCCAACATCGCCTCGGCGCGTTATGTTGAGAAGCATCAGGAACCGTCACTGTTCCGCGATCACGATCGTCCAACCGAAGATAGCATCAAAAGCTTCCGCACCGTATTGAACGAGCTGGGCTTGAGCCTGCCAGGAGGCGCGAAACCGCAGCCTGTCGACTATGCCGAATTGCTCAAGCAAGTAGCCGATCGCCCCGATGCAGAAATGCTGCAAACCATGTTGCTGCGATCAATGAAGCAAGCGGTGTACGATCCTGAAAACCGTGGTCACTTTGGCCTGGCGTTGCAGTCCTATGCGCACTTCACCTCACCGATTCGCCGTTACCCTGATCTGCTGTTGCACCGCGCGATCAAATACCTGCTGGCGAAAGAGCAGGGCACGCTGAAAGGTAATACCACGCCAAACGGCGGCTATCACTACGATATGCAGCAAATGTTGCAGCTCGGTCAGCACTGTTCGATGACCGAACGCCGTGCTGATGAAGCCACGCGTGATGTCGCGGACTGGCTGAAATGTGACTTCATGCAGGATCAGGTTGGCAACGTGTTTAGCGGCGTGATCTCCAGCGTGACCGGTTTTGGCTTCTTTGTGCGTCTCAACGATCTGTTTATCGATGGCCTGGTGCACGTCTCTTCGCTGGACAACGATTACTACCGTTTCGATCCAATTGGTCAGCGTCTGATTGGCGAATCTGGTGGCCGTACTTATCGTTTAGGCGATACGGTGGAAGTGCGTGTGGAAGCGGTGCACATGGATGAGCGCAAAATCGACTTTGCGCTCATCTCCAGCAAGCGCGTACCGCGCGGCGAGGGTAAAACCGAGCGCGAACGTGAGAAGCGCGGTGGCAAGCCGCCGGCAAGACGTCGTCGTGATGCGGGTAAAAAGGGCACCTTCGAGCCAGATTCAGCGTTCCGCAGCGAGAAGAAGCAGCATGCGCCTGCTGAAAAATCGGCTAAAACTGAGAAAAAAGGCAAAAAAGTCTCTGAGAAAACCCGTAAAATCGCCGCCGCCACCAAGGCCAAGCGCGGGTCGAAGAAGAAACCTAACGAAGCTTGAGGGTTGGCTCGCGAAGCCTGAAGACCTGATCGCACTTTGAAGCTGGGGTCGCCTTAAACGGCGCCCCAAAGTTAGGCCAGCGTGCTGTGATGGCGCCCGCACGACAGATCATGGATAAGTGCGTAGTGATGGCGACATTAAGTTAGTTCAGCGTGTTGTGACGACGAGCGTACGTTAAATCAGCGCGTTTTGTAGGGTGCGCAGTTATGTGCATCGAAATTAATACTCAAATTTTCAAATCGATACATCCAACCTTGAGCAAACAAATGAGTGAAATAATTTTTGGTATTCATGCCGTGCAGGCGCTGCTGGAACGTGATCCTCAGCGTTTCCAGGAAGTCTTTATTCTCAAAGGCCGTGACGATCGTCGCCTGCAGCCGCTGATTGCCGCACTGGAAGCTCAGGGAATTGTGGTTCAGGTGGCTAACCGCCAATGGCTCGACAGCCAGGTGGAAGGCGGTGTGCATCAGGGTATCGTGGCACGCGTTAAACAGGGTAAAAACTATCAGGAAGGCGATCTGCCGGATCTGCTGCAAAGCCTGGAAAAACCGTTCCTGCTGGTACTGGATGGCGTTACCGATCCGCATAATCTCGGTGCCTGCCTGCGTAGCGCCGATGCTGCGGGCGTGCATGCCGTCATCGTGCCGAAAGATCGTGCCGCCCCGCTGAATGCCACCGCGAAAAAAGTCGCCAGTGGTGCAGCAGAGAACGTGCCATTGATTCGCGTCACCAACCTGGCACGTACCCTGCGTTTACTGCAGGAGTACAACATCTGGGTGGTTGGCACCGCAGGTGAAGCCGATCACACCGTTTACCAGAGCAAAATGACTGGCCCGATGGCGCTGGTGATGGGCGCGGAAGGCGAAGGCATGCGTCGTCTGACCCGTGAACACTGTGATGAGCTGATCAGCATCCCAATGGCGGGCAGCGTCTCTTCACTGAACGTCTCTGTCGCCACCGGCGTCTGCCTGTTCGAAGCGGTACGTCAGCGTTTGGCGTGATCCCCACCGCAAAAGTGTTTCTGAGCCAGGCATAACTGCACATCCCCCTCATACTTGAACCATGCGTTTTATGAGGGAGATGCCACATTATGACCTGGACAACCCACAGCGTTTTCAATCAGCCCCATCCTCTCAGTAACAGCAATTTATTCACCCGCGATATTGCTTTGTGCGAGGCAGTGGCACGTGAGGGTGCTGGCTGGGACCGCGAATGGCTGGCCTCTGTCGGATTGCAACTGGGCAGCGCCGAATCGCTGGAGTTAGGCCGGCTGGCGAATACCCAACCGCCTGAGCTGCAGCGCTACGACGCACGCGGTGGACGGCTGGACGAGGTGCGCTTTCACCCGGCATGGCATCTGCTAATGCAGGGATTATGTGCCAGCCGCTTGCACAACCTCAGCTGGCAGCCCGATGTTCAGCCTAATGCGATGGTAGCGCGTGCCGCGCGCTTTATTTTGCATGCGCAAGTCGAAGCGGGTTCGCTCTGCCCGGTGACCATGACCCACGCCGCCATTCCGCTACTGCAAAACCATCTGCCGGAAGCCTACGCGGATTGGCGCGAGGCGCTGCTGAGCGATCGCTACGATGCGCATCACCAGCCGGGCAACAAAAAGCGCGGCCTGTTGATTGGCATGGGTATGACCGAGAAACAGGGCGGAACCGATGTGCTCAGCAACAGCACGCGCGCGGAACCGATTGGTGTGCACGGCACAGGCGAACCTTATCGCATCACCGGTCACAAATGGTTTTTCTCTGTGCCGCAAAGCGATGCGCATCTCATTCTGGCGCAGACTTCGCAAGGGCTGAGCTGTTTCTTTCTGCCGCGTCTACTGCCTGATGGCACGCGCAACGCGATTCGCATCGAGCGCCTGAAGGACAAGCTCGGCAACCGCTCTAATGCCAGCGCCGAAGTGGAATTCCAGGATGCGATTGGCTGGTTGATGGGCGAAGAGGGCGATGGCGTGCGGCTGATCCTGAAAATGGGCGGTATGACGCGCTTTGATTGCGCCTTGGGCAGCCATGGCTTAATGCGCCGCGCCTTGTCGATTGCCCTGCATCACGCGCAGCAGCGCCAGGTGATGGGCAAAAACCTTAGCGATCAGCCATTAATGCGCACCGTGCTGGCGCAGCAGGCTCTGCAACTGGAAGGGCAAACCGCGCTGCTGATGCGATTAGCGCGCGCATGGTCCACGCCCGCCAGCGAGCACGAGCGTTTGTACGCGCGACTGTTCACCCCCGCCGCCAAGTTTGGCATCTGCAAAGCGGGCATGCCGTTTGTGGCAGAATCGATGGAAGTGCTGGGCGGCATCGGCTACTGCGAAGAGAGTGAACTGCCGCGTCTGTACCGTGAGATGCCGGTTAATAGCATCTGGGAGGGTTCTGGCAACGTGATGTGCCTCGACGTGCTGCGCGTGCTGGGTCGCCAGGCGGACGTCATGACCATGCTCAACGATGAATTTGAAGCGGTAAAAGGCAGCAATCGCCACTTTGATCGTCGCTGGCGCCAGTTAAGGCTGCAGCTCAACCATGTGCGGGAAGGTATGGCACGTGAGGTGACGCAGGAACTGTTACAACTGGCGAGCGCGGCGATTCTGTTAAAAGTGGCAGAACCGCCGTTGGCTGATGGCTGGTGCGATCAACACCTGGATATGCGGGGGCGACGTTCGTTGAGTGACGACCTCTGCACGCGCTTACTGTTGCGCGCCAGCGCTGGCTGAAGGCGCACCATAGAGAATCGCAGTACCGTACCAAAAACCGGGCAGCGTGGTTTCATCCAGCATCAGGATTTGATAGTAAACCGCGCCCGCCTGATTCGCGCGTGCGGCCAGTGCGCGCTCGGCATCATCCGGTGAACCACGGGTAGAGACCGTAATATTGCCCAGCTTGCGCAAGCCATAGCTTTGCGCGCGGCTGATTTCCTGCGCGTGGCTGGTGGGCGGCGGTGGGGCTTCCGGCGTGGTTTTAAACGCAGCACATCCGGTTAGTAATAGGCTCAACACCAGTAAAAAGCGATGCATAACACGCTCCTGAAAAGGAAGATGGCTCCAGTTTAGGCCATCTTCCCCGTTCACATCAGTCTTTCAAATGAAAAACACTCACTAGCTGCGTCAAATGATGACCTTGCTGGCTTAGCGTCTGCGCGGTGGTTTCCGATTGGGTGATCATATCGCTGCTTTGATGCGTTGCCTGGCCAATGTGATTCATTGCCAGATTCACCTGACCAATGCCCGCTGCCTGCTCTTGCGCAGCAATATTGATCTCGCCCATCAGCGTTTTCACCTGCTCAATATGGCTGACGATATGCTGCATCGCATCACGCGTTTGCTCCGACAGCGTATGCCCAGCCGCCACTTTATCGATGGAAGTGGCGATCAAGTTATCGATCTCTTTAGCCGCATTGGCACTGCGCTGCGCCAGCGCACGGACTTCCGCTGCCACCACGGCAAAGCCTTTGCCGTGCTCACCGGCACGCGCCGCTTCCACC
The DNA here is from genome assembly GCF_009830025.1 of Pantoea sp. Taur. Classification (NCBI taxonomy): domain Bacteria; kingdom Pseudomonadati; phylum Pseudomonadota; class Gammaproteobacteria; order Enterobacterales; family Erwiniaceae; genus Pantoea; species Pantoea sp. Taur. Next base: position 52,365 of record NZ_SZZZ01000010.1, read on the forward strand.
GCCGCGTTAAGTGCCAGAATATTGGTCTGGAAAGCGATCGATTCAATCACATGGGTGATATCAGCAATGCTCTGTGAAGCCACGCGGATCTCCGCCATAGTTTCGACCGAGCGTGCCACCGTACTGCCGCCATGATTGACGGTGCTGGCCGCTTCACCGACCAGCGCCATCGCCTGGCGGACGTTGGCCGCGGTTTGCGCCACGGTGGCACCAAACTGCTCCATGCTGGCAGAGGTCTCTTCCACGCTACTAGCCTGACGATTGATCTGTTCGCTAATGCTGGAGCTGCTGGCGGCGATAGTGTCAGTGCCACGACTGATATCGCGTGCCGCATAGCGAACCTGACTCACCACTTTTTCCAGCCCATCGCCGATACCGTTAATCGCCGCGACCAGTTGGCCAACTTCATCACGGCGGGTGGAATCCAGATGCGCCTGCAAATTACCGGCCGCATACTGCTCCGCCAGATGAATCACCTGCTGCAACGGGCGCGTAATGGCGCGTCGGCTATACCAGATAAAGCCCACGGCGAAAGCGATGACCAGGGCAAGCCCAATCACGATAAACAGGTTACGGCTCTGGGTTATCGGGGCCAGCAGGCTGGCACGACTCACTTCTCCGGCAATAATCCAGTTCCAGCCCGGCAGTTGCTGCCACGCCAATAACTTAGTCTCGCCATCGAGCTCAATACTCATTAACCCTTTTGGCTGGGTTAACAGTTGCTGCTGGACGGTCTGATCCCAACGCGGCAATTTGCCTTCTGATTGACGATCAAACAGATACTGTCCCTGCGTGCTGCCGGTGGCACCGTTCAACACAAAGAAGTTGCCACTGTCGCCGAGATGGCGCGCCAGCACTTTGTCACGCATCAGGGCGTATTGCGTATCGATCTGTACGCCAACGAACAGAATAGCGATCACCGCGCCGCTCTCATCCTGCACCGGCTGATACTGGGTGATATAACGATGGCCAAACAGCGTGGCCAGTCCGCGATAAACTTCGCCCTGATTGACGCTGCGCCATGCCGCGCTGCTGCGATCTAGTTTGGTGCCAATGGCACGATTGCCATCCTCTTTTTTCAGCGAGGTAGCAATACGGACATAGTCTTCACCGTCACGCACAAAGATGGTCGACACCGCACCGGTGCGATCGAGAAAATCATCCACCGCGATTTGATCGAGGTTGAGGGTTTTCAGCCCGGCGCGCAGCGTAGGCGTGCTGAATTCGCCGACCTGAATGCGATCGTTCTCATCACGACTAAAGCGCTTGGGCAGGAAGCTCTGGAAAAGTTTGGTGTAGTTCGCCACTTCTTCAGACAACGTGGCGTTAAACATGGTGGCCATTTCATTAATGCCTAGCACCTGATTCTGCATATCGTCAGTCGCCAGCTGCTCTAGTTGACGGGCCGCGTTATGACTCAGGGTTAGGGTCAGGGTAAACAGCACAATCGCCACGCTTAAAGACGTCAATACAGACAGTTTAATGCCGAGACCCATGGCGCTGAGAGAGAGACGCTTCATAAAGTACCTATTTCAAGACTATTGGAGGGGTACAAGATCAACGGCAAATGCGGCAAAAGGTTTAGTACAGAAATTATTCTGATTAAATGTGAAGTCGCTCGCGTTTTGCCGCTTCGCGCTTACACTGTGACGGGTGATAATCATTCTCAACGGAGGCGGTATGATTGAGTTGGCAACGGAAAACCTGGCAGGCATCGAGTGTATTCATGCGGCACCCGCCGGGCAGCGGCAGGCACGTTTACCCACCATCCTGTTTTATCACGGCTTTACCTCATCCAAAGAAGTGTACAGCTACTTTGCGGTGGCGCTGGCGCAGGCTGGGTTTCGCGTCGTGATGCCGGATGCCGACATGCACGGCGCGCGCTACAACGGCGATACCGAAGCGCGTATGACGCACTTCTGGGAGATCCTCAAACAGAACATCGACGAAGTGCCACAGTTAGAAGCGGCGCTGCGTGAGAAAGATTTGATTGCCGATGAGCGCTTCGCGGTGGCTGGTGCTTCGATGGGCGGTATGACGGCGTTGGGTGCGATGGTGCGCTATCCGCAGATTCATAGCGTCGCTTGTATGATGGGCTCCGGTTACTTTATGCAGCTCAGCCATACGCTGTTCCCACCGCTGGTGGCGCGCACGCCAGAGCAGAAAGAGGCCTTCGCTGCTCGCATCGCGCCGCTGGCACCTTACGACCCCAGCCAGCAACTGGATAAGCTGGCCAATCGCCCGCTGCTGTTATGGCACGGTGAAGCCGATGAAGTGGTGCCGTTCGCTGAAACCGTCCGGCTGGAGAAAGCGCTGCGTGAAGCCGCGTTGAACGAAAAAATGACCTACCTGTCGGAAAAGCAAATCGGCCACAAAATCACGCCTTCAGCCCTGACTGCACTGGTGAGTTTTTTCAAACATCAGCTGTAGAAACAACTCGGGCTGGCAAAGTGAGCCAGCCCGTTACGTCATCCGATTTACAGTTGTGAAGACAGACGATCTGCTGCACTGGTATTCGCACTGACTGGGTTACTGCCAGGCGCATCCAGCCGGTTGACATAGACATAGCCTGAAGCCGCATTGCTGCTGTTACTTCTCATCTGCTGCGCGTAGTCAGCGGAGCTGGCGAAAGCGGGTGGAGACAGGAAGAGACCCAGTAAAGTGGCGAAAATGATGGTTTTCATATTCGACTCCTCACTCTAGGGATTGCACTCTCAGACGCCGCGAATAAGCCAAACCGTTGCGCCTGTAAATAGTTTAGTTCTTCGCCACATTGATGCCAGATCGCCCTGTTGAACGCCTCCATCAGCAATTTTGAACAAACCTTCGCTAACCTGCTGAATCTTAATCCTTAGCACAAAAGGTGCGCTTAACTGGCATGACCCAAGTGATTTGATGAATTGTGCGCTTGAGTTTCCAGGGGGACGCCAGTATGATTACGCGTCAATTTTTCAGCTGCATTCAGAGGTGTGTTTCATTTAAATGATTCACAACCTATAACGTTCCTTGCTTCCATGGGCCGCAGCTGACCCCGACAGGAGGCTGAATAATCCGTAAGGAGCTATCGATGCGTCATTACGAAATCGTATTTATGGTCCATCCTGACCAGAGCGAACAGGTTCCAGGTATGATCGAGCGTTACACTGGTGCTATCACCGGTGCACAGGGCACGATTCACCGTCTGGAAGACTGGGGCCGCCGTCAGCTGGCTTACCCAATCAACAAACTGCACAAAGCTCACTATGTTCTGCTGAACGTAGAAGCACCGCAGGAAGTGATTGACGAGCTGGAAACTAACTTCCGCTTCAACGACGCCGTTATCCGCAGCATGGTTATGCGCGTTAAGCACGCGGTAACTGAAGCATCTCCGATGGTTAAAGCGAAAGATGAGCGTCGTGATCGTCGCGAAGACTTCGCTAACGAATCATCAGATGACTCAGATGCTGGGGATTCTGAAGAGTAATCCGACATGACGGCAAATCGACTGCGCCTGTCAGGCACTGTGTGCAAGACGCCAGTTCGAAAAGTCAGTCCGTCAGGGATTCCTCACTGCCAGTTCGTGCTTGAGCACCGTTCTGTGCAGGAGGAAGCCGGTTTTCACCGGCAAGCCTGGTGTCAGATGCCGGTGATTATCAGCGGCAGCACCCATCAGGTGATTACTCAACATATAACGGTCGGTACGCAACTCGTTCTCGAAGGTTTCATTAGCTGCCATCAGGCACGCAATGGTCAGAGCAGAATGGTGTTACATGCCGAGCAGATTGAATTGATAGATTCTGGAGACTAGCCAAATGGCACGTTATTTCCGTCGTCGCAAATTCTGCCGTTTCACCGCGGAAGGCGTTGTAGAGATTGATTACAAAGATATCGCTACACTGAAAAACTACATTACCGAAAGCGGTAAAATTGTCCCGAGCCGTATCACCGGTACTCGTGCAAAATACCAGCGTCAGCTCGCTCGTTGCATCAAGCGCGCTCGCTACCTGTCCCTGCTGCCATACACTGATCGTCATCAGTAATTGGTAGTTGTCCATTAACGACTTTAAGAGGATAAGGTAATGCAAGTTATTCTGCTTGATAAAGTAGCAAACCTGGGCAGCCTGGGTGATCAGGTTAACGTTAAAGCGGGCTACGCTCGTAACTTCCTGGTTCCACAGGGCAAAGCTGTTCCTGCTACCAAGAAAAACGTTGAGTTCTTCGAAGCGCGTCGCGCTGAACTGGAAGCCAAACTGGCTGACGTTCTGGCTGCTGCTAACGCACGTGCAGAGAAAATCAACGCACTGGGCACCGTTACCATCGCGTCTAAATCAGGCGACGAAGGTAAACTGTTCGGTTCAATCGGTACCCGCGACATCGCTGATGCAGTGACTGCAGCTGGCGTTGAAGTGGCTAAGAGCGAAGTGCGTCTGCCAAACGGCGTTCTGCGTTCTACCGGTGAGCACGAAGTTGACTTCCAGGTTCACAGCGAAGTATTCGCTAAACTAGTTGTGAATGTAGTGGCTGAGTAATTTTTTACTCGGTAACGCGAAAACGCCGGCCATGTGCCGGCGTTTTTGTATCTGCGATTTACTGAGCGCGGATAAAGCTGCCGTCTGGCTGGCGAGTAAATAACACCGGGCCGTTGCTGCCATCCACCGTTAATCCTGTCACCACGCCTTGCGCGTTCTGACGAACTTTCACCTGCTGGCCATTCTTCAATGCGCTAAGCGGCTGATCGTCACCCTCGACGCGTGCCATCGCGAACACATCATTCACCGGCAGATTATTGTCGCGGAACAACTGTGCCAGCGTCTGACCTGATGCCACCGTGTAGTTGTGCCACTCACCCTGAGAATCGGTTTTCGGTTGGGTGTTCTGCGGCTGCTTGTTGTCGTAAATCTCCGCCTGCAACGGCACCTCTTTGCTGCTGTTATCTGCCGGGCGCTCAATCGGATATTGCGGCGTACTGCTTGGCCACAGAAACGCTAATAGCAGAACCAGCAAGGCAATCACAATGCCACGGCGATGGAAGGCCGGTAGCGGGTTCATCCAGCGCACATCATCCAGTAGATGCCAGACGCGCAGCATCACGGCGGGAACGCGGGAAGGGGTATCAGAAGCCATTCGTGAATCCTCCTCGCTGGCGGCCTTGCGCGGAAATTGCGGCAGCCAACGTTGCAACCTCGATAAAGTAAAAGCACGCGGTGCGCGCGTCCTGCGGCGTCGTGGGGCAATCTGGCCCATGTATTCTCTCTTTCTTAGCGCTGTACGACGAAAACGTTGCCACAGCTATAGTATGGGCAATGCGGGCGCGAAGTGCCTGCCAGCATTGAAAAATTTGACCTGCGTATTGTTTCTCTTTCGCTGAGAAATGTCATCTGCGGCGCTGCAGATTTTACGCCAGCCGCCTGCGCTGTTATGCTGCCGTTTCTATTTTCTCCGGGATTAAGGAATCAAGATGACCACCCCTTCATTCGACAGCGTCGAATCACAAGCAAGTTACGGTATCGGTTTACAGGTCGGCCAGCAGCTGCAGGAATCTGGACTGCAGGGTCTGCAGCCGGAAGCACTACTCGCAGGTCTGCGCGATGCGCTGGAAGGGAACTCACCGGCTGTGCCTGTTGATGTGGTACATCGCGCGCTGCGTGAAGTGCACGAACGTGCAGAAGGCGTTCGCCGTGAGCGTGTGGAAGCCATGGCGGCTGAAGGCCATAAATTCCTGGAGCAGAATGCGCAGCGTGAAGGCGTGAGCAGCACGGAATCTGGTCTGCAGTTCAGCGTCATCGCTCAAGGCGATGGCCCAATCCCATCACGTCAGGATCGTGTCCGTGTACACTACACAGGCAAACTGATCGACGGTACGGTATTTGATAGCTCAGTGGCACGTGGCGAACCGGCTGAATTCCCGGTAAGCGGCGTTATTGCTGGCTGGATTGAAGCGCTGACCCTGATGCCAGTCGGTTCTAAGTGGGAATTAGTGATTCCACAAAACCTTGCCTACGGCGAACGCGGTGCTGGCGCATCCATCCCGCCATTCAGCACCCTGGTGTTCGAAGTCGAGCTGCTGGAAATTCTGTAAGCATTCAGCAATTCATTAAAACCGGCGTAAATGCCGGTTTTTTTGTTTGTAAATCTGGCTGATCTTTACCCGATTGGCTAATACAATGAGGGAATCGAACGATTTAAGCGGAAGGTGCGAAATGTATCTACTGTCTGCCAACGAAGCTAAAACGCAATTTGGGGATATGCTTCTCAAAGCTCAGCGTGAACCGGTACAAATCAGTCGGAACGGAAAACCTGTCGCTGTTGTCATATCTGCTGAAGAGTTTCAGGCAATTGAACTCATGAAGCAGCAGTTTTTGCAGGAAAAAATTGCCCGAGCCAGGGAAGACGTTGCCAACGGACGACTGACCGACGGTGAAACATTTTTCAATCAACTACTGGATTAAATGGCCAAATTTCAGCTCACGGATGAAGCGCGGCAGGATCTTGTCGATATTCGTCAGTTCACCTTGCAGCACTGGGGCGAAGCGCAATCTCATCAATACTTGAGACGTTTGCAGCGCACATTGCACACGCTGTCTGAACTACCGACGATGGGGATCAGCAGAGCGTCCGATCTCGCCGAAGGTGTTCTCAGCTTTCCCTTTGTGAGTCATATGATTTATTACCAGACAATCCAACAGGGAATTATTGTGCTCGCGGTGATGCATCAAAGCCGGGTGCCATCTATTCATTTGGCAGCCCGGCTATAGCCTTACTGCTTCTGCAAATCCACCCGCCAAATCGCAAAACCGATCTCGTCACTGCCCACGGCTTTCATCGGATAATCAGCGTACTTCTCAATAAACTGCGTGGCTTTCTCGCCCGGTGCCGTTTCAAAGCGAATATCCAGCGGCGTATCACTGTGAATCGGCGCTAAACGCCAGTTATGATCGGCCTGCGGTTTCACGTCGCCGTGTACTTTGGTTTCGCTGCTGATATAAGCCGCGACCACCGAACGGTTCTCATCTGGTGAAGCAAACGCCACGTATTTATCGCCGGTGCCGGCAAACTTCCCGCCGTAAGCACGATAGTTGTTGGTGGCGACGAGGAATACCGCATTAGGGTCGATGGGCTTACCCTGCCATGTCAGATCCTTAATGCGTGAAGCGTCTTTGTTAATCAACGTACATTCGCCGTCATAGCGTGCAGGCTGCGTCACATCGATTTGGTAATCGACGCCATCAATCACGTCGAAGTTATAGGTGCGGAAATCCCAGTTAATTAGCGCTTGCGGTTTACTGCTGTGGGGATCGATCTGATTAAACTGCGCGGCTGAGCATTCCAGCCACTCCTTCACCTGCGCACCGGTGACTTTCATCACCACCAGGGTATTCGGATAAAGATACAGGTCGGCGGCATTGCGGAAGGTCAGTTCACCTTTCTCTACTTCGGTGTAGCTGGCGGGATCGTTTTTACGGCCACCTGCTTTAAACGGTGCGGCAGCGGAAAGCACTGGCAGGCGACCAAGATCGGGATCGCCCTGAATAAAGTGCTCAACATAGGCGCGCTGCGCATTATTGACGATCTGCACAGTGGGATCGTCCTGCACCAACGACAGATAGCTGTACATCACATCGGCGGATTTACCGATCGGCTTAGCAACAAACTCACGCGTGGCACGGTGATCCTGCTCCAGCACTTTCACCAGACCGCTGTCTTCTGCGGCCAGTGATTTTTTAGCAACCGGATCGTAAATGGGCCGCGCTTCAGCCTTGCCCTGCGTGACCTGCCACTTGCCGCCTTCATTATTTAGCACCAGATCGACCACGCCGAGGTGATCGCCCCACATGCCAGGCATCACCGAAGGAACACCGTTTAACGTGCCTTGTGCAATATCAGCTCCTTTAATGGCGGCAAACTCTTTGCTCGGGAACACCGCATGCGCGTGACCAAACATAATAGCGTTGATGCCCGGCACCTGGCTGAGGTAGTAGACGGAATTCTCTGCCATGGCGTGATAAGGCTCACTGCTTAGACCTGAGTGCGGAATGGCGATGATTATTTCAGCACCTTTTGCGCGCATTTCCGGCACATAGCGCTTCGCTGTTTCCGTGATGTCATCAACGCGCACTTTGCCCTGCAGATTGTTGCGATCCCACACCATAATCTGCGGTGGAACGAAGCCGATGTAGCCAATTTTTAAGCGATGCGGGTTACCGCTGCGGTCGGTAACGGTGGTTTCTTTGATGAGATAGGGGTTAAACAGCGGTTTTCCGCTTTTTTCATCGATAATGTTGGCATTCACATAGGGAAAGCGTGCCCCGGCAATCGCTTTCTGCAGATAGGGTAAGCCGTAATTGAATTCGTGATTGCCTAAGTTGCCTACTGCGTAATCCAGCGTGTTCATCGCTTTATATACCGGATGCACATCGCCTTTTTTCAGCCCCTTAGCGGCCATGTAATCGCCCAGCGGGCTGCCCTGAATGATGTCGCCGTTATCGACCAGCACACTGTTTTTTGCTTCTGCGCGTGCCTGTTGAATCAGTGTGGCGGTGCGCACCAGGCCAAATTTCTCAGTTGGTGTGTCTTTGTAGTAATCGAAATCCATCATATTACTGTGCAGATCGGTGGTTTCCAGAATGCGCAGATCCACTGTAGCGGCTTGCACCGTGGCCGCCGTCACACACAGCGCCAGTAACGACATGCTCGCTTTGAACATGAGTTGCTCCTTGTCTGATCTAATGGGCCTCTCAAAATAATGTAAAACAATGACGAATTATCATTTCAATTTGTGATGTGTCTCAGACTTTCACGCATCAGCAGGCTTCGCTGTCCGCTAAAAAGGGATTCAGTATCACGCCATAGCCGCCAACCTTGAACTATGGTATTGATAATCATATAGATTGCCGTTTCAGACAGTTCAGCCGCAAAGCATGGGAACACAACTGCTAAAATGTGTAGAGGTGAGCTGTTGATGTCTGACAGGCAGAATCAGCGGAAAAGAGGTGAATAATGTTAGATAAAATTAGCCAACTGGCGCGTGAAGCAGGCGATGCGATTATGCATGTCTATGCGGGTGAGCAGCCGATGGATGTGACGCGCAAGTCAGATGATTCGCCGGTCACGGCTGCCGATCTCGCGGCGCACAAAGTCATCGTGGAAGGGTTGGCCGCGCTCTCCCCAGAAGTGCCGGTGTTATCAGAGGAAGATCCGCCGAGCTGGGCTGTGCGCCAGAACTGGAAAAAATATTGGCTGGTGGATCCGCTGGATGGCACCAAAGAGTTCATCAAGCGCAACGGTGAATTCACTGTCAATATTGCCCTGATTGAAAACGGCAAACCGGTGTTAGGTGTGGTCTATGCGCCCGCGTTGGGTGTGATGTATTCGGCCGCTGAAGGCAAAGCCTGGAAAGAAGAGGGCGGCCATAAAACGCAGATTCAGGCGCGCGAGGCGCGTCCACTGCTGGTGGTTGTCAGCCGTTCGCATGCAGATAAAGATGAAGAGCTGAAAGAGTATCTGACGCAGTTAGGCGAACATCAAACCACGGCAATTGGCTCTTCACTGAAATTCTGTCTGGTGGCGGAAGGTAAAGCGCAGCTCTATCCGCGTTTTGGGCCAACCAACATTTGGGATACCGGAGCAGGTCACGCGGTGGCGATTGCGGCGGGAGCCCACGTGCATGACTGGCAGGGTAAAACTCTCGACTACACGCCGCGCGAATCCTTCCTGAATCCGGGTTTCCGCGTCTCGCTGTTTTAGTTCCTGACGCGCACCTTGCGAAAGCAGTCTGTGTTTTCGTTGCTCATTCCGGGATGAACAGAGAAATTCGCAGCCTGTGTTTTCGCTATTCATTCCGGGATGAATATAGAACACAAGCCGGGCAACACAGGGTCGCCATTAATGGCGACCTCCGTTTTTACTGCAACAACTCACGAATCAACGTCATCGCCTGCTGCACTTCATCCTGCGTAAGTGCACCCTCTTTGGCATATCGCACATGTCCGGTCTTATCCAGCACCACAATAGTTGAACCGCCTTTCTCCAGCTGCCAGACCTTACGCACGTTGCCGTTGCTGTCGACGATAAATTGCGACCACGGATATTGCTGCTTGTTGCTATCAATACTGCTGCGCACAAACATCCCCGTGCCGGGAATCGCATCGTCGGTGTTCACAATGGTGGTCGTCTGGTAACGGTCATGCGGGAATTTCGCCGCTTTGATCGCTTCAATCAGCGCGGCATTCTGTTCTTTGGCCGAAGAACGCCCGGCAATATGTAAGATGACACGCACTTTTCCACTCAGCTGCGCGCTATTCCACGGTTGGTAGCTAAACTTATCTTGTTGATAAAGCAGTTCGCCTCTGTCGCTCACGCCCACTGGCGGAACACGATCGCCGATCTTAAAAGCATGGGCTGAGACAAGGCTGGGAACCAGCAGTGCCAGGGCTAACACAGAGTGTGCCAAACGCATGGTGATACTCCTTAGTGATCCGACCAGTTATTCATGTTTTTGCAATATTAGGTGTGGATGATGCGCCTGTCGCGATGAGTTAACAGCTTTGCAACCCACGCCACAATTCCTTAATGAGTGAAGGTTTATACTGGGTTTTGTGAACGGCATAACAGAGTGTTCTGTAATAATGTGTCAATTCAGTAAAAAATTCACCTTTTCGGAACATACGTAACGATTGGTGTTCTATAGTTATGCCTCATTTGCGCTTCATGGGTTCGTACCGGATTTGGCAACGACGAAGCGTAGTACATCTGTTCAGGAGTTAGGCAGTATGAAAATCTTCCAGCGCTATAATCCGCTGCAAATTGCGAAATACGTAAAAACGCTTTTTAAAGGAAGGTTGTATATCAAGGATGTTGGCGCGTTTGAGTTCGATAAAGGCAAAGTGATGTTGCCCCGCGTCAAAGATAAACAGCACCTTAGCGTGATGTCCGAGATCAACCGCCAGGTCCTGCGTTTGCAAGCCGAGTACAACTAAGCAGTAAAAAGAAAGGGCGCCATGCAATTAGGCGCCCTCAGTAGCGGCGCGAGAAATCGCGCCTTGTTTTTTTCTGCCGCCCGGTACTATGGCGACTCCAGCTCATCAGTCGCGCTCTTCGTCACACTCAGCACCGGCGGACGATCGTCAATACGCGTCACCAGCAGCTGATCGATGCGATAACTGTCGATATCTACTACTTCAAACTTGTAACCTGAGAACTTGACGAAATCGGTACGTTTCGGGATTTTGCGCAGCATGTACATCATAAAACCACCAATGGTTTCATAGTTGCCGGACTGTGGGAAATCATCGATATCCAGCACGCGCATCACGTCATCAATCGGTGTGCCGCCTTCAACCAGCCATGAGTTCTCATCACGCGCCACAATCTGCTCTTCCTGACCCTGGCCAACCAAATCACCCATCAGCGTGGTCATCACGTCGTTGAGGGTAATGATCCCCACCACCAGCGCGTATTCGTTCATGATTACCGCGAAGTCTTCGCCCGCGGTTTTAAAGCTTTCCAGCGCTTCAGAGAGCGTTAATGTGTCCGGCACAATCAGCGCAGAGCGAATCTGCACGCCGCTGCTCAGGGTTAGGCTCTGATTGCCCAGCACGCGCAGCAGCAGCTCTTTGGAATCGACATAACCGACGATATGATCGATGTCGCCATCACATACCAGAAATTTAGAGTGCGGATGCTGGGCGATTTTGGTTTTGAGGCTGTTTTCATCTTCGTGCAGATCAAACCACACCACGTTCTCGCGTGACGTCATCGAAGACGGCACGGTACGCGATTCCAGCTCAAACACGTTTTCGATCAGTTCGTGTTCCTGCTTACGCAGCACCCCAGCCAGTGCACCGGCTTCCACCACCGCGTAAATATCGTCGGAGGTGATGTCGTCTTTACGCACCATCGGCAGCTTGAAGATGCGGAAAAACACGTTGGCCAGCCCGTTAAACAGCCACACCAGCGGACGCATCACCAGCAAGCAGAAGCGCATCGGATTGATGATGCGCAGCGCCACCGCTTCCGGCGCGATCATCCCCACACGCTTCGGCGTTAAATCGGCAAACAAAATAAACAGGCTGGTGACCACGGTGAAGGAACAGATAAAGCTGAGCTGATCGGCCAGTTCAGGGGCCATAAAGCGGCTAAATAAACTGCTGAAGGCGGGGGAAAACGCGGCATCGCCGACAATACCACCGAGGATGGCCACGGCATTGAGGCCAATCTGCACCACGGTGAAGAACATGCCAGGCTGTTCCTGCATTTTCAGCACGCGCTGCGCATTGATGTTGCCTTCATCGGCCAGCAGTTTAAGTTTGATCTTACGGGCAGCCGCCAGCGAGATCTCAGAAAGAGAAAAGAATGAACTGATCACAATCAGTAAAAGAATGACAAGTAAGCTATCGAGCATAAAAGATCCGTTGGGTTAATCACTTGTCATTTTTGGCCTGGGCAGCGCAGGAGAACATCCAGTATTCGCCTGTCATACAGGGCTATCCGTGCCAAAAATGTCTGCGCCATTTCGACAAGGAACGTTAACGTCGGGGCAGAAAGGAAAGCAGGTCATGCCTGCTGGGTGCTGATTATAGCAGCAGCGCTTATGCCGCCGCCAGAGGCGCGCACAAGGAGGTCGGAATAATCCGAGTGCGCGACGCACAGTCGCAGAAGTGCGGCTTCGGTGTTGTATCGCCACCCCCATTTACCGACAATAGGAAATGATTTGGCTTAGTGACCATTTTTCCTCAGCCATCCGCCGAAAAGAGCGGCTATGCTGATGGGTAAGCGAGTGGTGGTGATAGCCTCCGATGAGAAATAACGCCCCTGCGGAATAAGGGGCAGGCATTATTAACAGGAGTACGCGTGCCGCGATTGCATATTTATTGTTTGGCCAGCCTGTTGCTTGCTGCACCTGCCGTTGAGGCAGCGAAAGTGCGCTTGCAGCTTGAAGGGCTAACCGGGGATTTACAGAAGAACGTCAGGGCGCGCCTGTCCACCATTGGAAGTGACGAAGTGTCGAGTGATGGGCGCTTCCAGGCGCGTGTCTCGCAGGCGATTAAAGAAGGCTTGCGGGCACTCGGTTATTACGAACCCGAAATCGATTTCGAATCACGTCCCGCGCCGCCGCAGGGCGGTCGACCGGTGCTGATCGCCCACGTTAAGCCGGGCGAACCAGTGAAAATCGGTGGCAGTCATATCGTGGTCGAAGGTGCGGCGAAAAACGATGATGATTATAAAGCCTGGGTGAAGCAGGGCACGCCGAAAGTCGGCACCCAACTCAATCACGGCGAATACGACACATTTAAAAATGGCTTCTCCAGCCTGGCACTGCGTAATGGTTACTTCGACGGTGACTTTAAGCAAAGCCAGCTTGGCGTTTCGGTCGAAAGACGCGAAGCATTCTGGGATATCGATTACGACAGTGGTCCGCGCTACCGTTTTGGCGATGTCAGCTTCCAGGGCTCGCAAATCAACGAAGCCTATCTGCGTAATCTGGTGCCGTTCAAAAAGGGCGATCCCTACAGCTCGCGCGATTTAGCGGAACTGAACCGCCGCTTGTCAGCCACGGGCTGGTTTAACTCGGTGGTCGTTGCCCCGGAATTCGACAAAGGTCGCCAGACCAAAGTGCTACCGCTGAATGCCGCCGTTTCGCCACGCGTTGAAAACACCATCGAAGCCGGTGTCGGCTATTCCACCGATGTCGGCCCGCGCCTGAAAGGCACGTGGAAAAAGCCGTGGATCAACAGCAGCGGTCATAGCCTCACCGCCAGCTCCTATATTTCCGCACCTGAACAACAGCTCGATCTCAGCTATAAAGTGCCCTTGCTGAAAAGCCCGCTGGAGCAGTATTACACCTTCTCCGGTGGTTTGAAGCGTACCGATCTCAACGACACCAAAGCCGATACCACCACGCTGGGCGTGTCGCGTAACTGGGACAGCAGCTCCGGCTGGCAGCGCGCGGTAAACCTGAAATGGAGTCTCGATCACTTCACCCAAGGCAGTGTCACCAACACCACCATGCTGCTCTATCCGGGCGTGAGTTTGAGCCGCACGCGTTCGCGCGGTGGCTTGATGCCGACCTGGGGCGATTCGCAGCGTTATTCCGTCGATGTCTCCGATACCACCTGGGGATCGGATGTCGACTTCCTGATCCTGCAGGCGCAAAACGTCTGGATCCGTATGCTGGGCGAGAAAAATCGCTTTGTGGTACGCGGTAACCTGGGCTGGATCGAGACCAACGACTTCGACAAAGTTCCGCCGGATCTGCGCTTCTTCGCCGGGGGCGACCGCAGTATTCGCGGCTATAAATACAAAGATGTCTCGCCACGCGACAGTGACGGCAAGCTGACCGGTGCCTCCAAAATGGCCACCGGCTCGCTGGAGTATCAATACAACGTGACCGGCAAGTGGTGGGGCGCGGTGTTTGTCGATTCCGGTGAAGCGGTAAACGACATCAAACAGAGTGATTTTAAAACCGGTGCTGGTATTGGCGTGCGCTGGGCTTCTCCGGTCGGGCCAATCAAATTTGATATCGCACGGCCGATTGGCGATGACAAGGAACATGGTTTGCAATTCTATGTAGGACTGGGGCCTGAACTATGAAGCTGTGGAAAAAGGTCCTGATTGGATTCGGTATTTTTCTGGTGGTGCTGTTTGGCAGCGTGGCGTTTCTGATTGGCACCACACCCGGATTGCATCTGGTGCTGAAAGGTGCCGATCGCTGGGTGCCTGGTTTATCTATAAACAAAGTCGAAGGTGGCTGGCGCGATCTGACGCTGAGTGGGGTGAAGTATGAGATGCCGGGCGTCAGCGTGGATGCGGGACGCTTCCATTTGGCGCTCAACCTGAACTGCCTGCTGCACTCGTCGGTGTGCGTGAATGACATCGGCTTGCAGGATGTCAGCGTGGTGGTCGACAGCAAGAAAATGGCCCCGGCCGCTGCACCACCGCCGCAGGAAGAGAGCGGTAGCACCAACCTGACCACGCCGTATCCGATAACGCTCAGCAAGGTCGGGCTGCATAACATCAACGTCAAAGTGGATGACACATCCATCTCGCTGCTGGACTTCACCACCGGCCTCAACTGGCAGGGTCGCGCGCTGACGTTAACCCCAACGCATATTCAAAGCCTGCTAATAGCGCTGCCGAAGGCGGCGAAAGTGGTTGATGAGCAAGTGGTGCAGCCGAAAGTGCAACAGCCGCAGCCGGATGAGAAACCCTTGGGTGAAACGCTGCAAGAGATGTTTGCCAAACCGCTGTTACCCGAACTGCCTGACTTCCAGCTGCCGCTGGATATTACCGTTCAGGAGCTGCTCGGCGAACAGCTGCTTCTGACCGGCGATACCGATGTGTCGATTACCCGTCTGTTGCTGAAAGCCAAAACCGCTGACCGCCATCTTCAGTTAGAAACCTTTGACATCGATTCACCGCAAGGGCAGGTGAATGCCAGCGGTGATGCGCAACTGGCGGATAACTGGCCAGTGAATTTTTCGCTGAATGGATCGCTGAATCTCGATCCGATCAAGGGCGAGAAGATCAAAATGAACCTTAGCGGTGCGATGCGTGAAGAACTGAAGCTGGGGCTGAATCTCTCGGGCCCGGTCCGCGCACAGTTGGATGCCGCAGCACAACCGGCGGTGGCGGGTCTGCCACTGTCACTGAAACTCACCAGCCCGGAATTGCGCTGGCCGCTCACCGGCCCGGTGCAGTATCAGGCGGATAACCTCGATTATCAGTTCAAAGGCAAAGCCACCGACTACGTGATGTCGCTGCGTACCGCCGTGAAAGGCGAAGCGGTGCCGCCGGCGACCATCTCGCTCGACGGCAAAGGCAACGTGCAGCAGTTCAGTCTGGACAAGCTGCGCGTGGCGGCACTGCAGGGCAATGTCGATTTAACCGCGCTGGTGGACTGGAGCAAAGCCATTAGCTGGCGCAGTGAACTGACGCTCTCCGGCATCAACACCGCCAAACAGTACCCGGACTGGCCTGCCAAACTCGACGGCAAAATTGCCACACGTGGCAGCCTGTACGGCGGCAGTTGGCAGCTCAGCGTGCCGCAGCTGGAGCTGAAAGGGAACGTGAAGCAGAACGCCGTCAGCGCCAATGGCTCACTCACCGGCAACAGCTATAACCAGTGGAAAATCCCGGGCATTAACATCGCGCTGGGCCGCAACCATTTGGACGTGAAAGGTGAACTGGGCGACAAGCTCAACCTGGATGCCAATATTGATGCGCCGCACCTGGATAACGCACTGCCGGGACTCGGCGGCGTGGCGAAAGGCACGGTAAAAGCACGCGGCACCTTGCAGGCACCGCAGCTGCTGGCCGATCTCACTGCAACCGGCTTGCGCTGGCAGCAACTGCAGATTCGTCGTGTGGCGCTGGAAGGAGATGTGAAATCCAGCGATCAGATCGCCGGTAAGCTGCAGCTGCGCGTTGAGCAACTGCAACAGGACGCGCTGAAGATCAATATGTTGACGCTGAATGCGGACGGCAACGAGAAGCAGCATCAGCTCAAGCTGAACGTGCAGGGCGAGCCGGTCTCCGGCCAGTTGGCACTCAACGGCAGCTTTGATCGCAAAACTGAACGCTGGCAGGGCAATCTCAACAACACCCACTTTGATACCCCGGTGGGCGAATGGCGTCTGACGCGTGCGATGGCGATTGATTACCTCAACACTAAGCAGACCGCCACTATCGGGCCACACTGCTGGCAGAACCCGAATGCCCAGCTGTGTGTACCGGAGCCGATTGAAGCCGGGGCCAGCGGTCACGCCCATGTGGTGCTGAACCGCTTTGATCTGGCGATGATCAAACCTTTCCTCACGGATGCCACCAAGCTTAATGGCGTATTCAGTGGGGATGCGCGTGTGAACTGGACCGCCGACGGCGCGCTGCCAACCGGTACGGTCTCGCTGAAAGGTAACGGCGTGAAAGTCGAACAAGACGTGCAGGGCAACACGCTGCCGATCGCCTTTGACACGCTTAACCTGAATGCCGCGATGCGCAACGGTCGTGCCCAACTCGATTGGCTGATTCACATCGTCAACAACGGCCAGCTGAGCGGTAATGTGCAGATTGCCGATCCGCAAACCCGTCGCCAGCTGTCAGGTAATATTGGTATCAGCAATCTGTCGCTGGCGATGTTCAATCCGGCGTTGATGCAGGGTGAAAAGATTAAAGGCAACCTCAATAGCAACTTGCGTCTGGGCGGCACACTGCAACAGCCGCAGGTGTTTGGCCAGTTGGGGTTGAGCGATGTCAACGTGCAGGCCAGCTTTATGCCGGTCACACTCACCTCCGCCAATCTGAACATGGTGTTCAATGGCATGAGTTCGACGCTTAACGGCCTGTTACAGACGACGCAGGGCAACCTCAATCTGGGCGGCAATGCCGACTGGAGCCAGCTGGATAACTGGCGTGCGCGCATCACCGCGCAGGGCAACCGTATTCGTGTCACCGTGCCACCGATGGTGCGTATGGATGTCTCGCCAGACCTGGTGTTTGAAGCCACGCCAGCCGCCTTCAATCTGGATGGCAAAGTGGATATTCCGTGGGCGCGCATCACGGTGCAGGAAGTGCCGGAAAGCGCCACTGGCGTCTCCTCGGATGAGGTGATGCTGGATAAAGATCTCAAGCCGATTCAACCGAAGACCGCCGCCATTCCGATCAACAGCAACCTGGTGATCCATGTCGGTAACGATGTGCGGCTGTCAGCCTTTGGTCTAAAAGCCAAGCTGAATGGCGATCTTAAACTGGTGCAGGATAAAACCGGTCTGGGCTTAAACGGACAGATCAATATTCCTGATGGCCGCTTCCACGCTTACGGGCAGGATCTGATTGTGCGTAAAGGCGAGTTGCAGTTTGCCGGGCCGCCAGATCAGCCGTACGTTAACCTTGAAGCGATACGTAACCCGGAAGCCACCGAAGATGATGTCACCGCCGGTATTCGCGTCACCGGCCTGGCCGATGAGCCGAAAGTCGAGGTGTTCTCTGACCCCGCCATGTCGCAGCAGGAAGCGCTTTCTTACTTATTACGCGGTCAGGGACTCAGCAGTGATGGCGACAGTAATGCATTAACTTCAGCACTTGTGGGGTTAGGGGTTGCACAAAGTGGTCAGGTTATGGGTAAAATCGGCGAGACATTCGGCGTCAGTAACCTCGCGCTTGATACCACCGGTGTAGGCGACAGCCAGCAGGTGCAGGTGAGCGGTTATGTACTGCCGGGTCTACAAGTAAAATACGGTGTTGGCATATTTGATTCACTGGCGACGTTAACCTTGCGTTACCGCCTGATGCCCAAACTCTATTTGGAAGCCGTGTCCGGTCTCGATCAGGCACTGGATTTGCTCTATCAGTTTGAGTTTTAGCAATGCGAATAATTGTCTACGGCAGTTTACGGCGCAAACAGGGAAACAGTCACTGGATGACGAATGCGCAATGGCTCGGCGACCATCAGATTGAAGGGTTTGCGCTCTACAATCTGGGTCACTACCCGGGCGTCGTTGAAGATGAGGGAACCGTCTTCTGCGAAGTGTATCGCATCGACGCCAGCACGCTGGGCGAACTCGATGCCTTGCGCACCAAGAATGGCGAGTACAAACGCCAACTCATCCAGACGCCTTACGGCAGTGCCTGGCTGTATGTCTATCAGCGTTCGATTGCGGGTCGCACCCGCATTGCGAGCGGTGACTGGCTAAAGCGCGACGACGCACCCGAGGCATAAATAAAAACACCGTCCATTGGACGGTGTTTTTTTATGCTTGCGAGGCAGAGAAGATTATTTCTTCTGTGCGCGCTCGTAAGAAGAGATGATTTCAGCTTTGGCCGCTTCAGCGTTGTCCCAGCCGTCAACTTTTACCCATTTGCCTTTTTCCAGATCTTTGTAGTGCTCGAAGAAGTGGGTGATCTGCGCTTTCAGCAGTTCTGGCAGGTCGTTCACATCTTTGATGTGATCGTATTCTTTGCTCAGTTTGGTGTGCGGAACCGCAACCAGTTTGGCATCTTCGCCAGACTCGTCGGTCATTTTCAGCACGCCAACTGGACGGCAGCGAATCACTGAGCCCGGCACCAGCGGATACGGGGTTGGTACCAGCACGTCAACCGGATCACCATCCAGAGACAGGGTGTGGTTGATGTAACCGTAGTTGCACGGATAGAACATGGCGGTAGACATGAAACGGTCTACAAACAGGGCGCCAGACTCTTTGTCCACTTCATATTTGATCGGATCGGCGTTAGCTGGGATCTCGATAACGACATAGATATCTTCTGGCAGTTCTTTACCTGCAGGCACCTGGTTCAAACTCATCTGGCTTTCCTTCATTGGTCGTATGTTGAGTGACGGCTATTATAGCCAACTGACTCTGAAAGTATGCCCCCTTTTTGGCGTTTCGGAATGCTCCAACGGCCTACTTCGCGGTGACAAACAGCGAGACAATCCCTGCAGCAATCAGTGGTCCGACCGGCACACCACGGAAAAAAGCCACGCCAATCACGGTGCCGATTAACAATCCACCAATCACTGAAGGCTGCACGCTCATAAAACTGACGCCGCGCCCGCCCAGCCAGGCAACAAACACCCCGACAATGATCGCCACGATCGATTGCCAGTTAGCAAATGACTTCAGCAAGGATGAAGCGGGCAGCGTCCCACTTGCCAGTGGTGCCATCACTGCGACAGTTAGAATAATAATACCGATCTGAATGCCCTGTTTTTCCACATACGGGAAGAACTGCGACAGCGGTGTCAGCTTGATGGCGAGCAGGATCAGAATGGAAATGGTAACGGCACTGTTATGAACGAAATAGCTCAGGACGGCGAGGCAGACCAGAATGATGGTAGAGGCATAAGCAGCCATGTTTTCTCCCTGAAGATGGATGGATGCGCAGGTCAGTGCCTGCGCTGACGTTTTTTTAACGCCACCATTTATCAACAATCATCGGGATTGGCGCAACTGCCTTTGTTCATTGATTGCAACATTAAAGCCTGATTCCGCACCAGATTAACGCCCTGAGCCCCGATGGAAAGGGCTGCCATGCTGCCCTGGCGACTCACAAAATAGCTGCGGCTGGCCTCGATCCAGCTATCGCGATAGGCCAGCCACGCGCGTTGGGCAGCACGTAATTTGTCTTTAGGTTCGCCAGTTAATTTTTTCATTATCTGGTTGTACTGCGTATTCATCTCTTTATCCCAGGCCTTATTGGCGCTGCCGTAGCACTGAGACATGCCTGCGGTGCTGGATTCCTTGTCCAGACACTGTTGCAGCTGCTGGTCGAGCGGATGCGTCTGCGCCATAGCCATACTACTGGCGAACAGACAGGCAATCGGGAGCCACTTTTTCATCATTTCATTCCTTCATTTTTGCGCAGCGGACTTCAGAAAAGCTGAAGGGTAAGCGAACGTCGGCAGATTGACCATCAACATTGGATAAAGTTTCTGCGCCCAGCTGCCGATAATCTCTCCGTTTTAGGGCCAGTGGAGTTCTGCCTTTTCATACACACGGGAATGATCATGATCAGACAACTATCAATACGTACCGCTTTACTTGCGTTGTTGGCCATCATGACGGTGATGCTGTTAGCCGTCAGCGCCATGGGCATCTATGCCATTAATGCTGGAAATCAATCTCTGGATGCGCTGAACCGCATTCAGGGGATTGAACTCAATAAGCTCTACCAAAGCCGTTCAGATTTAATGCGCGCCCGCGCCAATGCGGCGCTGGCCGTTCGTAAGATCGAAATTGGTCTGTTGGATGACGGCGCCAAAGTCACGCAGCAGGCGCAAGCCGCAGTGGACAGTTCTCACCAGTTCCTCAAAGCATTTGTCGATGCAGGCACCGTAACAGCGCATGGTAAAACTCTGGCCGATGCGATTGTGGCGACCTACAACGTCTACGATAAAGAAGGCATCACGCCCATGATGGATGCCTTAAAAAAACAGTATACCGATGAGTACTATCAGGTGCTGGAAGGCAAACAATCACAGCTGGCAGCAAACTATTCGAAGGCGGTGAATGATTTCAGTATTTACGCCGATGAAGTCTCTGCGGCACGCCTCAAGCAGGCGGCTGACAACGAAGTCCGGATGAAGGTGATGATTGGCGTGGTGATGGTACTGACACTGCTGCTGATCGTACTGGCCTGGCAGTTGTTGCGTCGCTCGCTGCTGCGTCCTCTGGACAACGCAATCGTGCATCTGGAACAGATTGCGGCGGGCGATCTCTCGCAGCCTTTACCTGCCGCAGGCAAAAATGAAATTGGTCGCCTGAATCAGGCCCTTTCCGATATGCAGCTGGCGTTGCGTGATTCGGTGAGTCAGGTGCGTGAAGCCAGCATGCAGATTGATGTGGGCAGCCGTGAACTGGCGGCGGGCACTGTGCATCTGTCGCAGCGCACCGAAGAGTCCGCTGCTTCGCTGGAGCAAACTGCCGCCAGCATGGAGCAGCTGACCGCCACCGTCCGTCTTAACGCCAGTAACGCTCAGCAGGCCAATCAGTTGGCCAGCAATGTATCGACCAGCGCCGATCGTGGCGCAGAGGTGGTGGGTTACGTGATGGAGAAGATGCAGGAGATCACCCAAAGCTCTAACCGCATCGGCGACATCCTCAGCGTGATTGATGGTATCGCCTTCCAGACCAATATCCTCGCGCTGAACGCCTCGGT
Source organism: Pantoea sp. Taur (assembly GCF_009830025.1). Lineage (NCBI taxonomy): Bacteria > Pseudomonadati > Pseudomonadota > Gammaproteobacteria > Enterobacterales > Erwiniaceae > Pantoea > Pantoea sp. Taur. The sequence continues at coordinate 73,995 of NZ_SZZZ01000010.1, forward strand.
GGAAGCCGCGCGTGCTGGCGAGCAGGGCCGAGGCTTTGCCGTGGTCGCTAACGAAGTGCGTACGCTGGCTGGCCGCAGTGCGACCGCCGCTAAAGAGATTCGTGAGTTGATCAGTGAATCGCAGACGCGCGTCAAGGAGGGCAGCGATATGGCGACACGCGCCGGTGAAACCATGGATGAAATCTCCAGCGAAGTGATGCGTGTGACCTCACTGATGAAAGAGATCTCTATTGCCTCGGAAGAGCAGAGCCGTGGGATTGAGCAGGTGAATCAGGCGGTGACGCAGATGGATGAAGCCGCGCAGCAAAACGCCGCGCTGGTGGAAGAAGCCAGCGCCGCCACGCAGTCACTGGAAGCGCAGTCACAGCAGTTGCAGGAATCAATGGCGCAGTTCCGCGTGGTCGCCGCGTAAAAACAGGTGCAACGTGCTTATGGCGCGTTGCTACTTATCTCTTCAGCAAAGCGCAGGATCATGTCTGCTAATTGGTCATCTTCTGCCAGAAAATAGGCGGCGGGGATCTCCAGCGCTTTCGCCAGCAGTTGCAGCGTCAGTAAATCGGGCTGATGCACACCGACTTCATAACGATTGATGCGCGCACTGGCGGAAAATTCTTCAATGCCAGCGGCAATCCCTAACCCTTTTTGCGAAAAACCCTTCACCAGACGCACCTGTTTCAGGCGTCTACAGAAGGTTTTTTGCAGGGAAGAGGTCGGTTTCATGCCTACGAGAATCGTAGATTTGCTGCTTGTCAGATACTACGAGTAACGTAGTATCGTTATGGCAACCTATAACGAGAACTAAGGAGAGTGACGTGGGTGAAAGCAAGCAGGACTGGCATCAGGCCGATATTATTGCCGCCTTACGCAAGAGAGGGACTTCATTAGCCGCCGTATCACGTGAGGCGGGGTTGTGTTCGACCACTTTGGGCAATGCCTTAATCCGGCCCTGGCCCAGGGGCGAATGGCTGATTGCCGAAGCGATTGGCATCGCACCGGATGAAATCTGGCCTAGCCGCTACTACTCCGCGCAGGGTGAATTGATTGATCGGCAAGCAAAGCGGCGAAAATAACCTAATAAAAAGCCCGCTCATTATTGGCGGGCTTTTTCAAATCACATCAGCTTATTCGTGGCTGTCCGGGAACTCACGCATAAAGCGCTCAACGTCATCCACCATCGCATCGTTACCGCAGAAGAACGGGCAACGCTGGTGCAGGGTTTCAGGCTGGATGTCGAGGATACGGTTGGCACCATCGCTGGCTTTGCCGCCGGCTTGTTCCGCCAGGAATGCCATTGGGTTGCACTCATATAGCAGACGCAGTTTGCCTTTCGGGTGACTAGCGGTGCTTGGGTAGAGGTAGATACCGCCTTTCAGCAGGTTACGGTGGAAGTCTGCCACCAGTGAACCGATATAACGCGAGGTGTACGGACGCTTGGTGGCGATATCCTCTTCCTGACAGAACTTCAGGTATTTCTTCACGCCCTGCGGGAAGCGAATGTAGTTACCTTCGTTGATGGAGTAGGTGTAGCCTTTCTCCGGGAAGGTCATGCGCTCATGGCTCAGACAGAACACGCCCAGTGACGGATCGTAAGTAAACGCATGCACGCCCACACCGGTGGTGTAAACCATCATGGTGGAAGAACCGTAAACCACGTAACCGGCCGCAACCTGCTTGTTGCCCGGCTGCATAAAGTCAGCTTCGGTGATCGGCGTACCCGGCTCACTGATGCGGTGGTAGATGGAGAAGATGGTGCCGACGGAAACGTTCACGTCGATGTTGGAAGAGCCGTCCAGCGGATCCATCAACACCACGTATTTACCGTCTTCTGAGCCTTCAAAGATGACAAACTCATCTTCTTCTTCGGAAGCGATACCGGCAACCACTCCACGCGCTTTCAGGGCAGCTTTCAGTTTTTCATTCGCGAAGAGGTCCAGCTTCATCTGCTGTTCGCCCTGCACGTTTTCCACGCCGCTGGCACCGAGGATATCCACCAGACCCGCTTTGTTGATGTCGCGGTGGATAATCTTGGCTCCGAGCTTAATGGAGGAAATCAGCGCCGTCAGTTCACCTGTGGCGTGTGGAAAGTCGTGTTGCTTCTCGACGATGAATTCGCCTAACGTTTTCATAACACATTCCCTGAATCTACGATGGAGTGGCAGCAGCTTTAACACGCTACCAACGTATGAGCGCAGTTTAGCCGATTGAACTTTAAAAACCATAGTCCTAATCCGTTTCTTCCCACTCTGCTCGGGGTTACACTGTGCGCCGAACTTTTGAGTAATGGATCTCTTTATGCGTATTCACATCCTTGGGATTTGTGGCACTTTCATGGGCGGACTGGCAATGCTGGCCCGTTCGCTAGGGCATGAAGTGACCGGCTCTGACGCCAATGTCTACCCGCCGATGAGCACCTTGCTGGAACAGCAAGGCATTGAATTGACTGAAGGTTATGACGCCAGTCAGCTTGAGCCGCAGCCGGATCTGGTGATCATTGGCAACGCCATGACGCGCGGTAATCCGTGTGTGGAAGCGGTACTGGAACGTAACATTCCGTACCTCTCTGGCCCGCAGTGGCTGCACGATTTCGTGCTGCGTGACCGCTGGGTACTGGCCGTGGCCGGAACCCATGGCAAAACCACTACCGCAGGCATGGCAGCGTGGATTCTGGAGGCCTGTGGCCTTGAACCGGGCTTTATCATCGGTGGGGTGCCAGGAAACTTCGAGGTTTCGGCAAAATTAGGAAAAAGTCCATTCTTTGTGATTGAGGCGGATGAATACGACAGCGCGTTCTTCGACAAGCGTTCCAAATTTGTCCACTACTGCCCGCGCACGCTGATCCTCAACAATCTCGAATTCGATCACGCCGATATCTTTGACGATCTGCGCGCGATCCAGAAGCAGTTCCATCATCTGATTCGCATCGTGCCGGGCCAGGGCAAAATCCTGCTGCCGGAGCACGATAACAATCTCAAGCAAGTGATGGCGATGGGCTGCTGGAGCGAGCAGGAAACCGTCGGCGACAACGGTCACTGGCAGGCGAAAAAGCTGACGCCGGACTCCTCCCACTGGGAAATCTGGCTGGACGGCGAGAAAGTCGGTGAAGTGAACTGGGCGCTGGTCGGCGAGCACAACATGCACAATGGCCTGATGGCGATTGCGGCCGCGCGTCACGTCGGGGTGAAACCGGTGGATGCCGGTGAGGCATTGAGCAGCTTTATCAATGCGCGTCGTCGTCTTGAGCTGCGTGGTGAAGTGAATGCCATCAAGGTGTATGACGATTTTGCCCATCACCCCACCGCGATTCTGGCCACGCTGGCGGCGCTGCGCAGCAAAGTCGGTGGTACCGCGCGTATTCTGGCGGTACTGGAGCCGCGATCCAACACCATGAAGATGGGCGTGAGCAAAAACGAGCTGGCCCCCTCTCTGGGTCGCGCCGATAGCGTGTTCCTGTTCCAGCCGCACCACATTCCATGGCAGGTGTCTGATGTCGCGGAAGCCTGCATCCAGCCGGCGAAGTGGAGCGCGGATATCGATACGCTGGTGGAAATGGTGGCAAAAGAAGCCCAGCCAGGTGATTCCATTCTGGTGATGAGTAACGGCGGGTTTGGTGGCATTCACCAGAAACTGCTGGAGAGATTGGGACGTTGATGGCGTGGCGACCCTTTAATCGGGGTTGCCACTGGGTTTGATGACGCTCTGTTATTTGCCCAAACTAAAAAGGGTCGCCCACTGGCGACCCTTTTTATGCACGCGGTAAACTCACGCCTCTGCCAGCTCGCGCAGATACTGGAAGATCTGACGGGTGGCTTTCGGTGGTTTGTTAGCGGCTTTCTCTTTCTGCGCATTACGGATCATGGTGCGCAGCTGCTGGCGATCGGCCTGCGGATAGAGATTAATCACTTCTGCGATAGCATCATCGCCTTTCTCGATCATGCGATCGCGCAGTTGCTCGAGTTTATGGAACAGCGCAACCTGCTGGTTATGGCGGTTCTTCAGCTTATCCAGTGCCTGACGAATCGGATCTTCATCGCGCGCGCGCAACATCTTACCGATCAGCTGCAACTGGCGGCGACGGCCTTCCTTTTTAATACGCTGTGCCAGCTCAATGGCGGCACGCAGATCATCGTCGAGTGGAATTTTGTCGAGGGAGTTTTTCCCCAGATCAACTAACTCGGCGCCCAGGCGTTTCAGCTCTTCGGCGTCGCGTTTAATTTCGCTTTTGCTGACCCAGATAATCTCTTCGTCTTCATCTTCTTCGTTTTGATTATCTGGCACATTGTCGAGCCAGTCATCGGGCTGCTTGGTCATCTCTTGGCTCCCTAAAAAAAAGAGGCTAATCCTACCAGTTTATCGGGCGACTGCGAAATTGTTCTCTGAGTCTGATAGACTCAATGAATTCATACTTAAGATTAGACGGCAGGTCGATGAACGTATCTACTCAGGTTGCAGAACAACGTAAAGTGTTAGAACAGGCTGTCGCGCAGGCGCTGGAACTGGCGAAAGCCAGCACCGATGGAGCAGAAGTCGCGGTGACCAAAACCACCGGCATCGGCGTCAGTACCCGCTATGGCGAAGTGGAAAACGTCGAATTCAACAGCGATGGTGCACTTGGCATCACCGTCTATCATCAGAACCGCAAAGGCAGTGCCTCCTCGACCGATCTCAGCCCGGATGCCATCAAACGCACCGTGCAGGCGGCGATCGACATTGCGCGCTACACCTCGGTTGATCCTTTTGGCGCACCGGCCGATCCCGATCTGCTGGCGTTTGAAGCGCCGGATCTCGATCTTTACCATCCGTGGGAGATCGACGCCGATCGCGCTATCGAATGGGCTGCACAGGCCGAACAGGCGTCGCTGCAAGCTGACAAGCGCATCACCAATACCGAAGGCGGCAGCTTTAACAGCCACGTCGGCATCAAAGTGTTCGGTAACAGCCACGGCATGTTGCAGAGCTACTGCTCCAGCCGCCATTCGCTCTCCAGCTGTGTGATTGCCGAGCAGGATGGCAACATGGAGCGCGACTATGCCTACACCATCGGCCGTTCCATTGACGATCTGCAAACTGCGGATTGGGTGGGACAAGAGTGCGCACGTCGCGTGTTGTCACGCCTGGCGCCGCGCAAACTGCCAACCATGAAAGCGCCGGTGATCTTCGCGCCGGAAGTGGCGACGGGTCTGTTTGGCCATCTGGTCGGCATGATCAGCGGCGGTAGCGTCTATCGCAAAGCGACCTTCCTGCTGGATTCACTCGGCAAACAGATTCTGCCCGAGTGGCTGACCATTGAAGAGAAGCCGCACCTGCTGAAAGGGCTGGCGTCTACGCCGTTCGACAGCGAAGGCGTGCGTACCCAGGCGCGTGACATTATCAAAGATGGCGTGCTGCAAAACTGGCTGCTGACCAGCTATTCGGCACGCAAGCTTGGCCTGCAGAGCACCGGTCATGCGGGCGGCATTCACAACTGGCGCATTGCGGGTCAGGGGCATAGCTTTGAAGATATGCTGAAGCAGATGGGCCGTGGTTTAGTGGTTACCGAAATGATGGGCTCCAGTGTCAGCGCCATGACCGGTGATTACTCACGCGGTGCCTCAGGCTTCTGGGTTGAGAACGGTGAAATCCAATATCCTGTGAGTGAGATCACAATTGCGGGCAACCTCAAGGATATGTGGCTCAATATGGTAACGCTCGGTAACGACATTGAAACGCGCAGCAATATACAATGCGGGTCGGTGCTGCTGCCGGAGATGAAAATCGCCGGACAATAAAGACATCGCTTCATGAAAGCAGCCCGCAAGGCTGCTTTTTTTTTAGCCCGACAATAATACCCCTAAATAATTCGCGTGACAGAAAGGCGGCAAGTGAATGAATCCTCAGGACATTACATCAGTAAGTGACTGAGGTGAGTGAGCGTAGCCAACGTGTCTGGAACCTGAAATATGACGGGAAATAAGGAATATTTATGCGTAAGCATGTGATTGCAATGTTGTCTCTCTCGCTGTTGTTCTCCTCGGCTAGCGTATTCGCCGCTGACCTGAAGAGTGATATGGATACCCTGAAAGATGGCCTGAGCGTGGTGAAGAAAACCTCTGATGCTCAGGAAATGCAAACCGCGCTCGGCAAGATGCGCCAGGCGGCGGAGGATGCTAAAAAATCCACGCCGGAAAAACTGGAAGGTCAGGCTGCCGATAGCGCCCAGATTAAGGATTATCACGCCGGTCTTGATTCTCTGATTGCGCAGATTGATGTCGTCGATCAGTTGGCGAAAGCCAACAAGCTCGACGAAGCCAAAACTGAAGCGAAGAAGTTGGAAGATATTCGTAACGCCAACCATAAGAAATTCCGCTGATAACCCGGCCAGCCCTGTGGCTGGCCTTATCTCCTCTCGCATTCCCTCCGTTTAAACGCATCGATTTCCGTCATAACCCGCATTTTTGTGACCTGTTTCGCACACTTCATGCGTAGTGCGATCTGGCGCACACACGCCCGTGGGATTTCCACTTTGAGGTGGAAAAGATGCGTCTCCACAGCCTGAAGCGGAAAGCGTAATTTCTTTCTAACGCGAATTATCTCTAATTATCCGCAGTAAACAGGAGTAGCAAGGTGAGGAGTGAAGCTGTCCCGCTGAAACCGAGTACGCCAGAAGCCATTCAGGCGTTGGCGGATAACACGTTGAAGCAGATTGCGGCGATCTACGCCGCGCACCACATCGAAGCCAATGCCGTGCAGCAGCAAATGCTGGCCTCGCATGTACGGGCGATGGCAGCGCGTTCCCTCACGGGAGAAGCCTTGCCGGAAGTGGAAGCCGAACTGTTTGAAGATATCTCGCCAGAAACCATGGCGCTGGCACAGCAGGTGGTGGATCTGTTTGGCAATCTGCCCAAAGAAGAAGCCTGGCTGTTATCGGTGCATATCGAAGTGGCGAAATCCAACGAAGCATAAATCGAGAGGAATTGAACATGGTAACAGTCGTGATTGGTGATCGTCTGGGTAAAGGTCAGAAAGTCGCAGCCGGTATTGAGAAAGCAGGCGGCCGTGCCGTGGTGGTGCCGGGCGTCGCAGCGGATATGAAGCTGGGCGATGTGATGAAAGCGGAAAACGCCGATTTCGGCATCTCCTTCTGCGGCAGCGGCGGCGCGGGTGCCATCACTGCACAGAACAAATATGGCTACAAAGCCAAACACGGTATGCGTTCGATTGATGAAGGCGTGACCGCCATCAACGAAGGCGCCACCGTGCTGGGCTTTGGCTTTATGGATAAAGAAGAGCTGGGTGAACGTCTGGTGCAGGCCTGGAATAAAAAACACGGCAGCTAAGCATGAAACAGCAATACGAGACGCAGGTAACGGTGCAGGGCAAAGGCGACAGCAAAGCGAAAGCCTTTTCCGATGCATTGAGCAAGGTGCAGCAGCAAGTGCTGCGCACCAGCCAAAAGATTCTGTTGCGCATTGAACCCATAGATGTGCGGGTGCTGCGCGCGCAGGAGAGCGTACGCACAGAGAAGTTCTTGTTCTTCTTTCTGGCGCGCGAACGACGGAATTACAGCGTCGAGCTGGAGATTACCGTCAGCGTCACCGTGATCGACACCGACAAGGTGGATTTCATCGCGACGAAATAAAAACGACAACAAAGGGTACAACAACATGTTTTTAATCATTTTGTTTAAGTCGTTGATCATTGGTGGATTGGTTGGCGTTGGGGTAGGAGCGGGCGCAGCGCGCATGTTCCACGCACCGACCACCCAGGGTATGGGCGCGTTTCGTACCTTGGGTGAACTCAATTCCTGTGAAGGCGATCCTGCATCGCACTTTTCCTTTGGTCTTGGCTTCTTCTTTAACGCCTGGGCATCGTCTGTGGCGGCAGGCTCCTTCACACAGGACGTTGACCACCGCATTTTGCCCAACTGGGGCGCGGCTGCGTTGATGGTGAAAAATCGTAACGTCGCGGAAACCCTGCACAACCCGAAACGCATGGCGATTGCCTGCGGCATCATCGGCATGATCGTGGTGGCGTTCCTCAACAGTACCGCTTCTGCGGTGCCGGCGGCATTACAGGTTACGGCGGTTAAAGTACTGGTGCCGGCGGCCAACCTGCTGGTGAACACCGTAATGCCGGTGATCTTCTGGCTGGCAGCGATTGATGCCGGTAAGAAATCCGGTTTCTGGGCGACCATCTTTGGTGGTCTGGCGCAGTTGATCATGGGCAATGCCGTACCGGGTCTGGTGCTGGGTATCCTGATTGGTAAAGGCGTGGAAGAGAGCGGCTGGAACAAAGTCACCAAAGTGATGATGTTCGCGATTGTGCTGCTGTTCGCTCTGAGCGGCTTCTTCCGTGGTTTCGACATGAAACTGCTGCAATCCTTCCAACTTGGCATTCCTGGCTGGCTGGACATGATTCACAACAGCCTGAGCGGCAAATAAGGAGCCTTGAGAATGAACGAGACCGAAAACAAAGGGTTCTGGTACGCCGACTGGTCTTTCCCGATCTTTGTTGGCCTGCTGTCCGCCGGGGTGTTTGCCGGTACGCACATGTACTACCTGTACGGCATCGGTGCATTTAACGAAGTGGCGTTTGTTTCAATGCTGCGTTCCGGCATGGAAACCGGCGTGTATGGCGCCGTGGCGGCGTTTGGTGCCAGCTTCCTGTTTGCCCGCATCATCGAGGGTTCGCTGGTCGGGATTCTGGATATTGGCGGTGCGATTCAAACCGGTGTCGGGCTGGGCGTTCCGGCTTTGCTGCTGGGCGCGGGCATTGTGTTCCCGGTGGCGAACTTTGCCGCATCACTGGCCACGGGCCTGGTGGTGGGTTTAGCGATCGGTTATCTGATTATCCTGGCGCGTAAGTTCACCATCAATCAGAGCGATTCCACCTACGGTGCGGACGTGATGATGGGCGCAGGTAATGCATCGGGTCGCTTCCTTGGGCCGTTGATCATCCTGTCTGCGATGGCCGCGTCGATTCCGATTGGCATCGGTTCGCTGGTGGGTGCGTTGTTGTTTTATCTGTGGAACAAACCGATCACCGGTGGCGCGATTTTAGGTGCCATGGCGTTAGGCGCAATGTTCCCGGTTTCGCTGTAAAGCTGTCACCGATTTAACGGTCGCCCTTCACGGCGACCCTACGATTGAACAGTGCATTCTGTGTGGAGGCGCATTGATGACCCCACACAGATGTGATGCAAATTCCGTAGGGTGCGTATTGATGCGCACCAGGCTGAATGCAGGTTGTTAAGGAGTAAATATGTTTGATCTGATTCTGCGCCGCGCGCGTTTGTGCGACGAACAGCTGGTGGATATCGCCATCCAGCACGGCAAAATTGTTGCGGTCGGCGACGTCAGCGGTTCAGCTCAGCAGGAGCGCGATTTAGAGGGGCGCTATTACGTCAGCGCCGGCTGGATCGACAGCCACGTGCACTGCTATCCCAAATCCCCGATTTATCACGATGAAGCCGATGCGATTGGGATGGCGCAGGGCGTCACTACCGTGGTTGATGCAGGCAGCACCGGCGCGGATCATATCGACGATTTCTATCAGCTCACCCGTTCCGCCACCACTGAAGTACGCGCGCTGATCAACATCTCACGCACCGGCATCATCACCCAGAACGAACTGGCGGATATGGCGCAAATCGACGGTGATGCGGTGGTGCAGGCGGTGAAACGTCGCCCGGACTTTATCGTGGGGCTGAAAGCGCGCATGAGCAGCAGCGTGGTGGGTGAAAATGGCATTCAGCCGCTGATTCGCGCCAAAGCCATTCAGCAGGCGGCGGGAAATCTGCCGCTGATGGTGCACATCGGCAACAACCCGCCGGTGCTGGAAGAGATCGCCGATTTGCTCACCTCCGGTGACATCATCACTCACTGCTTCAACGGCAAACCGAACCGCATTCTGTCGCCGCAGGGCGAACTGAAAGCCGCGGTGAAAAATGCCATCGCGCGCGGCGTGAAGCTGGATATCGGCCACGGCAGCGCCAGCTTCAGCTTCGAAGTGGCCCGTCAGGCCATCGCGCAGGGCATTCTGCCCGACACTATTAGCTCGGACATTTACTGTCGCAACCGCATCAACGGCCCGGTACATAGCCTGGCGCACGTGATGTCGAAATTCTTCAGCATTGGCATGACGCTGCCGCAGGTTATCGACTGCGTCACCGGTAATGCCGCTGCTGGCCTGCGCTTAGCGGGCAAAGGGCGCTTAACCGAAGGTTATGACGCCGACCTGACCATTTTTACCGTCAAAGAGGAAGCCCGCCCGTTCGTTGATGCTGAAGGCGAACGGGTTTTGGGTGAGCAACATTTGCTGCCGCTGGCCGTGGTTGTCGCGGGTGAGTGGCATCTGACAGATGAAGGGAAAGCCAATCATGTCTTCGATTTATGAAAAATATGACCTGAAACAGGTCATCAATGCCTCCGGTCGTATGACCATTCTCGGTGTTTCAACCCCATCTGCCGATGTGGTCGAGACCGTCAGCTACGGTTTGAATCACTATTTCGAGATCAAAGATCTGGTCAATAAAACCGGCGCCTATATCGCTAAACTGCTGGATGTGGAGAACGCGGTAGTGGTCTCCTGCGCCTCGGCTGGCATCGCGCAGAGCGTGGCGGCGGTGATCGTCAAAGATAACGACTGGCTGCTGGACAACCTGCATGCCGCGCCGCTGACCGTGCCGCACGATATTGTGGTGCCGAAAGGCCACAACGTGAACTTCGGCGCACCGGTGGGCGCGATGGTGGCACTGGGCGGTGGACGTTTAGTGGAAGCCGGTTACAGCAACGAGTGCTCGCCTGAGCAGCTGGCCGCCGCCATCACGCCAACCACGGCGGCGCTGCTGTACATCAAATCACATCACTGCGTGCAGAAGAGCCACCTGAGTGTGGAGCAGGCGGCGGTGGTCGCGCGTAAACACGGTATCCCGTTAATCGTGGATGCGGCGGCAGAAGAAGATCTGCAGTGCTACTACCAGATGGGTGCAGACCTGGTGATCTACAGCGGTGCCAAGGCGATTGAAGGGCCGACCAGCGGTCTGGTGATTGGCCGCACCCAGTACGTTGAATGGGTCAAACGTCAAAGCAACGGTATTGGCCGCGCGATGAAAGTTGGTAAAGAGGGCATTCTCGGTCTGACGCAGGCGATTGAAAACTATCTGGTGCAGCCGAAAACCACCGGCGCTGAGATGGTCGCCAACATGACGCCGTTTATCGACAACCTCAATACGCTGAATGGTGTGTCCGCACGCGTAGTGTGGGATGCGGCGGGCCGCGATATCGCCCGTGCTGAGATCAAGTTCGATGAAGCCGTCACACAATGGCCAACCGGCGAGCTGGTGCAGGCGTTGAAAACCGGCGACATTGCTATCTACTTCCGTGGCTACAAGGCCAATGAAGGCATTATCGAAGCCGACGTGCGCAGCGTCAGTGCCGATCAGTTGCATATTATTTTTAGCCGTATCCAGGCGTTACTCAGCGGAGGAAAACGCGCATGAGTCTGAACCCGAATTTCTATCAGGGCCGTCTGTGCCTCAACGTGCTGGCCGGTTCTAAGCAGAACGCCAAAGAGATCTGGCAGGCCGCAGAAGGCCACGTGCTGGTGGGCGTCTTATCAAAAAATTACGCGAGCAATGAAGAAGCGATTGCCGATATGCGTGAGTACGCGGCACTGATCGACAACGCGCTGTCCGTCGGACTGGGCGCGGGCGATCCGAATCAGTCGGCGATGGTGAGTGAGATCTCAGCGGTGCTGCAACCGCAGCACGTGAACCAGGTGTTTACCGGTGTGGCGACCAGCCGCGCGCTGCTCGGGCAGAATCACACCGTGGTCAACGGTTTGATTTCACCAACCGGCACGCCGGGCCTGGTGAAAATTTCCACCGGACCGCGCAGCTCGCAACTGGAAGATGCGATTGTGCCGATCGACAGCGCCATCGCCATGCTGCAAGACATGGGTGGCAGTTCGGTGAAATACTTCCCGATGGGCGGCTTAAAAGCGGTGAATGAGTACCGTGCCGTTGCTGAAGCCTGTGCGCGTCACGACTTCTGGCTGGAACCGACCGGCGGCATCGATCTCAATAACTTCGAAGCCATTGTGCAGATTGCACTCGATGCGGGCGTCAGCAAAGTGATTCCACACGTCTATAGTTCGATCATCGACAGTGCCACTGGCGACACGCGCATTGACGATGTGCGTCAGCTTCTGGCAACGTGCAAGAAACTGCTGTAACAAACGAGTCACAGGTGAAGCTCCGTGAGATTTCCCAATCAGCGTCTGGCCCAACTTTTCGCTGCGCTGCAAAACGAAACGCTGCCACAGGATGAACTGGCGCGCCGCTTTTCAGTTTCAACGCGCACGGTGCGCACCGATATCACCGCGCTGAATGCGCTGCTGGAGCAACACGGCGCACAGTTCGTACTGGCGCGCGGCGCGGGATATCAGCTGAAGATCGACGATGTGGCGCTTTTTGACCGTCTGCAGGAAGAGAGCGCCGCGCCGCTGCGCGTGCCGCGCACTTCTCAGGATCGCGTGCGCTATTTGCTCACGCGTTTTCTCACCGCCGCCTATTCACTCAAGCTGGAAGACCTGTCGGAAGAGTGGTTTGTCAGCCGCGCTACCCTGCAAAGTGATATGGCGGAAGTGCGCGAGTGGCTGGGCCGCTATCATCTGAATATCGAAACCAAGCCGCATTACGGCATGAAGTTGTTCGGCAGCGAAGCGGCGATCCGCACCTGCCTGACGGATTTGCTGTGGCAAATTGATCAGGAGATGCCCGACAGCCCGCTGTTGACGGTGGAAGCGCTGCACAGCGGCATCCTGGCACAGCTGGAACCGCTGTTGCAGCACTGCTTTAATCAGTATGCGATTCGCCTGAGCGATGAGGGCGAGCGCTATCTGCAAATTTACTGTGCGGTGGCGGTGCGACGCATCAGCGAAGGTTTCCCGCTCAACGATCCCGGCGCAGAAGATGTCGGTGATGAGGTGCGCGAAGCCGCGCATCATCTGGTGAATCTGATGCAGCCGCTGGTCGGCAAACCGATCTCGCAGGCGGAAGAGAACTGGCTGCGCGTCAATATCGCCGCCCGGCAGATTCAGGCGCTGTCGCCCAGCACCATTAATGCTGATGACGCCGATGCGTTAGTCGATTACCTGCTGAACTACATCAACACCCATTACAACTACCGCTTGCAGCAGGATGAGCAACTGCGGGCCGATCTGCTCACCCATATCAAAACTATGATTACCCGGGTGCGCTACCAGATTCACATCCCCAACCCGCTGCTGAGTAACATCAAACAGCACTATCCGATGGCGTATGACGTGACGCTGGCGGCGGTCACCAGCTGGGGAAAGTACACGCCGTACAGCATCAGCGAGAACGAAATCGGTTTTCTGGTGCTGCACATCGGTGTCGGGCTAGAGCGGCATTACGATGTCGGCTATCAACGCCATCCGCAGGTGCTGTTGGTGTGCGACAGCGGCAACTCCACACTGCGCATGATTGAAGCGCTACTGCTGCGTAAATACCCGCAGTTGGTGGTCACGGCGCGTTTGTCGCAGCGTGATTACGAGATGCGCGAACACATTGACGAAGATTTCGTGATTTCCACCGTGCGTTTGAGTGAGAAGAATAAACCGATTGCGGTGATGTCGCCGTTCCCGACCGAGTTCCAGCTGGAGCAGTTGGGTAAGCTGGTGCTGGTGGATCGCACACGGCCTTACATGCTGGAAAAATACTTCGATGCACAGCACTTTATGGTGCTGGATAAGCCGATGACGCAATCCGCGCTGTTCCGCGTGTTGTGCGATCAGCTGGAGTCAGAAGGCTGTGTGGATGCGGACTTTTATCCCTCCGTCGAAGAGCGAGAAGCGATTGTCAGCACCCTGCTCGGCGAAGGCATTGCGCTGCCACACTCACTGGGATTGCTGGCGAAGAAAACCGTGGTGTATACCGTGCTGGCGCCGCATGGCGTGAGCTGGGGTGATGAAACCGCTTCGGTGATTTTCATGCTGGCGATCAGCAAAAGCGAATACGAAGAGGCGATGGCGATTTACGATCTGTTCGTCACCTTCCTGCGGGAGAGGGCGATGACCCGATTGCGCGATTGCGCGGATTTCGTCAGCTTTAAAGCGGTGGCGATCGATTGTCTGAGCCGGATGTGATCGTCAATCAGGGCGGCTTGAATATCGCCAAAACAATGTCCGGCATGAATTCCGCATTAAAATGTTTGGGATGAATGCCGCCATTACGATGTTCGGCGTTGGGGTGGCATTTATCCCGTTCTGGTCTTAATCAACCGCGCTGCTTTGCCAGCAACCGCGGGATTTCACGCAGGCACCACGCCTTGGCTTCACCCATGCTATCGCGGCGCCACGCCATAATAATATCCACTTCACGGGTGTATTCGGCACTCACCACACGCAGACGACCTTCGGCGATATCCTGTTCCACCATCGGATAAGGCATGGTGGCGACACCCAATCCTGCCAGCAGCGCTCGGCGTTTATCGTCCATGCTACTCACCGTCAGGCGTTGCTGTTTATCCAGCAGCTGCACCGTTAACACCGGGCGTTCGCGCGCGGTATCCGCCACCGCGATGCCGCGATACTTCACGCGCGTCACTTCAGACAGCGGCTCGGCTTCCTGATGAATCGGGTGATCCGGACTGGCCACGTAGACGCTCATAATGCTGTAGAGCTTACGGGTGTTGATCTCGGTTGATGCACGGAAATGCATATCAGGCGCTATCACGATATCTGCGCGGCCTTGTTCCAGGCGCTCCCAGGCACCGGCCAGCACTTCCGTCACCAGCGAAATCTGCGTGTTGGCTTTCTCAGCCAGCTTTTCAACGACAGGAAACAGCAGATTGGTGGGGATCAGTGCTTCGGCCACGATGGTGAGATGGGTTTCCCAACCGCGAGCCAGCGCTTCGGCATCGGTGGTGAGTTTATCGGCCGCTTCCAGCAGCACGCGCCCACGCTCCAGTAGCATACGCCCGACATTGGTGAACTTGGTGCGATGGCCGGATCGGTCAAACAGCACCACGTCCAGCTCTTCTTCCAGCTTCTGCATGGTGTAGCTCAATGCAGAGGGAACGCGGCCAAGTTCATCGGCTGCCGCAGCAAAGCTACCACGACGATCAATAGCATCCATCACACGTAAAGCTTCGAGGGTTAACGCGCGGTCTTTTGCCATGCCGGTTCTCTGTCAGTAAATTTGAATATGCCAGGCAGATTAACTGGCTAACAATCCGGCGTCCAGCCTTTTACCATTAACGTATAAAGCCTGTGGTCGAATCTCACCGCAGTGCGTCGGAGGTAAATCATGATGACAACCCGCTGCGCGTCAGCATGTGGCCAGGCCGATTTCGGTTGGTTGCAGGCGCGATACAGCTTCTCTTTTGGCCACTATTTTGACCCGAAATTAATGGGCTACGCTTCATTGCGTGTGCTCAATCAGGAAGTGCTGGCACCCGGTGCGGCGTTCCAGCCACGCAGCTATCCGCAGGTGGATGTGCTGAACCTGGTGTTGCAGGGCGAAGCAGAGTACCGCGATAGCGAAGGTAACCACCTGATCGCGCGGGAAGGCGAAGCCATGCTGCTGTCGGCGCGGCAGGGCGTGAACTACAGTGAAATCAATATCAGCAAAGATCACCCGCTAACACGCATGCAGCTCTGGCTGGCGGCCTGCCCGGATCGAGAGAATCCGCTGCTGCAGAAAATCGCTGTGCCGCAGCAGACCCGTTTCTTGCTGGCCTCGCCAGACGGCGTGGATGGCAGCCTGCAACTGCGTCAGCAAGTTTGGGTCCATCAGGTGATACTCGCACCCGGTGAGCAGCATATGGTGAAACTGAACGGCCCTCGTGCCTATCTGCAATCTATCCACGGTTCGTTGGATCTGCAGGCAAGTAGCGCCAATCAGGAGTTACTGAGCTGCGGTGACGGCGCGTTCTTGAGTGAAGAACAGCAGATTACGTTGCAGGCGAAAACGCCGCTACGTGCCCTCGTCATCGATTTACCGGCATAAAAAAGGCAGCCCGCTGAGGCTGCCCTTGTCTGTGGTCGGGGCGCAGCTGACTGCGCCCGTCAGATGCAGATTACTTCAGGATGGTGAACGCGGTCGTTACGTGTTTCACACCGCTTACACGACTGGCCACATCGGCCGCCGCAGTGGCTTCCTGTTGTGTCACCAGACCCAGCAGGAACACTTCACCGTTTTCCGTGGTCACTTTCACGTTCGATGATTTCACCTGATCGCTACCCAGCAGCTGCGAGCGGATTTTGGTGGTGATCCAGGTATCGGATGATGAGGTTCCGAGGCTCACTTTCTGGCCAGTGCGGATTTCGTTATACACCTCGGTGGCACCATCCACGCCCATGGCAATCTGCTTAGCGCGGCTCGCCAAATCCGCCGATGGTGATTGGCCGGTCAGCAGCACTTTGCCCTGATAAGCGGTGACCACGACGCGCGCCTGGTTTTTGATTTGTTCATCTTTAGCCAGTGCGTTACTGACACGCAGTTCCAGCGTACCATCATCCACTTGCGTACCTACGGTGCGCGGGTCCGTTGCGGTTTTGGTCGCCACAGCGGCGCCGCCTGCCACAACGGCAACACAGCCTTGCAGCATCATGGCGGTTAAAAGAATGGCGACAGCGTTCAATGCTTTCATTTGAGCTCCTTCAGTCATTCCTGGTGTGGGAACAAAGTGTTATCAATCAAATCACACAGGCAGTTCAGCGTCAGCATATGCATCTCCTGAATGCGTGCACTGCGATGTGACGGAATGCGAATTTCCACATCGTGCGGACCCAACAGGCCCGCCAGCTCACCGCCATCATGGCCGGTCAACGCGACGATAGTCATATCGCGAGTCACCGCAGCTTCAACCGCTTTAACAATATCGCGGGTGTTGCCACGGGTTGAAATAGCCAGCAGCACATCACCGGCCTGACCAAGCGCGCGAACCTGCTTGGCATAAACTTCATCGTGGAGACGATCGTTGCCGATCGCCGTCAGCATGACATTGTCGGCGCTCAGTGCCAACGCAGGCAGGCTGGGGCGCTCGGTCTCAAAACGGTTAATCATACTGGCGGCAAAATGCTGAGCATTGGCCGATGAAGCACCGTTACCACAACTCAGGATTTTGTTACCGTTCAGCAGCGACTGCACCAGCGTCATAGCGGCGCGAGAAATCGCATCCGGCAGCGCCTCCGCAGCGGCGATTTGAGTCTGAATACTTTCGGTAAAACACGCTTTAATTCTGTCCTGCACAAGACCACCTGGTTCTATCCATCGGCATTAAAGGCATCGGGCAGCCATTCCAGCTCACGCCCGGTAATGGCAATGATGTCAAAACGGCAATTCACCGTATCAAAACTGCCGCCGCGTGCCAGCAACCACCATGCAGCGGTACGCAGCAGCTTTTGTTGTTTCTGGCGCGTCACGCTGGCGGCGGCACCGCCGTAGCGCGCATCGCGTCGATAGCGCACTTCGACAAACACCCAGCAATCGGCGTCTCGCATAATGAGGTCAATTTCCCCACTGCGGCAACGCACGTTGCTGGCAATCCATCGCAGCCCGGCGCGCTCCAGATAGCGACGCGCCTGCTGCTCCTGCTCAGCGCCAATGCGCTGGCGGTTTACTGCACCGGAACGATTTGTCCCTGACGATACTGGTTCCATGCCAACTTCCTGTTGATCACGCAATCCGTGTCGGCGCTCAGCTTGCCGGTGTTGCCGTCAATGGCAAAGCCAGGCACCTGACGCATCTGGTTAAAGTGATTCGCCAGCGTCCAGGCATCAATGCCCATCGCGTAGAGACGAACCAGCGAATAATCGTTGTTAAACGACTTCGCCGCCTGCTGCATCAGACCCGGATTGTTGCCGGAGAGCAGCGGAATATCACTGAACTGCAGGCCATCCATTTCCAGACGGAAGTCTGGACCGGCACCCGCCTGCGCACTGCGGGAGCTGGCATACAGTGCGATGTTGTTGCGGCTGCTGGTGCGCATCGCGATCATCGGCTTGATCAGTTGCAGCTCATCCTGGCTGGCCACGATGTACACCGCATCCACACTGCCACCGCTGGCATCGGCCGTTGGCGCTGGCGGGGTGGTTTGCGGTGCCGGAATGGTCAAACCCGCAACGGCCACGCCGGCAGACTGTGGCTGTTCAACCGTCAACGGCGTGCCACTCAATGCGATACCGGCTCCGCTATTAATACCTTGTTTCAGCTCAGAAACGCCACCGAAACGCTGTTGCAGTACGGTGGAGCCGCCCAATTGCTGCCACTCCTGTGCGAACGCCTTGCTGACGCGATCGCCATAGCTGCTACGCGGTACCAGCAGTAATGGCTGGCGTTTGCCTTGCTCGTAGATATGGTGCGCGGCATCGCGCGCTTCGTCTTCAGGAGAAAGCGCAAAATAACAAATATTCGGATGGTTCTGGATCTGTTCTGGCTCGTTCAGCGCCAGCACGTTGAGTGGCGTCTGGCTGTTCACCACCGATTCCACGTCGTTTTTCAACAGTGGGCCCACCACGATGGTCGCGCCATCCTGCTGAGCCTGCTGCATTACCTGGGCAATCGGCTGGCTGCTGGTGTCATAAACTTTAACCTGAGCGTTGCTGTCCGGCTGAGCCGCCGTAGTCGCCGGTTGTGCTGCGGGCTGCGGCTGTTCGGTCTGCGGTGGCATATTGCCCGCCATGGCCGGGCTGACAACCGTGTTAGCGGCAGCGTTAGCATCGGCAGGCTGCTGAGCACTGGCGTCGCCAGTCTGTGGCGCTGAAGGCTGAGCGTTGGCGTTGGTTGCCACTGGCGCAGCAGGGGCGGGTTGCGGGGCTGGTGCAGTTAACACGCCATTTTTAGCATCGTTAAAACCTTTCTGAATCGCATTGGCAAAAACCTGTGCCTGGCCATTCAGCGGCAGCAGTAGGGCGATGGTGCTGGTCGAGGCTTTGGTGAAGTTTTGCACCTGGCTAAGCTGCGTTGGTAATGTTTTCGCACCCGGGTTTTGCGGATAACGTGTCTGCCAGTCTTTGATCGCCGCTTTCAGCATCTGCGGATCCTGGCTGTTGGTGTGCCAGGTGTTGAGCAGATCGAGCCAGCCTTGCAGGGTGTTCTCATTGGCGTTAATCACCAGGCTGTTCAGCTGATCCTGCGTCATTTGCGTCAGAGCTTGCCAGGTGGCGTCAATATTGCTCTGGTGGTCGGCGCCTTGCAGCAACGGCTCCTGAGCAATATAGGCGCGTAACAGTGCGAGTGAAGGGCGATTCTGTGCCGCAGCGATTTGCAGAGCGTAGTAGCGCACCTGCTGATCCTGAGACAGGCCATCAGTCTTCACCTGACCCAGCGTCTGCTGAGCGCCGCCGAAATCCTGCTGACCAATCTGCATCTGCGCGCGCAGTAATTGCAGCTCCTGCTGCTGCACTGCAGAGAGCTGTTGTGGCAGTTGCGAGATCTGATCGTTAGCCTGCGGATACTTTCCTTCCTTCAACAGGGCACGGATGGCAAGTAATTGCCAGTCGGTCTTGCTATCATCGCTGCTTTGCTGCACCTGCTGCAGATAATAGTCAGACCTGCCAGTAGCAGGCCCCTGAATATTGACGTTGGAGGTTTGCTGCGGTCCCTGGCCGCTACAGGCGGCTAAAATCAGTCCAGCGAGAAGAACAGGTACAAAGCGTCCTGCTTTATGACGTACGACTTTTGAAGGAAGCATACTGTATCCAGTGATGTTTTTTTCTAGATGCTCAATATTAAATCGGCAATTCGGATGAAACAATGAAACAACTCGATCGGGCAGAGATTTCTGCCAGCACGCTCTATATCGTTCCTACCCCGATCGGTAACCTGGGTGATATCACGCAGCGTGCGCTGACGGTGCTTGCGAGCGTCGATCTGGTCGCAGCGGAAGATACACGTCATACCGGGCTGTTGCTACAACATTTCGCCATCAATGCGCGACTGTTCGCACTTCACGACCACAACGAACAACAGAAAGCAGAAGTGTTGTTAGCCAAGCTGCAAGAAGGCCAGAGCATTGCGCTGGTCTCGGATGCGGGCACGCCATTAATCAACGATCCTGGCTATCATCTGGTACGTCGCTGCCGTGAAGCAGGTGTGCGCGTGGTTCCGTTGCCGGGTGCCTGCGCGGCGATTACAGCATTAAGTGCGGCGGGGTTACCGTCAGATCGTTTCTGTTACGAAGGATTTCTGCCTGCCAAGAGTAAAGGCCGCTGCGATGTGCTGCGCTCCCTTGAGAATGAACCACGTACCCTCATTTTTTATGAATCCACTCACCGTTTGATCGATAGCCTGCAAGATATGGTGAGCGTATGGGGTGCAGATCGCTATGTGGTGCTGGCGCGTGAAATCACCAAAACCTGGGAAACCATCCAGGGCGCGCCGGTGGGCGAACTGCTGGCCTGGGTACTGGAAGACGAAAACCGTCGCAAAGGCGAGATGGTGCTGATTGTTGAAGGGCATAAGGCCGATGACGAAGCGCTGCCTGCCGAAGCGTTGCGAACCCTGGCGTTGCTGCAAACTGAGTTGCCGCTGAAAAAAGCCGCTGCGTTAACGGCGGAAATTCATGGCGTTAAGAAGAACGCCCTCTATAAGTACGCGCTGGAGCAGCAAGAGGCGTGACAAACGCGGGCGGATCGCCTATTATCCCGCGCCGAAGCTGACCAGACAGTCGCCGCTTTGTCGTCGTCCCTTTCGGGGGAGACGGGCAGAGGGGAGGAAAGTCCGGGCTCCATAGGGCAGGGTGCCAGGTAACGCCTGGGGGGCGCAAGCCTACGACCAGTGCAACAGAGAGCAAACCGCCGATGGCCCAGTAATGGGATCAGGTAAGGGTGAAAGGGTGCGGTAAGAGCGCACCGCGCGGCTGGCAACAGTTCGTGGCACGGTAAACTCCACCCGGAGCAAGGCCAAATAGGGGTTCACAAGGTACGGCCCGTACTGAACCCGGGTAGGCTGCTTGAGCCAGTGAGCGATTGCTGGCCTAGATGAATGACTGTCCACGACAGAACCCGGCTTATCGGTCAGTTTCGACTTTTTCATGTGAAAAACCCGCCTCGGCGGGTTTTTTGCTATCTGGCGTACGGCGCAAGATGAATGACTGTCCACTCCCCTCTCTATGAAAAGAACGCGGCATACCAATAATTAAAATAAATTCTCGTTCGCAGAGAATAAAAAATGCCAAAGCGTAAAGAAATGAAAATCCCGCATAACAAAATAAACCTTATGCCAGAATAGGTGCGTGTTTCACTACCGAGGACAATTTTTCATCCACATCGACGAAAAGCAACAGCGTGGATAAGTTGTAAAATTATGGACAAAATGCTCGCCCCAATGATGGCAACCTCTATTTATCTCTCTGAACACTTCCACTGCTCGATCTGCGACCAGCACTGGCGCTTCGCGCTTTAGCGCCACACTCTCCTTATTTAAAAATATTCTTAAAATTTCACATGCGTTTATTTCGCGTGATAGTTTTCTATTTCTCTTAAGGAGAGAAAGTATGCGCTATTGGCTTTTATTAGTTTTAGCTATCCTGGCTGAAATAACCGGCACGCTCTCTATGAAATGGGCCAGCGTCAATGACGACAATGCGGGTTTTATTTTTATGCTGGTGATGATCGCGCTCTCTTATATTTTCCTGTCTTTCGCCGTAAAACGTATCGCTTTAGGCGTGGCCTATGCGATGTGGGAAGGTATCGGCATTCTGTTTATCACCCTGTTCAGCGTCACGCTGTTCGGTGAACCCTTATCGCTGATGAAGGTGGCGGGCTTAATCACGCTGGTGGCGGGAATTGCGCTAATCAAATCTGGCACGCTGACACGCAAGGAGCTGCAACATGGCCACGTTTAATGCGGCGCACGTTGCCTGGCTTGCACTGGCGATTGGGCTGGAGATCGTCGCGAATATCTTTCTCAAATACTCCGATGGTTTCCGCCGTGTCATTTACGGCCTGCTCTCACTGGTCGCGGTGCTGGGGGCATTCAGTGCGTTGTCACAAGCGGTGAAAGGGATCGATCTCTCAGTGGCTTATGCACTGTGGGGTGGTTTTGGTCTGGTGGCAACGGTAGCGGCTGGTTGGGTACTGTTTGGTCAACGTCTGAATCGCATCGGCTGGTTAGGGGTGGGATTGCTGATTGCGGGGATGGTGCTGATTAAGTTTGCTTAAAAGTGGGCACATCGGCCTGACTCTTAGCGGCTAACGCGCATGAAGAAATGGAGTGTCAGGCGGTTCACCTCGTATTCCACCTTTTAAAACCTGCACAACACACTCCTTAAAAAAGGAGTGTGTTGAACGCAATGATCCCCACTAACCTCAACCGCGGCCGTGTGGCTCATCCCAGTCAAACGCCGGGCCTAGCGAAATCACGCCGCTCGGGTTGATGGTTTTATGGCTGCAGTAGTAGTGATGGCGAATATGCGGCAGATTTACCGTGTCGGCGATGCCTGGCATTTGGTAGATATCACGCAGGAAGCCGCTCAAATTGCGGTAATCACTGATGCGGTGACGGTCGCACTTGAAATGCGTGACATACACCGGGTCGAAGCGGACTAAGGTGGTCCATAAACGCAAATCCGCTTCCGTCAGGCGATCGCCGGCCAGGTAGCGATGCTGCCCGAGGATCTGCTCAAGTCGCGCCAGCGAATGGAACAGCGCGGTGACTGATTCATCATAGGCCGCCTGCGAGGTCGCGAATCCGCTCTTATACACGCCATTGTTCACCGTGTCGTAAATCCAACCGTTCAGCTCATCGATCTTATCGCGCAACGCCGGCGGATAATAATCCCCGGCGCGGGCACCTTGTGCATCAAAGGCCGTGTTGAGCATACGGATGATATCAGCCGATTCATTGCTGACGATGGTGTGCTGAGTTTTATCCCACAGCACCGGAACGGTCACGCGGCCTGTATATTGCGGGTCGGCGTGCAGGTAGAGCTGATAGAGGTATTCGTTTTGATACAGAGAGTCGCCGGTTGCGTCCGGGAAATCGTCGTCGAAGGTCCAGCCGTTTTCCAGCATCAATGGATGCACCACTGAGACGGAAATCATCTCTTCCAGCCCTTTAAGCTGGCGCATCAGCAGCGTGCGGTGTGCCCACGGACAGGCAAGAGAAACATAAAGATGATAGCGATCGCGCTCGGCAGCGAAACCCGCCTTGCCGGTGGGGCCAGCACTGCCATCTGCGGTGATCCAGTTGCGCCAGACTGCTTCTGTGCGTTTGAAGCGGCCACCGGTTGACTTCGTATCGTACCAGGTGTCATGCCATACACCGTCAATCAGTTGTCCCATAAGCCCTCCATAAAGAAAAAGGGCGAGGAAAATCCTCGCCCCTGCAAATCAGTATATGTGTTCTGGCAGCGCTTGTGTGCTTAGCGTGCGGCTGCTGGTGCGAAACGAGCACGAATCAGACGGTCGATGCTGTATGCACCCGGACCTACCAGACCCAGCACCAGGAAACCACCGGCGATGGACAGGTTCTTCATGAACATCAGCTGGTTAACGCCTTCAGCAAAGTTGCTGTGGAACAGGAACGCAGTCAGCACAGTGAAGCCCGCAGTGAACAGTGCGGTGAAACGCGTCAGGAAACCGAACAGAATTGCCAGACCGCCGCCGAACTCCAGCAGAATAACCAGCGGCAATAAGAAGCCCGGGACGCCCATCGCCTGCATGTATTGTGCGGTACCGGCATAACCGGTGATTTTGCCCCAGCCCGCAGTGATGAACAGAATGGTCATTAATACGCGTGCCAGCAACAGGCCTGAGTCTTCGAATTTTTTCATCATTTACTCCAACAAGAATTAAGAAGCAGGTTGTTGGCCTGCAAGGTTTTGATCCCGCAGAATCGCTGATCGCAATTCGTTGGGCTGATGGAGGAAGATGATAGTCGCAGGTTGCAACAGTTGTAAGCGAGTTAAACTGTCAATGTTGTTCAGGGATTTTGATAAAGAAAAACCGAATCTTTTAGATCCGGTTTCAAATGAAGGCGTTAGCGAGGTTCGAGCGTGGACTTAATCATGCGCCAGGTACTCCAAAGCCCAAAACCGCGTTTTGCCCAACGCAAAATACGGTTAGGACTGCGGATTGACCAGATAGCCAGTGCGCTGCTGCCAATCGCCAGATAGCGGCGTAAGCTAAGAAACGTTAGCCAGCCGCGATCGTAGTGAGCGGTGCCATCCAGCCAGTCACGGCGTGCAGCACTAAGATCCAATCGCTGCTGCTGAACCTGATTCAACAGTTCATGAATGCGTGCTTCACGTTCACGACGGCTCATGAGCGATGCTCCTCCAGCAAGCTGCGATCGGTTTCCAGCTCCTTGCGGGTATGACGCAGCAACGTTGACTGGCGTGACTTATATAGCGTCCACACACCAAAGATCAGCGCCAGCGCAAACAGTACGGCGGTAGTAATGGCAATCGCCATCAGCCGATACTGCGCATCTACCGCCCAGATGATCAGCACCATCAGGCTCATTAAACCAAAAGCGGTAAACAGCATCGTCAGTCCAACCATCATCAGCATCTGAATCAGATTGGCTTTCTCCTCCTCCAGCTCGACAATCGCCAGACGGACGCGCGTTTCCACCATCCCGACCAGGGTGGTGACGATGCGCTGACCGATGTTGAAGACCCCTTTGCCTGGGCCGTGGCTCTGACTATCGCTCATATCAACGACGTGAGATCAGGATGCCGATCAGTACACCGACAGCTGCACCGATGCCTACGCCGTGCCACGGATTATCGCGCACATACTCGTCGGCCTTTTCTGCCGCTTCACGCGTGGATTGCGCGATGCGTTCACCGGAATCGCCCAGTCTCTCACGCGAACTTTCAATCGCGCCGCGCGCTTTGCTGCGCAGTTTGTCCAGTTCGGTTTTCGATTTATCCGCCGAGCTGCTCAGTACTTCTTCCAGGGTGTCAGCAAGGTTTTTCAGTTCCGCACGCAGATGTTCAGATGTGGTGTCTTTAGACATGAAGTTCTCCATTACATCATCTATTTAAGTCCGATTAGTAGGGCTCAGCCTCAAGCTTTTTCAGCTCGTGCTGTGCCTCTTCCAGCTTACGTTCGCGCTTCTCAATCTTATCTTTGTCTCCATCCTGACGCTCTTCCTTCAACTCACGCTCACGTTCCGCAATTTTGTGTTTTTGCTCTGCAATGCGTTCGCTGTGGGCTGACTTCAGTCTCTCATCAGTACAATTCGCACGTACTTCAGTGAGCGCGCGCTCCAGCCCGGTCACCCGGCGCTGATTATCATGCTGTTTAGCCATGTCGATTTCGCGCTGAATGTCGTGCTCTTTTTGCTGACACAGCGACTCGGCTGCCATCAGAGATCCCGAGAGAGAGAACAGAATAGCACCCAGCAGTAATTGATGTTTCATCAGGTTTTACCTTCCATTGTTGATGACCTGCCGCAAACCGGGCAGGAGAAGCGTCCCAGCTTGTCTTAACTCGCGCTACCTTTAAGCATAGACAGCAGACGAAAAAATTCAACGAAGACGCGGGGATAGCGAGGATTGATTCACCGTCTGGCTTATCACCAGACGGCTAAAATCAGCTATAAGTTGGGCGGTTGCTGTCAGGTACTTGCTGCGAAGCTTGCGGTCCGCTTGCAACGACAAAGCCCTGTGGCAGTAAGCGTTTCAGCACTTTTTGGGCGGCAAGGCTTTGTTCTTCATTTTCGAAATGAATCACCAGCGCATCGCCCGCAGGTGTAATGCTTTTGATACGCACACCTTGCGCACTAAGCTGCTGATACAGATAAAAGCCATCCGGCAGATTGGTGCCATTGTGGGCAACACGGATTTGCACCACGGTATCGTGCTGCAACATCGACGGCACAAAAATCACCGCCAGCAGCGCCAGCACAGCGCCAAGCGCCCAGGGCACGAAGCGCCTGGGGAATCCACGGAATCTGATCATGGCTGTGAATTCCCATTACGTGAAGACTGACGTTTACGCCACAGCACCACCAGAGAGCCCACCAGACCAATCACCAGCAACACCAGCGGTAACAGCATCAGGCAGAACATCAGTTCATCTTCATAGCGGCGGAAAATCGGCGTTTTGCCCAGCGCGAAACCGAGCACCGTCAGAATCAGCACCCACAGGAAGCCGCTCATCCAGTTGAAGAACTGAAAGCGTGCATTACTCAGGCCAGAAAGCCCCGCGATGGTCGGCAGCAGGGTGCGCACAAAGGCAATGAACCGACCGATCAGCAAGGCCGAAAGACCATGGCGATGGAATAAGCTGTGCGCGCGTTGATGATATTGCGCCGGAAGGTGCGAGAGCCACTTCTGTACGGTAGGCGTATTCCCCAGCCATCGGCCCTGAATGTAGCTTACCCAGCAGCCCAGACTGGCGCCAGTGGTCAGAATCAGGATGGTCAGCGGGAAACCCATGGTGCCTTTGGCAATCAAAACACCGACTAAAATCAACAGACTATCGCCGGGCAGAAACGCGGCGGGTAGCAGGCCATTCTCAAGAAACAGGATCAAGAACAGCACGCCATAAATGGCCCAAACCAGTGTCGGGTCGGAGAGCATTTCGTAATCCTGCTGCCACAGGGCATGCAGCAATGCTTTCAAAATATCCATCAATCATTCCTGAACATCATTGTTAAACGTGCCCGTAAGGGGCTGAGGCGCAGGCTGGCTTGGTTATACATTTTTGGTATGCAGCCGTTGCGGGATTTCCGGATCCATCCAGAATTGATTGTTAAATCAGCGACTTTTTAAAGCCCTGTCGCAAAGGGTAAGAAAAGGGCGATAACTGTAACAAAAATCACGCAGGTCAGACAGTGTAAAGTGGCGCTCGC
Source organism: Pantoea sp. Taur (assembly GCF_009830025.1). Classification (NCBI taxonomy): domain Bacteria; kingdom Pseudomonadati; phylum Pseudomonadota; class Gammaproteobacteria; order Enterobacterales; family Erwiniaceae; genus Pantoea; species Pantoea sp. Taur. Next base: position 100,807 of record NZ_SZZZ01000010.1, read on the forward strand.
ACAGGAGTTTTACCTTTTGACGCAGATGCTCAAAAGGAGCTTTACATGAGCTGACACTATTGCAGATTAACTGACTTATTCGCCTGGAAATGCAGCAGAATCAATAAGAATTGTCATTACCTTCCGGCAGGATGACGGGATTTTCCGCAAACATGTAACGGTCGACATTAAATTCAAAATCGTCGGCGGTGGCGTTAAACAGCATCTGTTTAGTATTTTCCAGGTGCTGCCACATTGCCAGCTTACTGGCGGCGGGATCTTTGCGCATAAGTGCTTTCAGAATCTGGTCATGATCGTCGCACCAGCTGGTGATGTTGCGCGCATCAATATGTTCGTGCAGTTTGAGCCAATAAGGGTTGTGCAGGCGATGCAACCACATCTTCTCGACAATCGCGGCGAGCGCGCTATTTTGCGTGGATTGAGCGATGCGTACGTGGAAATGCATATCCCATTCTGAATCACGAGAATGGTCTTCCTGGCGGGCTTTTTCCTGAATCGCCATCAACGCCATGATGTCCTGGCGTGTGACCTGGGTGGCGGCAAACTCGGCCACGTTGCTTTCTATAAGCTGGCGCGCCTGTAACAGCTCAAACGGTCCGAAGCTGGCAAATTCCAGTTGGCTGGGGGTGGTCTCACGGTTTTGCTGTTGATTGCTGATGACGTGGATGCCTGAGCCTTTACGTACTTCAACATACCCTTCCACTTCCAGCATAATGATGGCTTCGCGAACCACAGTGCGGCTGACTTCCATCTCTTCAGCGATCAGGCGTTCAGCAGGCAGCTTATCGCCTACACGATAATCATCCGCCTCGATACGACGTTTGAGTTCACTGGCGAGTTGTTGGTAAAGACGACGGGATTCGTTCAGATCCATTGCGCGGTTCGCTGTGGCAGGGAAGGATGAGTTGTTATACCACTTTGACCGGGTGGAGGAAATGGGCTGACGTGCGCCAGCCCAAAGCGTGGAGATTAAGTGCGAGCTGTTGCCGGTTGTGCCACGTGCTGAACGTCCAGCTCAGATACCGGCTGATTTTTCAGCACGGTCCAGATTACACAGGCACCGAGCAGGTCAAATACTGCCAGCGCGGCAAACAGCGGACTGAAGCCCAGCGTATCAGCTAATGCACCCACCACCAGCGCAAACAGGGTGCTGGCAGTCCACGCGGCCATGCCGGTCAGGCCATTTGCCGTGGCCACTTCATTACGGCCAAATACATCCGAGGAGAGGGTGATCAATGCACCGGACAGTGCCTGATGGGCGAAGCCACCGACGCACAGCAAACCAATCGCTACGTAAGGGCTGGTAAACAAACCAATGGTGCCCGGTGCAATCATCAGCACAGCGCCCATGGTCACCACCAGTTTGCGCGACACAATCAGGTTCACGCCAAACCAGCGCTGGAACAGCGGTGGCAGGTAACCACCGACGATACAGCCGAGGTCGGCAAACAGCATCGGCATCCAGGCGAACATGGCGATCTCTTTCAGGTTGAAGCCGTAGACCTTGAACATAAACAGCGGGATCCACGCGTTAAAGGTGCCCCATGCCGGTTCCGCGAGGAAACGTGGCAGGGCAATACCCCAGAACTGACGATTACGCAGAATCTGACGGGCTGACATTTTGCTGTTATTGCCGGTCTGATGCTGTACTTCCTGACCGGAAATAATGTAGTGACGCTCTTCATCGCTGAGCTTGGTTTGCTGTTTAGGATGTTTATAAAATATTAACCAGCACAGCGCCCACGCCATGCTCAGCACGCCAGTAATGATAAAGGCCAGCTGCCAGCTGTGCGCCAGAATCGCCCATACCACCAGCGGTGGCGCCAGCATCGCACCAATCGATGAACCAACGTTGAAGTAGCCTACCGCGACGGAACGCTCTTTGGCCGGGAACCATTCGCTACTGGCTTTCAGGCCTGCAGGAATCATCGCCGCTTCGGCCGCGCCCACCGCGCCACGTGCCAGCGCAAAACCGCCCCAGCTGCCTGCCATGGCGGTGGCAGCACAGAAGATCGCCCAGAGGATGGCAAACACCGCGTAGCCAATTTTGGTGCCCAGCAAATCCAGCACATAACCCGCCACAGGTTGCATCACGGTGTAGCACGCCGAATAGGCGGCGACGATATAGGAATATTGTTGGGTGGTAATACCCAGCTGCGTTTCCAGCGTCGGCGCAGCCACGGCAATGGTATTACGCGTCAGGTAACCGAGTATGGTGCCCACTGTCACCAGCCCAATCATGTACCAGCGTAGCCCTTTGATCTTACGCATCATTAACCTCTTCCAGTCTGTCGTAACACTTGCCATTAAAGGTAGGGGAGCACTTGAGCACTCCCGCTGGCGGCGATGACGAATCAGACCTGCCGCCTTGTTGTTATGAGATGTGCCAGGAGGTTCGGCATCAACGAGGCGAGAGATTAACTTGTTATACAACTTTAAAAGTTGAATGCCATCACAAAAACCCTGCATGTGCTGTGTGATCCGCTAAACAGGCGTTATAACAGCAAGTTAGTGCAATGTGGCTGACTATTTTGTCCATATACCCACAGGGAAACTGTCATTATTGTGAGGTCTATCGCAAACAATTTTGCCGATCGTCAAAATTGGTATGATAACTTTGAATCAGAAGCCAATTGGCCCCAAACATGAGGAAGCAGGTATGTCGCGTTTTATGAGTGAGGATTTTCTACTCGATAGCGAGTTCGCCCGTCGTCTGTACCATGACTACGCCAAAGACCAGCCGATTTTCGACTATCACTGCCATTTACCGCCCCAGCAGATTGCCGAAAATTACCGCTTCACCAATCTCTATGACATCTGGCTGAAAGGCGATCATTACAAATGGCGTGCGATGCGTGCTAATGGCGTACCCGAAGCGCTGTGCACCGGCGACGCCAGCGATCGCGAGAAATTCAACGCCTGGGCACGCACGGTGCCGCACACTATCGGCAATCCGCTGTATCACTGGACGCACCTTGAGCTGCGCCGTCCGTTTGGCATTACCGATGTATTGCTGAATGAGCAGAGCGCGGATCGCATCTGGCAGCAGTGCAATGAGCTGCTGGCGCAGGATGCCTTTAGCGCACGCGGCATCATGCAGCAGATGAAGGTGAAAATGGTCGGTACCACTGACGATCCACTTGACGATCTGCAGCACCATCGCACGCTGGCGGACGATGCCAGCTTTAGCGTTAAAGTGCTGCCAAGCTGGCGTCCGGATAAAGCTTTCAACATTGAGCTGGATACCTTCCTGCCGTGGATTCAGCGCCTGGAACAGGTCGCCGATGTCAGCGTGCAACGTTTTGATGATCTGCGCCGCGCGTTGAGCCTGCGTCTCGATCATTTTGCCGCACACGGCTGTAAAATCTCCGACCATGCGCTGGACGTAGTGCTGTTTGCCGAGGCCGATGAAAGCACGCTGGATAGTATCCTGGCGCGTCGCCTGCAAGGTGCTGCACCGACGCAAGAAGAAGTGGCGCAGTTCAAAACAGCGGTGCTGGTGTGGCTTGGCAGCGAATATGCGCGTCGCGGCTGGGCGCAGCAGTATCACATTGGCGCGCTGCGTAATGCTAATCGTCGGCAGTTCGATATTCTCGGCCCGGATGTAGGCTTTGACTCCATCAATGACGCGCCGATGGCGATCCCGCTGGGCCGTTTACTGGATGCGCAGAACCGCAACAATGCACTGCCGAAAACCATCCTTTATTGCGTTAACCCGCGCGACAACGAAGTGCTGGCGACCATGGCGGGCAATTTCCAGGGCGAAGGTGAACCCGGCAAGATGCAGTTTGGTTCCGCATGGTGGTTTAACGATCAGCTTGATGGCATGCATCGTCAGATGACGCAGCTGGCGCAAATCGGCCTATTGAGTCGCTTCGTCGGCATGCTCACCGACAGCCGCAGTTTCCTCTCCTACACCCGCCACGAATACTTCCGTCGCCTGCTGTGCCAGATGATCGGCAATTGGGTTGAACGCGGGGAAGCGCCAGCCGACGAAGCGCTGTTGGGGCAGATGGTGCAAAACATCTGCTTTAACAACGCGCGCGATTACTTCGGCATTGAGTTGGGAGCCTGATGATGCAGCGGCTAAACCGTCACGATTTCCCCGGCGTAAGCTATAGCGAGCGCGTGATCCAGTTTGGGGAAGGCAACTTCCTGCGGGCGTTTATTGACTGGCAGCTCGACTGGCTCAATGAGCATCAGGGCACCGATGCGGGCGTGGTGGTGGTGCGGCCGCGCAATCGCGTGGTGGAAGACTCACTGAATCAGCAGGACGGTTTGTACACCACGCTGATCCGTGGATTGAACACGCAGGGCGAGCAGGTAAGTGAAACCCGCCTAATCCGCAGCCTCAATCGCGAGATCCAGCCCTATCAGCAGTTTGAGGGTTTTCTCGCACTGGCCCGTGCGCCGCAGATGCGCTTTGTGTTCTCTAATACCACCGAAGCAGGCATTGCCTTTGTTGAGCAGGATCGGCTGGAGGATGCGCCAGCCTCTTCCTTCCCCGGCAAGTTGACGCAACTGCTGTGGGCGCGTTTCCGCCACTTTGCCGGTGCGGCAGAGAAAGGCTGGTTGATCGTGCCGTGCGAGTTAATCGATCACAACGGCGATGCACTGCGTGATCTGGTGCTGCGCTATATCAAGCACTGGCAGCTGCCGCCGGAATTTGCCCGCTGGGTGCTGGATCACTGTGCGTTCTATAACACGCTGGTGGATCGCATTGTCACCGGTTATCCCGCCGATGGCACTGACATCGCTGCACAGCTGGGTTACGAAGATCGCTATCTGGTGGCGGGCGAAGTCTATTACCAGTTTGTCATTCAGGGGCCGGATGCGCTGGCGCAGGAACTGAAGCTCGCCGCGCTGGCGCCGGAAGTGAAGTTCGTTGATGACATCACGCCCTACAAAGCCCAGAAGGTAGCGATCCTCAACGGTGCGCACACTGCGATGGTGCCGGTGGCGTTTCAGGCCGGACTGGAAAGCGTCGGCGAGGCGATGGATGACGCCGCCATTGCGAACTATGTCGATGCGCTGCTGCGTGAAGAAGTGATCCCGACGCTGGATCTGCCGCGCGATGAACTGCACGCCTTTGCCGATGCGGTACAGCGTCGCTTCCGCAATCCGTTTATCCGCCATGCGCTGCTCTCCATTGCGCTCAACGGCATGACCAAATTCCGTACCCGTTTGCTGCCACAGCTATTGTTGTCTCAGCAGCAAACCGGCCAATGGCCACCGCGCCTAACCTTCGCCTTTGCCGCGCTACTGGCGTTTTATCGCGGCAAGCAGGGCGACCAGCAGTGGCCTTTGCAAGACGACGACCACTGGTTGCAGCAGTTCGCAGAACTGTGGCCAGCCGTAAACCAGGACACATTGACCCCGGAACAGCTGGTGCAGGCGGTACTCAGCAACCGCTCACACTGGGGCGAAGATCTCACTCAGCGGCCCGGATTAGTGGCCGCAGTCAGCCAATACCTGCAAAACATCGTTGTCCACGGGATGCGGACGGCGCTGGTACAACTGAGATAACGCTATGCAAGATGCGATAAGAATCCATTCGCGCGACAACGTGGCGGTAGCGCTGCGCGATTTACCTGCCGATACCAAAGTCGAGATTGATCGCCAGTTCATTACCTTGCAGCAAGAGGTTGGTCGGGGCCACAAGTTTGCGCTGACGCCGCTGGCAACGGATGCGCTGGTGATCAAATACGGCTTGCCGATTGCCCATGCCACGCGCCCGATCGCCATTGGCGAAATCATTCACTCCAGCAACGCCCGCACTAATTTGAGCGATGTGGATGAGTACGACTACCAGCCGGAGTTTCTCGATATCCCCGCTCAGGCCGGCGATCGCGAGGTGCAGATTTACCGCCGCGCCAGCGGTGAAGTCGGTATTCGTAATGAGCTGTGGATTCTGCCAACGGTGGGCTGTGTGAACGGCATCGCCCGGCAGATTCTGTCGCGCTTCCTCAAGGAGACCAACGAGGCAGAAGGGATCGATGGGGTGCACCTGTTCAGCCATCCGTTTGGTTGTTCTCAGCTCGGTCAGGACCATGAAAACACCCGCACCATGCTGCAAAACATGGTGCGCCATCCCAATGCCGGTGCGGTGCTGGTGATCGGCCTGGGTTGTGAGAACAATCAGGTGGATGTGTTCCGCGAAACGCTGGGCGGCTTCGACAGTGACCGCGTGCACTTTATGGAGTGTCAGAAGCAGGACGACGAAGTCGAAGCCGGCCTTGAACGGCTGCATGCGCTGTACAACGTGATGCGTGGCGATCAGCGTCAACCGGGCAAGCTCAGCGAACTGAAGTTCGGACTGGAATGCGGCGGATCTGACGGTTTCTCTGGCATCACCGCCAACCCGATGCTGGGCTGCTTCTCCGATCAGATGATTGCCAACGGCGGCACTACGGTGCTGACCGAAGTGCCGGAAATGTTTGGCGCAGAGCGCATTTTGATGAGCCGTTGCCGGGATGAAGCCACCTTTGATAAAACCGTGGCGATGATCAACGAATTCAAGCGTTACTTTATCGACCATCAGCAGCCGATCTATGAGAACCCATCGCCGGGTAACAAGGCGGGCGGTATCACCACGCTGGAGGAGAAATCCCTTGGCTGCACGCAGAAAGCGGGGCAGAGCCAGGTGGTGGATGTGCTGAAATATGGCGAACGACTGAATACGCCGGGGCTGAATCTGCTGAGTGCGCCGGGGAATGACGCGGTGGCTACCAGCGCGCTGGCGGGCGCAGGTTGTCATATGGTGTTGTTCACCACCGGACGCGGCACGCCCTATGGCGGATTCGTGCCTACCGTGAAGATTGCCACCAACTCGCAGCTGGCAGAGAAGAAACCGCACTGGATTGATTTTAATGCCGGGCGTTTGATTGAGGGCATGAGTATGCCGGAGATGCTGGCCGATTTCGTCGATATGATTGTGGCGATTGCCAACGGTCAACCGGCGCGTAACGAAGCCAATGATTTTCGCGAGTTAGCGATATTTAAGAGTGGTGTCACGCTGTAAAGCTCAGGTGCGATCGATGTGCATCTGAAAACAATCACACCTGCTTATCTTAAGGGCGGCATGAATGCCGCCCTGTGCAATGCCAATTTATTCTGCTTCAGACACCGTACGCGGTTCGCGCTCGGCTTCCGCCTGGCACACCGCTGCCGTAAACAGAATATCGGTCGACGAGTTTAGCGCCGTCTCGGCGGAATCCTGCAATACGCTGATGATAAAGCCGATGGCCACCACCTGCATCGCCAGGTCATTTGGAATCCCGAACATGTTACAGGCGACAGGAATCAACAGCAGCGAACCGCCGGCCACACCCGAGGCGCCACAGGCACAAATCGAGGCCACGAAACTCAGCAGAATGGCCGTCGGCACATCCACAGAAATCCCCAAGGTATGCACCGCTGCCAGCGTCAGTATCGTGATGGTGGTAGACGCGCCTGCCATGCTGATGGTCGCACCCAGTGGAATGGAGACGGAGTAAGTGTCTTCGTCAAGATTCAGGCGTTTGGCGATCGCCATGTTCACCGGAATGTTTGCGGCAGAGCTGCGGGTAAAGAACGCGGTCACGCCACTTTCACGGATGCAGGTAAACACCAGCGGATAAGGGTTACGACGAATCTTTTGGAACACCAGAATCGGATTCACAATCAACGCCATGATGGCCATGCATCCCAGCAGCAGCGCCAGCAGCGTAGCGTACTCCTCAAGTGCACCAAAGCCGGTTGAGGCCAGAATCGAGGCCACCAGACCAAAAATCCCCAGCGGCGCACAGCGAATCACGCAACGCACCACCCACGTCGCCGCATGCGAAGCATCGGTAAGAAACGCCTTGCTGCTTGGGCTGGCATGGCGGAAAGCCAGACCGAGGCCGATGGCCCACACCAGAATGCCGATGTAGTTGGCGTTGAGTAACGCGTCAATCGGGTTAGCCACCATGCTCATCAACAGACCGTGCAGCACTTCGGTAATGCCAGACGGCGGTGAAATTTCGGTTGCGCCCACGTTCATTGACAGAGTTTGCGGGAACAGATGGCTCAAGGTGACCGCGACCACAGCGGCGAAGAAGGTGCTCAACAGATAGAGCATGATGATGGGACGGATGTTGGTTTTCTGCCCTTGTTGATGATTAGCAATCGAAGAAATCACCAAAACCAACACCAGCAGCGGGGCCACCGCCTTCAGGGCGCGAACGAACAGTTCACCCAGCAGACCTACGGCCAGAGCGGCATCACGTGAGAACCACGCCAGCGCTACGCCGGCAATCAGGCCAATCATGATTTGTTTTACCAGGCTTCCTGCGAACAGCGCGCCCAGACGTCCAATAAAGTTATTTAGCATAGTTCGGTCTTTTTATAGCGGTATGAGTGTTGTGCGCGGTTGCTCCGCGCCAAACGGTTTGCCCGGCGGAGTATAAGGAAAAGTCCTGGTGAGGGAAGAGATAATTCTGGACGTGCGGCGCAGATCGGTTTTTTGATCTGCTGACGATGTGAAATGTGACAGAGCTATGAAAGGTGAAATTTGCAGCTGGCGAAACAAAGCAGGGGCGATTACCGCCCCTGCAGAAGATTATGATGAGATGTGTTTCTGGTCGTTTCTGTGGTTAACCCAGGCGTTAATCAGCAGGGTACCGCCCAGAATCACGCCCACCACCGACAGTGAGATGCCCACCGGGATGTGATAGAACTCGACGATCAGCATCTTGATACCGATAAACACCAGCACAATCGCCAGGCCATATTTCAGCATCGAGAAGCGCTCAGCCACGTTCGCCAGCAGGAAGTACATGGCGCGCAGACCGAGAATCGCGAACAGGTTCGAGGTCAGGACGATAAAGGGATCGGTCGTCACTGCGAAGATCGCCGGAATACTATCAACCGCGAAAATCACATCGCTTAGCTCCACCATGATCAGCACCAGCAGTAGCGGGGTGGCAAACAGCACCCCGTTTTTGCGGGTGAAGAACTTCTCGCCTTCGAGATTATCCGTCATGCGCAGATGTTTACGCAGCCAGCGCACCACCGGTTTGTCGCCCACTGCCGCGTCATCGCCTTCTTTGGCAAACGCCATTTTCAGGCCGGTGAACAGCAGGAAAGCGCCGAACACGTAGAGGATCCAGCTGAACTGCGTCACCAGATAGCTGCCGGCGAAGATCATGATGGTACGCAATACGATCGCGCCCAGCACGCCATACACCAGCACGCGGCGTTGCAGGTTTGCCGGAATAGCGAAGTAGCTGAACAGCATCAGCCAGACGAAGACGTTATCCACCGCCAGCGCTTTTTCCAGCACGTAGCCGGTGAGGAAAGCGAGGGTTTGCGCGGTCGCCACTTCTCGGCCGGCGGTGCCTTCGAGGTACCACCAGAAAGCGGCGCTGAACAGCAGGGAAACGGAGATCCAAACCAACGACCAAACGGCGGCCTGCTTAAATGACATGGTTTGTGCGCCGCGACGTCCCTGTAAGAAGAGATCGATCGCCAGCATGATGAGCACAACAACAGCGAAGCTGCCCCAGAGTAACGGTGTGCCTACAGTGTGCATAGTTGTAATCCTGTCCGGAAAATAAAAAAGCGGCTAAGTCAGAAGACGTTAGCCGCTTTGATCAAGCTGCAAGCAAACCTCGCCTTCAGGCAAGGTCTCACTTACAACTCAGAATAGATTCCGGGTTGCCTGACGACCGGATGCGTTTAGCATCGTAATGACGATCAATCAGCTTACAAGTTACTCCCCTTTGCAGCGGTCAAGATACGTCCAACGGCTGAGGTATTCAATGGGGAGTTTGAAATATTCTGCAATATTTACACTTAAGCCTGGTCTGCCGGGAACACCACGCCAGTCTGGCGGCGGATTTCCGTCAGCAGTTTTGCTGTGATGCGCGAGGCTTCCAGTGCCGGATGCTCGACCTGGCGCTGCTTAACCCGTTGGGCAAAGGCCTCGGCTTCATACAGCATGGTGTTGATATGCTGCGGTTGCGTCAGATTCTGGCTCTCGCCACCGCGTGGGATAAAGCGTAACTGCTGGCATTCCGAGATTTTCTCAATCACCAGTGAGCCGGCTTCGCCCTGAATTTCGCTCGGAATCAGTGAATCGCTCACCTTGGAGTGCAGCAGCGTGACATCAAAATCGCCGTAGCTCAGCACCACCACACCGTGCGCATCGACGCCACTCTCCAGCAGCGAAGCCTGCGCTTTCACCTGCTGCGGTTCGCCCCACAATGTGACGGCAGCGGCCAGGCAGTAAAAGCCAATATCCATTATCGAGCCGTTCGACCAGCGCGGATTAAAGGTATTGGGATTTTCGCCGTCGAGATAACGCTGGTAACGTGATGAATACTGGCAGTAGTTAATCAACGCTTTACGCAGCTTGCCAAGTTGCGGCAGGGTGTTCTGCAGTTGCAGGAAGGTCGGCAGGCTGGCAGTTTTAAACGCCTCGAACAGTACTACCTGATGCTGGCGCGCGCAGGCGATCATCGCCTCGGCCTCACGCAGATTCGATGCCATCGGCTTTTCGCAAATCACATGTTTGCCGTGCGACATAAACAACATCGCTTGCTCAGCGTGTAACGCATTCGGGCTGGCGATATACACCGCATCGATTTCCGGGCTGGCCGCCAAATCGTCGAGGGAAGTAAAGGTAAGTTTGCAGGGATAGTCAGCGATAAAGGCATCCGCCTGTGACTGCTGGCGCGAATAGACACCGCTTAACTTCATTTTGCCGGTCTCATGCGCGGCGTCGATAAACTGGCGGGTTATCCAGTTGGTTCCCACAATGGCAAAACGAATCACGGCTTTGTACTCCTGCAACAGTAAAGCGGCAGAGTAGCATGTTCAGCGGATCGTTCGTCAGACGAAATTTGATCATGCGATCCGCATTCCAATATGATGATGCGGCACATTTTTTTAACCAGCTAGTGGGGACGCGTGGGTGAGTGGAAGTAAACATGCATTGAACTGGACCACACTGCTGATTGCTATCCCCGTGGGATTCGTCGCGTCGCTGGTGACCTTAGCCTTTCGCGGCGTCATTGATTTGATTAACCGCCTGCTGTTTAACAGCGACAGCGAAATCACCGTGGCGATGCATGTCTGGCCATGGATCTTCTGGCCGCTGCTGGTGGGCGCGGGCGGTGTGCTGGCGGGGTTCTTCCTGCGCTATGCGGTGGCGATTGAGAAACAGGAAACGGTCAAAACCGATTACCTCGAAGTGATCAACGCGCGCCTGGATGCGGTGCCGACCAAAACTTCGCTGTTTCGTGCACTCTCCTCGATTGCCAGTATCGGCAGCGGTGCTTCGATTGGTAAAGAGGGGCCGATGGTGCAGCTCTCCGCGCTGAGTGGCAGCCTGATGGGCCGCTGGTTCCCGCAGATGCGTAACAGCGATATTGTGGCGATGGCGGCAGCGGCAGGGCTCTCTTCGGTGTACCACGCGCCGCTGGCCTCAGCGATATTTGTCGCTGAAATTGCGTTTGGTATCTCGGCGCTGCAGCGGCTGATCCCGCTGATTGTCGCCTCGGCGGTGGCGGTGATGACCATGTGGTCACTTGGCTTTCGCAGTGCGCTCTATCCGCTCTCCGAAGCCTTGTTCCAGATGGATATCAGCAGTTTGTTGATGACCATTCTGATTGGCGTGGTGGCCGGTTTTGCCGGTTGGTTGCTGATAAAGTTGATTGCCCGCAGCAAAACGCTATTTGGTCGTATTAAATCATTGCCAGCACGTCTGGGGCTTGGTGGCTTAGCGGTGGGCTTTCTGGCGCTTATATCCACCGATATTCTGGGCAACGGCTACGAAGTGATCGTGAAGATTATCGATGGTCACTATGTGCTGGCTGGATTGATTGGCCTGCTGGTGCTCAAAACCCTGGCCACCACGCTGTCGGTGGGATCGAACGCGGTGGGCGGTCTGTTTACCCCTTCGCTACTGATTGGCGCGCTGCTCGGCGTGGCGCTGGCGCAGATGGGCGTGGCACTTCATCTGCCGGTTGGCGATACCCTGCTTTACGCGGCGATTGGTATGGCGGCGGTATTAGCGGCCGTGAGTCAGGCGCCGTTAATGGCGATGCTGATGGTGCTGGAGATGACGCTCAACAGCAGCCTGTTATTCCCGATCATGATCGCCTCGGTGCTGGCTTCCATGGTGGTGTACCGACTGCAATCGGCCAGCACCTATCCGGTGGTGAGCAACCACTTTAGCCGCTCAGAAGCCAAATTCGATTTCGATAATATGCGCGTAGATCAGCTGATCATTCCTGGTGCGGCGCTCCAGCCGGAAGAGTCTGTGGGGCAGGCGCTGGCAGTCAGTTCGCTGAAGCGCGAACGCTATGTGTATGTGATCAACAGTGCGGGGCAGTTTCTGGGGGTAGTATCGATCCATGACATCTCGCGCAAAGTGTTATCGCAGGAGATCACCCTGGATTCCCCGGTCAGCAGCGTGATGGATGATAACTTCCCGTGCATTTATCAGAACCAGAGTATGCGTGAAGGCTGGGAGGCCTTTGCCCGCGTGACGCTGGAGCGTTTACCGGTGCTCAACAATCCACAAGAGCGCCGCTTTATGGGTGCCTTGACCAAAACCAGTTTGATTCAGAAGGCGCAGGAATTCTTATAACAACAGCGCCCGGTTAAGGGCGCTGCCAGCCATTTAGCGAATGGCGTAGGTTTCGATTTCCACTCTCTGCCAGGTACGCAGCATCGAATCCACCTGCACAATGGTGCTGGCCGGGCGGATGGTGCCAAAGGTCTCGAGGTGCGCCTGCGCCACTTTATCCGCATCATTCATATCGCGCACATACACCACGGTGCGCACCACATCCTCCATTTCCATATCCGCCTGATGCACCACCTTAGTAATGGTGCTGAGGATGGATTTGGTCTGCTCATAGGCATCCGCTTTTTCAAAATCCGGCGTGGCGCAGGTGCCGGAAATATGCAGCTGATTATCAGCCTTCACGGCACGTGAGTAGCCAAATACGGCTTCATAAGCGCCGCCAGAGGAAATCTTCACTTTAGGGGTTGGGCTCATAACGTTCTCCATTAAAACTGAGGGTTAGGTGGGTAAGGGCTTTCCAGTACGATCATGCATTTTCCATAGCGCCAGTAAGCCAAGCACGGCGCCGCCGATCAGATAGAACGCGGGGATTAACGTGATGCCGGTCTGCTTGATCAGCCAGGTGTTGATCAGCGGCGCGGTGCCGCCGAGCAGTGAAACAGACAGGTTGTAGCTGATGGCAAAACAGCTGTAGCGCACGGTGCTGCCAAACAGTGACGTCAGGGTGGCGGGAATGGTGCCCTCAAAGAACAGCATGCCCAGCAGCAGTACCGTCATGCCGATGACAATCGCTGCCATGCCGTGGCTTTGCAGTGCCCAAAACACCGGAATGGCGGAAATGATGATCAGAACACTGCCGATGGTGAGCATGCGCTTACGACCGAAGCGATCGCCCAGCATGCCGAACACCGGAATAAACAACAGCAGTGCCAGCGTGGCAATCAACGACAGATTGGCGCTGAACGTTTCTGACATGCCCATAAAGCTCACCAGATAACTCGGGATATAGCCCAGCACGATGTAGTAATTGATATTGAAAGCCGCCACCAGGCCTGCGCAGCGCAGCAACTGGGGCCACTCTTTGAGGATCAGCGCCCACAAAGACGGCGCCCGTGCCGTGGCTTTAGCTTTACCAGCCTGCATTTCACGGAATACCGGCGTTTCATCGACATGCAGGCGGATAAACAGCGCCACGATGCCCATCAGTCCGGCAATCACAAAGGGGACGCGCCAGCCCCATGCCACCATGGTGTTTTCGCCTAACACACTACTGATCACGTTCACAATGATGCCGCCCACCAGGAAGCCGGCGATGTTGCCGAACTCCAGCCAACTGGTGAAGAAGGTGCGACGTTTATCAGGGCTGTGTTCGGCGATAAAAATGCAGGACCCACCGTATTCGCCGCCGGTAGAGAGCCCTTGTAGCATGCGCATCACCACCAGCAAGATAGGCGCAACAATGCCAATGCTGTGATAGCTGGGGATCATGGCGATACACAAGGTCGCCAGCGACATCATGCTGATACTCAACACTAATGCGGTGCGGCGGCCAAATCGGTCACCGATCGGGCCAAACAGGAAACCGCCGAGTGGGCGAATCAGAAAACCGGCGGCAAAAGCCGCATAAATCGCAATCAGTTCGTTATAGCTGTTGGTGGTGGGGAAAAAGACTTTCGCCATGATCATCGCCATGGAGGAGTAAATGGCAAAATCGAACCACTCCACCATGTTGCCCAGCGTCACCCCGGTTACGGCTTTGGTGAGTTGCCCCTGGCGCGACATCTGGCGTGAGGGAGTTCGGTCCTTTACAAATCGTACAGCTCCATTAAGCGATGGACTTATTGTGTTTTCTTTCATTGCCTTACCCTGTCTGATTGAAGTGGAGTACGACGTCTGTAAAAGGGTTAGCGCATGTAGCTTCCCCCGGAAATCACCAGCGTTTCACCGGTGACGTAGCCTGGTTGCGCGCCCAGATGCCACACCCAGTCGGCGATTTCTGTCACGCTGGCGGCACGTTGCAGCGGCACCGACTTCACGCCCTCATGAATACGTCCGCTCTTTAAGGTGCCTTCGGTTTCCACCCAGCCGGGAGCGATGGCATTGACCACGATGCCTTGACCCACCAGCTCAATCGCCAGCGATTTGACCAGAGAAACCACCGCGGCTTTCGATGCGCTGTACAGCAGTTGCGAAGGGGAGACAGCGAAAGCATCCACCGAGGCGAACAGCAGGAAAGCGCCGCCCTGGGGGCAGATGAATTCACTGGCGACTTTGGTCATGTTGACGCTGCCAAGTACGTTGACGTCAAAGATCAGCCGATAAAGGGCGTCGGTGCTGCTTTCCAATGTTGAGGTGGGGAAGATGCCGGCGGCGTTGATCATCGCGTGGATGTGCCGTCCCTCAAGTGCTGTGGCAACGGCCTCGCGCAGCGCAGCATACTGCGTGATATCGGCGGTCACGGCAGTGATACCCGGCTGGTGCGCCATCTCACAACGATCGATGGCGATCACTTCCCACTGTTCACGCTGAAACTTCTCCATCACCGCTTTGCCCATACCGGAAGCAGCACCGGTCACCAACACCACAGGTTTTTGTGATTGCATTCTGTGTTACTCCGATCAAGCCATCAGGGTGGAAGGGTGCTTCGGGGCGATGCTGACTTTCTCCAGCAGATCCAGCGTGCGCCAGGTCTCCTCAAGATTTTCCAGCCACAGGCGACGCACAATATCGATACGCGAATCGGGCTGCTGCTGGGTGGCCAGCAGGTGGCTGAGATTGCTGATACCCTGTTCGCGCAGCTGCAACATGCGGGCGATCAGTCGGGTTTGCAGGCAATAAGTTGGCCACTGCGGGCCACGCGGTGCGGCGAGTCCGACGAAGTAGAGGTTTTCCAGCGAGGTCGGCAGCGTCATGGCGGCGGTGCGTAGAGGCACGCCATCCTGCCACTCCAGTAAACTGTCATCGAGGAACGGCAAGCGCGTATTGAAGCCCGTCGCCCACAAAATGCTGTCGTAATCCGCCTGGCTGCCATCGCTAAACGTGACGGTTTTACCGCTGATGCTGTCGATGCCGGGACGCACGTTAATGCGGCCATGCTGGATCCAGTACATCAAGAGGGTGTTCACCACCGGTGGTTGTTTTTCCAAATCCCAGCTTTCCGGTTCAGGCATGCCAGGGTAATTCTCCCAGCGCCCCAATGAAATCATCGTCAGCACCTGAGTGAAGGCATTTTGCAATTCGGGAGGCAAGTCGTTGAGGAACGGGATTTCGGCACGCGGTACCCCCAGCAGCGCTTTTGGCTGGAACACCTGGCCGCGACGAATCACGATATCGGTCACCAGACGGTGCTGCGCCGCGTCTACGGCCAAATCACAACCGGAGTTGCCGCAGCCCACAACCAATACTTTGCCTTGCAGCTGTTCAGTGTTGCGGTACTGGCCCGAGTGCAGCGAAATGCCGCTAAAATTCTGAGCTTGCGGCGGGAAAGCGCAATCCCAAAGATGGCCGTTAGCGACCAGCACCCCAGCATAGACATGGGGTTTGCCATTGACGGCGACACGCCAGCCGTCACTGCCCGCATGACCCAGCGGCTCTATGCGATCTACGCTGCTGTTGAAACGGATCTGCTGGCGCAGATTGAAGTGATCGGCATAGCTATCAATGTATTCACGTACCTGATCGCGGCTGGGATAAACCGGCCACGCTTCTGGCATGGGGAAGCCATCGAATCCTGACGATTTCTTCGGTGTAATGAGATGAAGCGCATCGTAATCGTGATGCCAGTGACCGCCCACCCGATCGCTTTTTTCGAAGCAATCGGCGGTAATACCCTGTTCCTGCAGAGTGCGCAGTGCTGCCAGTCCGGCGGCACCCGCACCAATCACACAATAGCGAGCCTGGGATGTCATACGTCTCTCCTGCAAAGTTTTTGCAACATTGGGGTAACGTGATTGACATAGTTTTAAGCGGCTATTTGCGCAGAATGAATAGGGTTATGATTTTGGTTCATATAGGTTTGCCCTATATGCACGCTCAGCCATTAGCATTCGATATGGCTGTAAGTGGATTGCACCTCCTGCAAATAACGGCGCATCAGCTGCATCATTTCGCGGGTGGCAGCAGAAATGGCGGTGTCAGCACGGTGAATAAAGGCAAACACCTCAAAAGCGGGCGGTTCGATGGGTACCCATTTCAGCTTATCGCCGTATCCGAGGTGGTGCAGGATCGGACGCGTAGCGATAAGATCTCCTAATCCTCTCGCGGCCAATTCCAGTGCCGTTGCCTGATGTTCCACTTCAATAATCGGTTCCAGCCGCGCACCGATCTCCTGAGCACGCTGATTGAGCAGACGACGGATCGGATCGCTGGTGTGCCAGGTGGCTTCACTGAATATCAGCGGTGCCTGTAATAAGGCATGAATATCCTTCGGCCCATATAAACGCGCATCACTCGCCGAGATATAGCCAATTTGCGTTGACCAGACCGGTTCACTGACCACCAGATTTTTATTATTCACCGGCAGCATCACCAGCCCGGCTTCAATCTCGCCATCAATCACCGAGCGCGCCACGTCCGAAGAGTTAGTGCCGGTTAAACGCAGACGCACGCCGGGATAGCGCGCCCGGAACTCGCAAATCAGATCGGCGAGAAAATATTGGTAGGCAGAACTGAAGGTGCCGAAAGATGCCAGTCCGCCTTTCAGCTCGCGCACGGACTGCACCGCTTCATAACCGCGTTTGGCCGCTTGCACGGTTGCGCGCGCATGAGGCTCAAGGCGTAGACCGGCATCGGTCAATATCAGGCGACGGTTGGTGCGAATAAACAGATGGGTGCCCATTTCGCTTTCCAGTCGCAGGATCTGATCGGAAAGGGAGGGCTGAGAGATCTCTAAAGACTCGGCGGCCTTGGACATGGTGCCCAGATCAATCGCCGCCAGAAAATAGTGTAATTGTTGGAGTGTCATCGTTTTTAGCCCAGCAGGTGAGAAGTCGAGGCCGATCTAAGACACTCCTGAGCATATGCGCTGAGGGGAAAATTGCAACGAAATGAATCGCTAAGCCGCGTTACCGCGCATCGCCTGATCCGTCATCCACAGGCGCGCATCGAACTCCAGTTGGTGGTAATCCGGTTCCATATGGCAGCAGAGTTGGTAGAACGCTTTGTCGTGATCCTTCTCTTTCAGGTGCGCCAGTTCGTGCACCACGATCATGCGCAGGAACGGTTCCGGTGCCAGACGGAAGAAGGTGGAGATACGAATCTCGGCTTTGGCTTTCAGGTTGCCGCCCTGCACACGCGAGATGGCGGTGTGCAGGCCAAGCGCATGTTTCATCACCTTGATTTTGTTATCCCAGATGACTTTGCTCACTGGCGGCGCGCTGCGCATATAACGGTTTTTCATTGCCTGGGTGTAATCATACAGCGCACGGTCACTGACAATATTGTGCGTGTCAGGATAGCGTTCCTGCAAAAAGCTGCCCAATCGCTGATTATCAATCAGCAACTGCACCTGTTCGAGGATGTTTTCAGGATAACCCTGCAGATAGATTAATGACATTGGGATTCCCGACGAAAGACAGTATACTGCGCCCCCTTTTTAGGGCGAAAATCGCGCAAAGTGTACCACGCCGGAGATTCCATGAGCCAACTTGAACTGACCAATCGCACGCTGACCTTGCAGCGCTTCCCGCCGATGCGTGAAGAAAGCCCGTTACAGGCGTGGGATTCCGCCGATGAATATCTGTTGCAGCAAGAACTGCCAGAAGGACCGGTGCTGGTGTTCAACGACAGCTTTGGTGCGTTGACCTGCGGACTGAACGGCCGTGAAGTGTGGCACGTCAGCGACTCGCTGCTGAGCGAGCAGGCGGCGAAGCAGAACCTGCGTCTCAATGAGATGGATGAAGATCAGGTGCACTTTATCGATAGCCTGGCGCCGCTGCCTGCTGCGCCTGCCGTCGTGCTGATTAAAATCCCGAAAGCGCTGGCCCTGCTGGAGCACCAGTTGCGCGCGCTGCGTAAAGTGATCACGGCTGATACGCTGATCCTCGGCGCGGCAAAAGCCAAAGACATCCACAACTCCACGCAGCAGTTGTTCGATCGCATTCTCGGTGAGAGCAAAACCTCACTGGCGTGGAAGAAATCGCGCCTGATTTACTGCACTTACAGCGCGCCCAAACTGCCGGAGGTGTCAGAGACCACGGTGTGGCCGCTGGACGATTCCTCTTACCAGATTCACAACCACGCTAACGTGTTCTCTCGCGGATCGCTGGACGTGGGTGCGCGTTTCTTTATGCAGCATCTGCCGTCAGATATTGAAGGGGAAATCCTCGATCTTGGCTGCGGCAACGGCGTGATTGGTTTATTGGCGCTGGAACAGAACCCGCAGGCGGACGTGCTGTTCTATGACGAATCCTACATGGCCGTGGCGTCCAGTAAGCTCAACGTGGAAGTGAACCGTCCGCAGGATCTGGCACGCTGCCAGTTCCGCGTCAACAACGTACTGAGTGGCTTCCCGTCGGATCGTCTGCACGCGGTACTGTGCAATCCGCCGTTCCATCAGCAGCACGCGGTGACCGATCATCTGGCCTGGCAAATGCTGCGTGATGCCAAACGTTGCCTGCAGTACGGCGGCGAGTTGCGTATTGTCGGCAACCGCCACCTCGGTTATCACGTCAAAATGAAAAAGCTGTTTGGCAACTGTGAGCTGGTGGCGTCTAACGCCAAGTTCGTGGTGCTGCGTTCGGTCAAACTGCGTTAATCACACGCTGAGCGCCAGCTCAGTGGCCTGTGCGATGGCGCGGCGAGCATCCAGCTCCTGCGCCACATCGGCTCCACCAATCAGCTTTACCGCTTTACCGCGTGCGGCCAGCTCATCCGCCAGCTGACGCAACGGTTCCTGCCCGGCACAAATCACCACGTTATCCACCGCCAGCGTGATCGGCTCGCCCTGATGGCGCAAGTGCAATCCGGCATCATCAATCTTCAGATACTCGACGTCGCCCCACATCTGCACGCCGTGCGCCTGCAAACTGGCGCGATGGATCCAACCGGTGGTTTTCGCCAGCCCGGCGCCGGGCTTGCCGGATTTACGTTGCAACAGCCAGATTTGCCGATCCGCTGCCAGCGGCTGCGGACGGACTAACCCGCCGCGCGCCTGTAAGCTGTGATCGATGCCCCAGCTCTGATAGAAATCTTCGTGCGCGTTTTGATGCAGCAAAAACTCGGCAGTATCAAAGCCAATACCGCCCGCACCGATAATGGCGACGCGCTGGCCGACCGGCTTTTTATCGCGAATCACATCGAGGTAGCTGAGTACGCTGGCATGGTCGATGCCGGGAATCGACAACTGACGCGGCGCAATACCGGTGGCGATCACCACTTCATCCACACTTTCCAGCTCATCAGCGCTCACGCGATGCCCGGTGCGAATTGCCACGCCCTGTGTCTCCAGCTGATGGCGGAAGTAGCGCAGCGTCTCGCTAAACTCCTCTTTGCCGGGGATCTGACGCGCAATATTAAACTGGCCGCCAATCTGTGCGTCCGCTTCATACAGTGTCACCTGATGGCCGCGCTCGGCTGCCTGTAGCGCGAACGCCATGCCCGCCGGGCCAGCACCGACCACCGCAATCTGTTTAGGCTGTTCAACTGGGATTACCGGCATCAGGGTTTCGTGGCAGGCGCGGGGATTAACCAGACATGAAGTGACTTTGCCGACAAAGATCTGATCGAGACAGGCCTGATTGCAGGCGATGCAGGTGTTGATGGCATCCGGCTGCCCTGCCTGCGCTTTGCGCACAAAGGCCGCATCGGCAAGAAACGGACGTGCCATCGAGACCATATCGGCAATGCCATCGCGCAGCAGCGATTCCGCCACCTGCGGATGGTTGATACGGTTAGTGGCAATAACGGGGACGGATACCGCTTCACGCAGATGCTGCGTGACCCACGCAAAACCGGCACGCGGTACGCAAGTGGCGATAGTCGGGATGCGCGCTTCGTGCCAGCCAATACCGCTGTTGAACAGCGTCACACCGCGCTGCTCCAGCGCCTTTGCCAGCGTCAGCGTCTCTTCCAGCGAACTGCCGTTGTTCACCAGATCGAGCATCGACAGGCGGAAGATGATGATAAACGCCGGGCCGACCGCTTCGCGCACCGCCTGCGTGACTTCCAGCGCAAAGCGACGACGGCGCTGCACATCGCCGCCCCACTCATCGTCACGATGGTTGGTGTGCGCCACCAGGAACTGATTAATCAGATAACCTTCGGAGCCCATGATCTCGACGCCATCATAACCGGCCTGCTGGGCCAACCTCGCGCACTGGGCAAAGTCCGCAATGGTCTGACGAATCTCGCCATCGCTCAGTTCGCGCGGCGTGAAAGGGTTAATCGGTGCCTGCAACGCTGAAGGCGCAACCAAATCGCGTTGATAGCTGTAACGCCCGGCATGCAGAATTTGCAGCGCGATTTTGCCGCCCGCGGCATGCACCGCATCGGTGAGGGTGCGATGCCAGTCGCACTGGCTCTCCTGATTGAGGATGGCGCCGCCGTGTGCCACCACGCCCTGTGGGTTGGGTGCGATGCCGCCGGTCACAATCAGTGCCACGCCTCCCCGCGCGCGTTCCGCATAAAACGCGGCTAATCGTGTGGCGCCATCAGTGTGTTCTTCCAGCCCGGTGTGCATGGAACCCATCAGAAAACGATTCTTTAGTTGGGTAAATCCCAGATCCAGCGGGGCAAACAGGTGGGCGTAATGCTCAGTCATGAACACAGTCTCGGAAAGTGGTCGGATGAGTCAACTTTAGCGGGAATTGGTTGGGATGGAAATTCGCGGTGTTCAGGCTGTGAGAAACCTCAAAAAAAGCAGGGCGACAGGTCGCAGGCGAAAGGTTCGGACTCCTTCGCCCGGCACGGGAAGAGACCTGTGCACCCTGAAACAGCTTGAAGATGAGGGCTAATGATTTAGCTCTATAGTTATGACTCCTGTCAGACTCAATCCAGACGACTTTCCCGGGTGAGGGTGCGGCGATAATGACATAGCTCACTGTGGTTAATCCCCAAGACGAGTCTTGGTTTTCCCCAGCAAAAAGTGATCCCGCTTCCATCTTCTGTACGAGCAGTTCACGTTCCAGGTAACAGCTATTTCGTAACATGATTTAGAGTGATCTGGTTCACAGTTTTCAGCCTCTGATCCCGCTTTGATAGCCCCCATTGCAACAGCAACAAATGGGGAAACCATGAATATCGAAACGCAATCCTGCGTGATTACCGGGAAAAAACAGGTCAGCGTCGCACCGCAACAGGTGAATTGGGACGGCACAGGCACGCTGGTGCGTATTACGCGCGGCGGCATTTGTGGATCTGACCTGCATTACTATCAGGAAGGCAAAGTCGGTAGCTTCGAAGTCAAAATGCCGATGATCCTCGGTCATGAAGTGATTGGTCATGTGGTGGAAAGCGACAACCCGGACCTGAAGCCGAATCAAAAAGTGGCGGTCAATCCGTCCAAACCGTGCGGCGAGTGCAAATACTGCCAGCGCGATCAGGAAAACCAGTGCACCTCCATGCGCTTCTTCGGCAGTGCGATGTATGTGCCGCATGTCGACGGCGGTTTCACCCAGTACAAAGTGGTGGATAGCAAACAGTGCGTGCCTTTCCCACAGGATGCCGATGAAACCGTGATGGTGTTTGCCGAGCCGCTGGCGGTGTGCATTCACGCCACGCATCAGGCGGGCGATCTTACCGGCAAGCACGTGTTCATTTCCGGCGTCGGTCCGATTGGCTGCTTAATTGCGGCGGCAGCGAAAGCGCGCGGTGCCGCCTCTGTGGTATGCAGCGACATTAGCGAGCGTTCGCTGGAGATGGCGCAGCAGATGGGCGCGACCGATGTGATCCATGCCGCCGAGGGCGATTTCACGCCTTATCTGGCCGACAAAGGCTATTTCGATGTGGCGTTTGAGGCTTCTGGCCATCCTTCCTCGTTACAGCGCTGCCTCGATGTGGTGTGCGCCAAAGGTACGCTGGTGCAGGTCGGCATGGGTGGCACTATCCCGAACTTCCCGATCATAGCGCTGATTGCCAAAGAGATTCAGCTGGTCGGTTCTTTCCGCTTTACCCATGAATTCAACACCGCCGTCGAGTGGCTGGCGAACGGTGTGGTCAACCCGCTGCCGCTGTTCAGCGGTGAATACGATTTGCAGGACATCGACGCGGCCTTGCAGTTTGCTGGCGATAAAACTCGTGCGGCGAAAGTCCAGTTAACCTTTTAAGGAGCAGTGATGAGTCAGTTATTTTCCCTCGAAGGCAAGCGTGTATTACTCACCGGTTCGGCGCGCGGTATTGGTTTTCTGCTGGCGCGTGGCCTGGGTGAAGCCGGCGCGGAAGTGATCGTCAACGCCACCACCAAACAGGGGGCAGAACAGGGCGCGGCGAAACTGCGCGAGCTGGGCCTGCGCGCCCATGCCAAAGCCTTTGATGTGACGCAGTCTGCGCAGGTGCAGCAGGCGGTGGATGAGATTGAAGCCGAATGGGGACCGATTGATATTCTGGTCAACAACGCCGGGATCCAGCGCCGCCGTCCGTTCCTCGAATTCCCGGAGCAGGACTGGAATGACGTGATTGCCGTTAACCAGACCGCCGTGTTCCTGGTCTCTCAAACCGTGGCGAAAAAAATGGTCGATCGCCAGCGCGGTAAAATCATCAATATCGGTTCGATGCAAAGCGAACTGGGCCGCGACACCATCACGCCTTACGCCGCTTCCAAAGGCGCCGTCACCATGCTGACGCGCGGTATGTGCGTCGAGCTGGCGCGCCATAACATCCAGGTGAACGCCATTGCACCAGGCTACTTCGTCACGGAGATGACGCAGGCGCTGGCCGACGATCCGGCCTTTACCGGTTGGCTCACCAAACGCACGCCAGCCGCCCGCTGGGGTAAACCGGAAGAGCTGATCGGTGCTGCGGTGTTCCTCGCCTCGGGCGCGTCTGATTTCGTGAATGGTCACTTGCTGTTCGTTGATGGCGGTATGCGCGTCGCCGTGTAATGCCATGGTGCGGCTGGCATTTTCGCCGGGCCGCGCCTAGACCTTAATCACCCCTCTGTATTCCTAAGGATAATAAAAAATGCCAATAACCATTATTGTGCTGGGTGTGATACTGCTGCTGGTATTGATGATTGTATTTAAGGTCAACGGCTTTATTGCGTTGGTGTTTGTCTCGGCGGTGGTGGGTATCGCTGAAGGGATGACGCCGCTCAACGTAATGGCCTCGATCCAAAAAGGTATCGGCTCGACGCTCGGTGGATTAGCGATGATCCTCGGCTTCGGTGCCATGCTCGGGCGATTAGTTTCGGACACCGGCGCGGCACAACGCGTCGCCACCACCCTGATTGCTGCTTTTGGTAAAGAGCGGCTGCAATGGGCGCTGGTGGTCACCGGACTGATCGTTGGTCTGGCGATGTTCTATGAAGTGGGCTTCGTGCTGCTGCTGCCGCTGGTGTTCACCATCGTCGCGGCGGCTGGTTTGCCGCTGCTGTACGTCGGCGTGCCGATGGTGGCTGCACTCTCGGTGACGCACTGCTTCCTGCCGCCGCATCCCGGTCCAACCGCGATCGCCACCATCTTTGGCGCGAACCTTGGCACCACACTGCTGTACGGCATGATCATCACCATTCCGACGGTGATCGTGGCCGGTCCGATCTTCTCGAAATTCTTGAAGAGCTTTGAGAAATCACCACCGGAAGGCTTGTACAACCCGAAGATCTTCTCTGAAGAAGAGATGCCAGGTTTCGGTATCAGTATCTTTGCCGCCATCATCCCGGTGGTGCTGATGGCGATTGCCGCTGTGTTTGAGCTGACCACGCCAAAAGAGAACCCGCTGCGTCAGTTCTTTGAGTTCATCGGTAACCCGGCGGTGGCGCTGTTTATTGCCGTAGTGATCGCCGTACTGACGCTGGGTCTGCGCAACGGTCGCAAGATGGAAGAAGTGATGGATATGTGCGGCGAGTCGATTGCCGCTATCGCCATGATCGTCTTCATCATTGCTGGGGGTGGTGCGTTTAAGCAGGTGCTGGTGGACAGCGGCGTGGGCAACTATATTGCGGACATGATGAAAGGATCGTCACTGTCTCCGCTGCTGATGTGCTGGACGGTGGCAGCGATGCTGCGTATCGCGCTGGGATCGGCCACGGTTGCGGCGATCACCACCGCCGGGATCGTCACGCCGATCATCGCGGTGACCCATGCCGATCCGGCATTGATGGTGCTGGCGGTAGGTTCGGGCAGCGTGATCGCCTCACACGTCAACGATCCGGGCTTCTGGCTGTTTAAGGGGTACTTCAACCTGAGCGTGGTAGAAACCCTGAAAACCTGGACGGTGATGGAGACGCTGATCTCGATTCTCGGTCTGGCGGGTGTGCTGGCACTTAACGCCATCATTCACTGATGCAACGGGCTGCACAGGGACGTGCAGCCACTCAGTCGCGACGACGAATCCACGAAAATCGCGATTGATAGCCGCTGTCAAAATGGGTGTTGTAGCGATAGCTCGATCCCGACTCCGCCATGCAATAAGTGCAGACGTTTAACACCTCGATCTGCTCGGCAGGAATGCCACGCTGTAACAGCAACCCTCGCGCCAGATGCGGCAAATCAAACCACACGCCCTGATGATGCGCCCGCGCCTGCGGACGGATCGCTGCGCTATTGCGTGGTTGCTCGCTCGCCCACTGCAGCGCAGGCAAATCTGCGCGTTCTTGCATCTGCGTCACCAAATCTTTGCCCAGCTCATAACAGCACGGACCAATGGCCGGGCCGATGGCGACATGCAGCGTTTCGGTGCGGGCACCACGTTTGAGCAATCCGTCAATGGCACTGTTTAGCACTCCACTCAGCGTGCCTTTCAATCCGGCATGCACTGCCGCCACCTGATGCTGCGCGCTATCAGCGAACAGTACCGGCAAACAGTCAGCGGTATACACCGCCACCGGCAGCTGGTTTTCCCCAATCACGCCATCGGATTCGCAGCTTTTCGGCGGCAGGTTTTGGGTTGCCAGCACCACCTGGGCGCTGTGGCGCTGCTGGCCATAGGCGGCATCCGTGGGCACCGGTTGGCCCGCAGGCTGAAAGGCATAATCGAGCCACGGCAGGGCATCAAGCAGCGTTGAACGCGGTCCGGCATGTGACATAAGTGTCTCCTTTGACAGGGCGGCAGCTTTCTTCTGCCCACAGCTTACGTTAACTGCTACATTTTTAAAGCTTTACACAAACTGACCATAATCACTTAAGGATGATCTGATGAAAAACACCTCTTTGCTGGCAGCGTCCGGCATTCTTGCGCTGCTGCTAACAGGATGCGCGCAACCGGCCAAACAGCAGGCGCAGCAGCAGCTCGGCCAGCAATCGGTATTGGCAGTGAACTGGTTCCAGCAGTCCGGTGAGTATCAGGCATTAAGCTGGCAGGCATTTAACACTGCGCGCATGGCGTTTGATGCTGCGCCATCGCTGGCGGGCAAGCCGAAAGCGGTGATCGTCGATCTCGATGAAACCATGATCGATAACAGTGCCTATAGCGCATGGCAGGCGAAAAACGGCCAGCCGTTCTCTGGCAAAACCTGGTCAGCCTGGACTCAGGCGCGTCAGGCCACCGCCGTGCCGGGCGCGGTGGAGTTCGCCAACTACGTCAACAGCCACGGCGGCACCCTGTTCTACGTCTCGAACCGCGACCAGAAGGATTACGCCGCGACGGTGGACAACCTCAACAAGCTGGGCTTCAGCGGCGTGAGTGACAAAACCGTGCGTCTTAGCACCGGGAACTCCAATAAACAGGAGCGCTTCGATGCGATTAAAAACGCCGGATATAACGTGGTGTTGTACGTGGGCGATAACCTGAATGATTTTGGTGGCGCGACCTGGCATCAGGGCAATGCACAGCGTCAGCAGTTCGTTAACCTCAATCATCAGCATTTTGGTACGCAGTTTATCGTGCTGCCTAATCCGCTGTACGGTGACTGGGAAAGTGGCATGGCGGAGAACTACAACAAACTGACGCCGGAACAGCAGCTGCAGGTGCGTGAAGCGCGTATGAAAGCGTGGAACGGTAAATAATTCGTCAAGCGAATTAGCGCCTGTTGCGGCAGGCGCGGTGATTTTAATTCAGGGCCAGTGATATTTACTTTTCATCGTCATTATTATTCTCCTTATTATTTTCCTGATCTCTTGCTTAATTACAGGCAAGTGATTGGCGGAAAATATCGCTATTCTGCTATTTACCCAGTGAATGACTCCAATCATAAATTTTATAATTAAGATTTTTCTCAACTCAAATCATTCAATTCACCATACTAGTGCAAAGGCATGAAAAGACTGCGTGTATATTTTTGTCGATTCATTCCAGATGCATAATTTAATATTCAGATTAATTACATGATTCACATAACAAATGTTGTTTTTTAATCAATTCTCTCGGCTTGCATTAAATTACTTTTAATCGACACTTCCTGACGTTTATTTTACAGGGAGTTCGATTTTGTTGTGCACGGAAATATTGATTGTGCAACCACAAGCATTAGCAGCTATAAACAATTTATGTGAGGAAGCTCTGCTTTCATACTCCATCGATCGTCTTAGCGGCGTTTAAAACCCTGTGACTTAGCCTGAAATCGATATTTCTGGACGTAGAGAGAAGATAATTGTGACGACACTTAAACCCTTATTAGCGAAAAATCGCAGTTGGGCATTACAGCGCCGCGAGCGTAATCCAGATTATTTCGAACAATATCTGCATCAACAAAAACCGCATTCGCTGTGGATCGGTTGTTCCGATAGCCGCGTACCTGCCGAAGTGCTGACTGGCTCGCATCCCGGCGAACTGTTTGTGCATCGCAACATCGCCAATATGGTGGTGACCGATGACGATAACCTGATGAGCGTGCTGCAATACGCGATTTTCTACCTCGGCGTGGAGCGCATTGTCCTGTGCGGCCACTACGGCTGCGGCGGCGTGCAGGCTGCGCTGGGGTTGCCCGCTAGCCCGCTGGCAAAAGAGGATTCGGCGCTGGCAAGACGCATCGCTGCGTTGCGCAGTAGCCTGCAACAAGGTCTGGTGGAATATCACGCCAGTGCTGAGGAAGAGGAGAGCAGTAAGCTCAACCGCTTAGTCGAAGCCAACGTCATCGCCCAGTTTGCTCAGTTAGTGGCGTGTGAGCCAGTGCGACAGGCCTGGCAAGCCGGGCAATCGCTGGAAGTGTTTGGCTGCGTGTATGACCTGCAGTCGGGTCATTTGAAAGAGCTTACTCAGCAATCTGCAAAGGAATCGGTGCCATGAACCTTAACACGCTGCGTCAGGACGTTCCCGCCGGTCTGGTGGTGTTTTTGGTGGCGCTGCCGCTGTGCCTTGGCATCGCGCAGGCCAGCGGTTTACCGCCGTTTGCCGGATTGCTCACCGGGGTGATCGGCGGCCTGCTGGTCACTTCACTGAGTCCCTCGCGTTTTGCCGTCAGCGGCCCGGCGGCAGGTCTGGTGACCATTGTGGTGGCCTCGATCCAGACGCTAGGCAGCTTCTCCGCTTTCCTCACCGCGCTGATTCTGGCGGGCGTGCTGCAGTGCCTGCTTGGTTTGCTGCGAGCCGGTCGCTTCATTTCGCTGGTGCCGGGCAGTGTGATCAAAGGGATGCTGGCGGCGATCGGTATTT
This sequence comes from Pantoea sp. Taur, assembly GCF_009830025.1. Classification (NCBI taxonomy): domain Bacteria; kingdom Pseudomonadati; phylum Pseudomonadota; class Gammaproteobacteria; order Enterobacterales; family Erwiniaceae; genus Pantoea; species Pantoea sp. Taur. The sequence goes on from NZ_SZZZ01000010.1 coordinate 129,044, forward strand.
TGCTGATTATGCAGCAGATCCCGGTGGCCTTCGGTGCCGCAGGTGATGCTGAGCTGGTGTCGCTGGTGAATGGCGGATTTCAGTTTTCGCTAAGTGCGATGCTGGTGGCGGGCATCGGTCTGCTGATTCTCTGGCTGTGGACCACGCCAATAGTGAAATCGGTCAAGCTGCTTGGTTGGATTCCGGGCCCACTGGTGGCCGTGTTGTTCGGCTGCATGGCGACGGTGTTTGGCGATCGCCTGTTCCCGAGCCTGGCGGAAGGGCTACCGCGTATTGCGTTGCCAGCCTTTGATAGCCTGTCAGCGCTGGCGGCGGAGCTGGAAACCCCTGACTGGCTGGCGTGGCAAAATCCTTCAGTCTGGGTGGTTGCCGTGACGCTGGCGCTGGTGGCAAGCCTGGAAACGCTGCTGAGTCAGGAGGCGCTGAAAAAACTGCGTCCGCAGCATCCGGCACCTTCGCCAAATAAAGAGATGTTCGCACAGGGCATCGGCAACCTGACTGCTGGTTTCCTTGGTGCGATGCCGATTACGGCGGTGATTGTGCGCAGCTCGGTGAATGTCAGCGTCGGGGCGCAGACCAAACTGTCGATTCTGATCCACGGCGCGCTGTTGCTGATCTGCGGCTTGTGGTTCAGCGATCTGCTCAACGCCATTCCTCTAGCCAGCCTTGCCGCTGTCTTGCTGTATACCGGCTATAAGCTGGCAACGCCGCGTCTGTTCATTGAGCAGTTCCGCATGGGCGCTCAGCAGTACGTGCCGTTCCTCGCCACCATCGGCGGCATTATTGTGTTCGGCATGCTGGCGGGGATTGGTATCGGTATCGCCACGCAGATTCTGTATAGCATCTACAAAAGCCACCGCAACGCGCTGCAGCTTACCCGCTATGACGATCACTACGTGCTGCGCTTCCAGCAAAACCTCACCTTTATGCACAACCCAAAACTGCAGGGATTGCTGGCGGAGATCCCGGAAAACAGCACGGTGATTGTTGATCACGATAACGCCGAGTACCTGGATCCGGACGTCAAAGCGGTACTACAGGATTTCGGCGAAAACGCGCGCGATCGTGGTATTCGTCTGAGTCAGTGGCCCGTTGCGGTTAAATAGCAATAACGCTTTGCTGAAAAACTGGTTTTTCACGTAAAAATCGGATATCTCGGATATCCGATTTTTTTATTTGCAGGGCATAATTGCAGCAGCTCTCATCCTTGTTTCTCGGGTTTCAACCCTGCTAGCGCGCTCACATCTCGCCGATCCGGCGCATTGAGTGCCGCCCAGTCGCAGAGTAGGATGACGAACACTCGCTTAATTGCCGAATCATCGCACAGTTATTTCAGGTTAAATGCTTGCTGATGCCCGTGGGCAAGAGGCAGCGATTTCCAGGTTACAGGGTTCAGACGTATGCGCGTTAAGCTGTTTGCTGAGAATAATTTAAAAAAGAATGCACTCTCGCTGTTCCTGATTACGCTTTTCTTCTGCTTTATTGGCAGTCATCTGCGCATTCCGGAGGAGTTCTCCCTGTTTTGGCCGGTGAACGCGCTGATTGCCGGTTTAATGGTGCGAAATCCTTTCCTGCATACCACGTCCAGCTATCTGGTGTGCTTTGCCGCGATGATTTTTAACGACACGGTGTTCTCCGGCTGGGCGCTGCCTGCGGTAACCGTAAACTTCGCCAATATCCTGTTTATTCTCGTTTCGGTCAGCATGTTGATCAAACACCTGCAGCCACCTTCGGCCAACAGCCAGGTGTTCAACGCCATGCGCATCTTCCCGGCCTGTTTCCTCGGTGCCGCCGCCTGTGCCACCTGGGGTGCATGGGCGCAGGATATCGATTTCAACGCGCGCTTTGTGGTGGCGTGGGGCGACTGGTTTAGCGAGCAGTTCTCGACTTCCCTGATGCTGTTGCCGGTGATGCTGGCGCGCTCCTTGCGCAACGTCTCACCGCGCACCTTGCTGCATCCCGGCAAACTGTTGCCGCTGGCGGCAGTGGTGCTGTCACTGACCATGGGGGCGATGATTGGCGGGGCAGGTAGCTTAACCTTCCCGGTGCCGGCGCTGATCTGGTGCGCCATCGTGTTACCGATTCCTGTTACAAGCCTGGTGATCCTGATTACCGGCATCACTGAGATCGTTCTCGTTTCCCATGGCGTAATGAATATTCAGGGCGATGACGCACTGCTGCCGATCAGCCACCTCACCTCGGCGCGACTGGGTGTGGCAACGGTGGCCCTCAGCCCGCTGCTGGTGGCAGTGAGTATGGATGCGATTCGTCAGCTCAATCATCGTCTGGCGTTGCGGGCGAATTTCGATTTCCTCACCCAGTTGCTGTCGCGTTCTGGCCTGTATGAAAGCCTGAAACAGGAGCCGTTCTCCTTACAGCGCGAAGCGGGCGTAGTGATGCTGGATGTCGACTATTTCAAAGCGATTAACGACAACTTTGGCCACGATGCCGGTGATGGCGTGCTGGAAGAGATTGCGCGCCGTATGCAACGCGTGGTGGGCAATCGCGGCATGGTGTGTCGCTTTGGTGGCGAAGAGTTTGTGGTGGTGGTGTTCGACTACAGCCATCTGCAACTTTACCAACTGGCCGAAGCGATTCGTCAGGCGATGGTCAAAGAGAAGTTCTGGATTCAGGGCAACACGGTGACGGTCACCGCCAGTTTAGGCCTGGCGCGCGGCAGTGCGCAGAGTGAGCGGGAATGGCCGGGCGTGATTAACCGTCTGGTGTCGGCAGCGGATAAAAATCTCTACCTCTCGAAACGCAATGGCCGTAACCAAACTTCTCCAGCGATGGAGCCGCGAAGCATGGTGAATGACGTGGCGTGAAGTGCGTGATGGTCGCCGTGAGTGGCGACCATCAGATGGCTTGATGCTGGGTTGTTTTGTTCGCCGTGAATGGCGACCTTACGATGGCTTGGTGCTGGTTTTTTCGGTCGCCATTGATGACAACCTCACAACTGCCTGGCGCTAATTTGTTTCGATCGCCATCAATGACAAACCTGTTTAGCCGTTGTAGGGTGCGCATTCATGCGCACCCGGAACGTGAAGATTAAACGCTGCTTTTTAGCTTGCTGCTCTGCTGATGGCGTTGCTGCGCCAGCTCAATCAAGCGCGTAATCAAATCGCTGTAGCTTAATCCTGCCGCCTGCCACAACTTCGGATACATGCTGATATTGGTAAAGCCCGGCAGGGTATTCACCTCGTTCACCACGATCTCGCCGCTCTCGGTCAGGAACACATCAACGCGTGCCATACCAAAGCACTCCAGCGCCTGGAACGCGCGAATCGCCACGGCCCGAATTGCTTCGCTGGCTTGCTCGCTGATGGCGGCGGGCACCACCACTTGTGCACCGTCGGCGCTGATGTATTTGGTGTCGTACGAATAGAAGGCATCATGCACCACCACTTCGCCACACGGGCTGGCTTCGGGTTCATCATTACCCAGCACCGCACACTCAATCTCGCGGCCTTTGATGCCTTGCTCGATCAGCACCTTACGATCGAAGGTAAAGGCCAGATCCAGCGCAGCCGCCAGATCGTCGATATGATCCACTTTGCTGACACCGACAGACGATCCCTGATTGGCGGGCTTGATAAATAGCGGTAATCCGAACTGATCGATCACGGCTTGCGCATCCAGACGTGCGCGCTGTGCCTGCGTCACGCTGATCCACGGCGCGACTTTTAAGCCCGCATCGCGCAGCAAACGCTTGGTGAAATCTTTGTCCATGCTCACCGCTGAGCCCAGCACATCCGATCCGACAAACGGCAGATTCGCCATGCGCAACAAGCCCTGCAGTGATCCATCTTCACCCAGGGTGCCGTGCACGATCGGGAAGATCACATCAAGCTGTGACAGTGGCTGCGCCTGCTGACGGGTGATCAGCTGCTGCGAAGCACTGCCCGGCACCAGCGCGACGTTTTCACCTGAGCGATTCAGGGCAATCAGCGCCGGGTTATCGGCATTCAGCAGGAAGCCGGAAGCATCATTCAGATGCCATTCACCCTGTTTATCGATGCCCAGCAGCACCACCTCGTATTTGCTCTTATCGATGGCTTCGAGGATGTTTTTCGCTGATTGTAACGACACCTCATGCTCGGCCGATTTGCCACCAAACACGATTCCTACACGTTGTTTTGCCATTGGTCTTGATCCGATTGCGGTATAGCGAGTGGGTAAGATAGCACGGTGATAAAAGGCATCAACAGGTTGGGGATTCCGATAGCGAAGTCTTTAACCCAACCTAAACGAAAGCGCTATTTGGAGTAGCCATAACAGGATACGAGGTTTAGAATCCCGGCGAATTTTTACCCAAGAGGATAACTGCATTGGACACCTGTCCCGAACGATTACAAAAGGTCCCTGCGGTAAGATAGCCTTCAACGCTGTCTTAACCGTGCGTTAAGACGGTGGATTTCCTTCCAGAATCTCCCCCTGTTTTTATGCGTGATGCTGCTGAATTTCAGCGGCAGCGGCACCGGCTGTAATCCATTTATTACCCCCTGAAGTTCCGCCTGCCTGAAGCAGCGGAGTGAGGTTTATGATGGATTGGAAAATCTTTTTACTGCGCGTCACTGTCGCGCTGGTTCTGGGCGCGCTGATTGGCAGCGAGCGCCAGCTTCGCCAACGTATGACCGGTTTGCGCACTAATGCGCTGGTCAGCACTGGCGCCTGTTTATTTGTTTTGATGACGCAAAGCGTACCCGGCATCGCCACCGATGCCTCACGCGTAGCGGCCTATGTGGTTTCTGGCATCGGCTTCCTCGGCGGCGGGGTGATCATGCGCGACGGCCTTAACGTGCGCGGCCTGAATACTGCCGCAACCCTGTGGTGCACCGCCGCCGTGGGCGTGCTGTGCAGCATGGGATTGCTACTGGAAGCGGCGATTGGCTGCATGGTGATTCTGTGCGCCAATATTCTGCTGCGCGATTTGGCGCAGGGCATAAATCGCCAGAGCCTGGTGCCTGCGGAAGAAGTGGTGCAGCACTACAAAGTGCAGATTATCTGTCTGGCGCAAGATGAAGTGCAGGTGCGCAGTCTGATGCTGCATAGCCTCGGCGGCAGCGGATTACGTCTGCAATCACTGCACAGCGAAGATATGAACCCGCCGCATCGCATGGAGGTCAATGCGGAAGTACTTGGTAAACCGAGTATGACGGATCAGCTGGAGAGTCTGGTGGGACGGATTAGTCTGGAGAAGGGCGTGAGTTCAGTGCGGTGGCAGGTTTGTGGGTTGGAAGGGGAGTGATGGGTTGGGTTACGATTTACCGGTCTTCTCAAGTTGAGTGGCTCTATCACCGATGATTTGGGTTGGGTGTTAAAAGAGGGTGCTGACAGATGGTGTTGGAGATATTCAATACCATCTGTTGTATTTGATGTAGATGAAGGAAACAACGATCACCCAGGATATGCTAAGGAAGGCTGCGTAATTTGGCATAAAGCGGACGAAAATGTAGATCCCTGCTACAACGGCTGCGAGGGGAATGAGGTAGATAAGTGACTGAAGTAACCACAAAAGTGCTCTCTTCATTTTTTCAAAATCTCGTATAAAGCATCTGCAATTTTTTCTTCATTGTTATCACCGGATTTTACCTGATAAATGATTTCAGACATTTGCGGTTCAATGAGGAAGTAAAGCATCTCAATATTTTCTCTTGATAGAGCTTGATAATAAGCAGGATTTTGAAATTTTAATCTGTTAGCCGCAGAGGCAGCCGTTTGCGCTTTGGCATAAAGCGTAGCGCCATTCACAAACCATGTAGAAAATGAGTTAACGAGATTGATATGCTTTTTCTTGAAGTCGGCGCTGCCGAGCACTAAATTGGCAATCGTCAGTGATAAAGCCATTTTGCTCGATTTTGTTGAAGCATGTTCGGCCGCGATCCCTAACATTTTTTGGATGTGAGAGACGAGATTATTGCTTTTTTGAACGCCAAGTTTTGTGAAGGTTTTACGAAAATATATTTCGACCATATCTAATGCGACATCTTTTCTTTTATAGATCTCACCTAACGCCAGAACTAACCTTTTGTCCTCTCTCCATGTATCACGGCATGAGCTGCGATAATATTCATTAGGTACAAAGCATGAACCATAGTTGCTGAGCCGCTGTGCGCCCATCTTGAACATATCTATAGTAGACAGCTGATCTGCATGGATCTGGTTTAATGAATGAGTTAGCGCGATCGCCAGCTGCTTATTGGACTGCATCTTCAGCTATAAATAGGTTTGTGACATACCTTCGCTCCATGATGTATCCTATACCCAATTTTTGATCATGTTCGTAAGTAAGGGCAAGAAAGAAGATGAAGAAAACAAAAAAAACGCTTATTTATGTCTTGGTTGTTATTATCTATTTTCTAATTATACCGGAGATCATTCTTCGTACTTTACCCTCTGGACAGCTTGCTCGTTTGAGTGATTTCACTAGCTTGGGCGGAATAGTCAATCCTCTGCTTTCTCTACTTATATGTTTTGGCATTTTTGCTGTTGTGTTAGCTATTATTACCGTTTCTGGTGTAAGTAAACTGCTTGCAGGAATAAATAATAGTGAGGTTAGATAAATGAGACAGCTTAGTTTGAACTCAAATTTTTGATTGAAAATAAATTTAATTATATCCGTGTGCCTTACTATGTGAGAAATAAATGGATACTAACATTCTTAAGCCTTGTGAAATCGATACTTTGGTAATCGCTCATTTTGGGCAGGATTGTGATTTGATTGATGAAAATTGTGAGTTCGATAATTTACTCGATGATTATTTATCTACCTCAATGCCATTCAATCAGCGCATGTTGTTAGCAAATCTGATTGAAATCGAAGAGCAGTCCGATGGATACGACGTATTTATAGCGCGTTATCGTGGCGAGTTCGCACCCGAGCGATGGGAATTGTCAGCTGAAGAATGGGTTAAGATTGTTAAGAACCGAACAATAGAATTTCTTCACGCGAATGGGCATTCGAGTGAGCTATCAAGTGGTTGATGATGTTGCGAAAGCTTTTAGGAAATGTAGGAAGATTTGGTGGCCCCTGCTGGGTTTGAACCAGCGACCAAGCGATTATGAGTCCCAATTTGAAGCGAGGTAAATAAGTAATTTACTGATTTAATTGTTTTTTCTAGAATGAATAGTGATGAAAAGTGGCACATCGCATTGCGCTCTGCTGCCACTTTGCTGCCAACATGGCTCAGATGTCAATAATTGACTATCTCAGGGTGATCTCTGTTTGGTGAAAATATACATTGATACTATTATTTAATACTATTTATTTCAGCCTACCATTAGATTTTTTGTTTGTTTTCGGTTTTTCTATTTTCAATATCGAATCATCCTCTTTAACTTTGCTCAACCGACCAATGGCAGAATCTGATCGCTTTTTAAGATTATTAACATTTTCCAATTCTATTGATTGTAAAATTGGGTTATTCCCTAACACTTCCAAAAGCATTTTTTGCTGTCTGCTATTGCTTGATTTCATAAGTGTTGTCAATTTTTCATTTATCCTTGAGTTTAAATAGTGTGGCAAGTTATCATCAAAAGGATTGGGTTTTTCTCTACTGTTAACTCTCGTTCCAAAGGAACTTTCATAATTCGAATTTAAGTTTTTAATGTTAGATGTATCAATTGATTTTCTAAAGTTATTTCTTATGTTCGCTGATTCATTCATTTTAAGAATGTTAATCTCTTTTCTAAGCTCTGAAAGTTCATTAGACGCTTTACCTGCTCTCTTCTGTTCAGTGTCTAATTTGGCAACAAGTTCTTCAATCTTTGCTAAACTTTCCGCTTTTTCATTTTCTATTTTTGAAATCTCAATTTTTGATAGTTCCATTAACTCAATGGTATCCCTTAGAGATAGAACGAAAGAACCCATTTCATCGGCACTACCTGAGAATCTATTGAATATCATTAGGAAATAATTCAAAAGTTCGTTATCAGAAAAATTAGGGTAACGTACTCTATGATCAATTTCACTCCATCCTTCCTCAAATATAGTTCTGACTTGGATCTCAGTGAAGATATCCTCCATCATTGGACGCGTAGTGGTTATATAATGTGCGGAGCGATATCCTGCATTATGGATCTTAATTTCACAATCTTCACTATTAAATTCATCCGGCGCCTCATCATCCCCCTTTCTGATATACACCACAGGCTTTTCTGATAACTTACACTTAGATTTTATGAAGCCATGAATCGGCCGCCAATCTTCCTTAAATAGGTGTAGGACTCTTATTCCAATTAAATCAGTAACGATTTTGGTGTAGTTTTCATCACATATTTCATTATACTTTTCATTTTTATCATTGCGCTTTCTAATTATTTTAGCCATAAGATGCTCGGGGTCTTTGACTCGCCACCTTACCGAATGCACTTCGTTCACCTGTTGAAAGACCGAAGATAGCATAACTGCCGTTTCTTTTAAGTAGCCATAGTTTTCTGAATGAGATATGCCGATTTTTAAGAGCTCTGCCCACTTTATATTGGCTTTTTCAAAGTCAGTTTTTGTAAGATTATTTCTGACTAGAAATTCTTCTATCTTAAGATCTTGAGATGTTTTTATTTCATTATCCATGATGAACTTATCCTCTCTGATATTTTATATTTTATTACTGGTAATTGTTAATTTATGTCGCCGTAGATGTGGCGGATAATGTAGTCTTAAAACTCATCTAGTCGATTTAGCGGATTTAGCATCATCGCTTCTGATTGGTGGTCAGTAGCAAAGTGCGCATACCGTATCGTGACCTTAATATTCGTGTACCCCAAAATCCGCTGAAGCACAAGGATGTTGCCGAGATTCACCATTAAATGAGACGCGAAGGTGTGGCGCAAAACATGCGTAAGCTTACCAGTAGGTGTTTCAATACCGGCGCGCTGCATGGCCTTTCTAAAGGCTGAGTAACAAGGTTTAAAGAGCAAGTGCGCTTTTCAACTGGATGGCAGATCAGCCTGTAATTTTTTAGTTATCGGCACCGTTCGGTTTTTCTTGCCTTTAGTTTTCACGTAGATAATCTGACCGTCGCGGATTTGATTACCCTTCAGGATTTCAGCCTCACTCTATCGTGCACCAGTTGCCAGGCAGATTTTCACAACTGTAGTTAAATCCTTAGAACGGCTGTTCTCACATTCGGCGAGGAGGGTTCTAATTTTCTCAATGGTCAGATATGCCATCTCCGATTCACTGATTTTAAACTCTCGCACGTTCTCTAGAGAATTGGGTGCGGTCCATTCATTTAACCGGCGTAGCACGTTACCTGAAATACGCCAGCTTTAAATTAACCGTGCGCGGCGTAAGCCGGGCGGAACCACGCCAGCTTGCCCGGCTGTTTGGCTTTCCGTGCCAATGGCGGGTAACGATTCGGGCATATTCCAGTTGCCGCCGGAAGGAACGCTGATTGAAGTGGGATTAAACTGTGGAAGGCCGGACAAGCCGTTTGTGCGACAAACTGTGCCGGATGGCACCAGCCTGCTGGACGTCAAACCCGGCGATCAGCTGCAGCTGCAACTGCAGCGCGAAGAGATATCACAGTGCGTGATGCAGGCGGCAGACTGGGAGCGGAAGACCTATCAAGCCATTCGTTAAGCATCGATGGCGCGTTAGGTGAGAGCCAAGACCGAGTCGCGCGAACTTGTCAGCCGTGAAACCATCATCAAGCTCACCTATAAAACTTCAGTACAGGGAAAGGCTACACTGCTGGCAGGTGCTATTTTAAGCATGCCACAACCGGGAATTTAATTACGGGCATAAAGGGTAATCAGCTGGCTACAGTAGGGGGGATGTTTAAACCGACATCACGGTAAGTGCGTCGGTCACCTTGGGAAAGGAACTGTCAGAAATGGTTTGTCAGTTGCGTAAAAGCATTGCCGGACGCGTCAGGAGATAATTGCGCCTAGGGTATGGTTTGGGTCACAAGAGATAAACGTGGCACAGCTGATACTTTATACGGTTGAACCTGTGCAGCTACTAGCTGACCAGTTAGCCAGACATAAGCACCCGCCAACGAAACAGCCTACGAACAGTGCTGAGATTATGCAGAGTGGCCAGAAAACCACCGCATTACGCAAGAAGTATTCACCCGCTGTAGGCTAAGCCGTAACCCCGAAAGACACGTTAATAAAGCGTTTTTTTTCGCCTGCCATCAGCCACCATCAGCGGCGCAGAGAGACGCGCAAGCATCGGACCTGCCCAACTTCCCCCTTCAAGAGGATCATGCGCATAGCGTGGCACTGGCTACGACCCAGCCGGGCAAAATAATTGCTTAACTCACCAAAGGCGCAACACCGCACCAGCCTGCGGGTTTTGCACTATAAAAGTTTTTTAGTTTTATTTTCCTACAAACCGATGTGCCAGAGCGTGTCGCTGCTGGCTTTCTGCTTGGGTTCGCTATATGAAAACATTAGAAGAATTCTAATGATTTTCAGTTTTGTGGATCTTGAATGGATCTTAATTAAATAGCAATGCTATGAAAATAAAGGATATTTTATGTTTTATGTCGCATATTTTATTTTAAATGAGTCTCATTCGGTTGAACCCATTACCCAACAAAATCCAGCTGTGGCAGGGAGTTGGGGAATTTCGTAGCGCAGAGGGAATCTTTAAACATGTAAATCAGAACACTGTTATTATATATTGAGTTTGGGTTTGTGTGAGGGCAATAAAATGAAGAAGATTTCCATCAACGGCGCACATTTTTTTTATGGCATGTGGTGAAAATCTCACAGAAGATGCATTCTGGATTGAAGCTTGCGGCGTATAAAAGGTACATGTTTGGACGCGGGGGGAGTTTTGGGATGTACGGTTCAAAAAATGGAATTGGTAAACTGGAATAGTTGCCTATTGCAGATGAACCATTTTCGAATAAGAATTAAGCGCAGCAGGCTGCGTATGTTTACTAGGGTAAATTATTTTATAATAAGGATATAATAAAGTGGCTAATAAATCATTTGATTTTTTCAAACTTCTAACATTTAAAGTCATCGTCTCAATTAATGATGAAAGTTTTACTGGAACTTTAAGTTTTGGTAAGGGGACTATTCCACATTTAAGTTTTGATGAATTTTCAAAAGAGTTGTCTTTAAGTTTGAAAAGCATTAGTTCTGGTCAAGATAACATTATTTGCCGAGACAGAGATTCAAATGTCAGCTTAACACTGCACGCTGTAGAGGTTAGAGACCTTACGATTTTTTGTAATTATGTATCTTTGGGAAATAGTGAATTTGAATTTGATACTTTAGAAATTTTTTTTACAGGGTTATCTACATGGTTTGAGCAAATTCAGCCGTTTAAGAACGATGGCGATCTTATCTCTTGCGATATAAGTGTGGATTCATTCAGAGAAGAGTTCATTTTCAATGGTGTCAGTTATAGTATAGAAAATAATCGAAGGATTGATTTTGAAAGTGAAGGTTCTTTGAAAACCAGCGTCATTACAGAATATAGCATTATCCTCAAGAAAAATAGTGGTTTGTTAGGGCTAAATGAAGCTAGTGAGCTTTGTCATGAGATTAGAAACTTATTTTCATTATTAATTGGGGTTTTTATTTCAATACAAAGCGTTAATACGTATTTGAGTTCCAATCGTGCAAGGTTTAAAAGTTTATATTTTCCTTCTGCATTAGATTCCCAGGAGCCTCTAAGTGATAAACACCATGCATTCAAAAATTATATTGATATTATTAGAGATGACGCTTGGGGTGACATATTCACAAACTATTTTTCTAAAATTTCTTTTAGGGAAATTTGGAATAGACTTCCGACTTCCTATGAGTATAGAGGCGTTTGGGAATATCAGATTCTATCTAGAATAATTGTTCTTGAAATGTTTGCCAGTCATACAACGCCAGCTAAAACTGGATTAATGGATGAAAACATATTTAATCAGTTAAAAACTAAGATAAAGGAGACTTTAGATAGCTTTGAATCTTCCCTAAATCTCAGTGATACTGATAGTGAAGTTTATTATTTAATTAAAGAAAGAGTTATGGGAGTAAAAAGATCTTTCGAGAGAACATTGCAAGGTAAATATGATTTTTTAATGACCCAAATGAATGATGATTTGAAAGAAATCATTGGTTTCACGGATGAAGATTTTAAATTAATTAAGCGCTTCCGCAATGCTATTGCGCATGGCAACAAATATATTAAACTTAGCGATGATAATAATATCACTTATGAAACGCAAGTGAGTGATCGTCTGCTAGTGTTATTAATGTGTTTCAGCTATTTGGAAATGGGTTTTACAGTTCAACAGATAGTCAGTTCCCTTTCAAACTCCCGTTGTTCATTTATTCGTAATGCTAATATCAACAAGCGGTCTTTAGATAAGTTTAACGGTAGCGCGAAATTTATTGAGTTGTCATCGCCGTCTGAAATGTTAATATCTAATAATGTGGTTTTTTTAGCAATTAAATATTCTTCTCAGGATGATAAGTATTCAATTGATGAACGCTTAAGTAATAAAATCAAGTCCGATTTTTTTAAAAGTGGAGTCACAAGTCTGGCGGATTATGTTAACAGCATTGTTAACTACGAGTGTGAATTAGAAATGCTACATAAGGTTTATTTGAAATGCAATGACTCAGAAACCATTCACCATAGTTCAATTTTGATTAAGACCTAATTTATAAATGAAGGAGCGTAAAATGTTCTCTTCGGATGATAAAGCAATGCATAGTGAAGATCATTTATTTTGACGCCTATTATTAGTCAAGGTAGAAAGGTTAGGATTGTTAATTTATAGTTATTTAATAATTTAAATATTTTATGGGTTTGGGAATGGAATTAATTAAAAAGTGGTATTTTATTATTGCTGCTATTGTTGGGGCTATTTTTACGATTGTGACAGTAGATTCAGATTTAGTTAAGAGAAATTATAATCTGGTTGAAGGATGGTATTTATCAACGCCTTCAATGAGTGGCTCATGGTCATCACGAACTGAAAATGACAATGAAGGCTCTATTTCAGCAAATGAATGGCTTGAAAACGACGATCAGACAACGATGGATTTAAATGTTTATGATGGTAAGTTCGATGGAATAATTTCAACCCCAGCTATCCGGGAATTTATTCGAGCAACGCCACAAATTACGGACTACTTTTTATTGGAAGGGTACAAAAACACCTTCAGAAAGTCGGGCGTTGGATATGTCTATGAAATTATTATGGGTAAAAAGTATTTATTTGCAGTTGTTGAGGTAAAGTTGGAAGGGGGAAATCTAGTATTAACAGACAAAACAAAAGGGGGAAGCGAATTTATTCCTAAAGAAATCGCCCTTTTAAAAAGGTCAGATGAGGCATTTGGCGAACGCCTTGATGCACATTCCTCAGATGTGGTTCAGCAAAAAGTTGAACAGTTCAGTAAAGCTCGACAACGAGCTGGTCAATAATGAGATTACAGGATGCGCATTCAAAGCGCTGCGTTTCAGTTTCATTCAGTTTGGCGTGCGTAAATGTAGCTGTGAAGGCACAAAAAAATGTAGGGGTACAAAAGGGGGACATTCAATTGCAGATGAATTGACTTAATTACATGATTTTAAAGATAAATTTGGTGGCCCCTGCTGGGTTTGAACCAGCGACCAAGCGATTATGAGTCGCCTGCTCTAACCACTGAGCTAAGGGGCCAGCGGAGCGGGGATTATAAAGTATCTCGGAGGGGTGATCCAGCGTTCACCAATCGGTTGGTGAAAATTAGAACAATCTCTGACTCCTTGATCTCCAAGCAAAAATCCCTTCCCACCCCCTAAGATCGCTCAATCAGCCCACAACCTCAGCAGGTTTTTGAGACAAGGCTATCCTTCCACCTCATCTCAATCACCACTCACATCTCATAAATAACGCGAAGCCGGCTTATTCAACGAGATAAACGGCAGGATGGCGAAGCGAGCACTCTCCATGCTCTGCCATAGTCCCAGATCTTCCACTGAAGGAATGGTGATCAGCTCACCGCTATCCAGCCCGCGCAGTGCCGCAGCCACCAAATCCTCAACCTCCATCACGCTCTCAGCCGGAAGGTCATCAACCGATTTCCCCGAGCGCTCGAAGATTTCGGTACGGGTTAAGCCCGGCAATACCGCCTGAATACGCACGCCACTCTCCGCCAGCTCACGCTGCATATTGCGCGTCAGCGAGAGCACAAAGGCCTTACTGGCGTTGTACGCACCATTCGCCATTTCATTCACCAGTGCCAGCACGGAAGCGATATTCACAATCGTTCCCGTACCACGGCGGCGGAATGCTTGCGCGGCTGCATGTGCCAGCTGCGTCAGAGCCACAATGTTTAACGTCAGCATGGTTTGTATTTGCGAGATATCACCCGCGACGAACTCGCCTTCAACTGCCATCCCGGCATTGTTCACCAGCATCGTAATCCGCTCGTTGTCCGCAAGGGTTTGCGCCACGCGTTGCAAATCTTCAGTGCGCGTCAGATCGGCCGCCAGCACACTCACTTCCACGCCGTGCGCGTCACGCAGCGACTGCGCCAGCTGGTTAAGACGCGATGCATCACGCGCCACCAGAATCAAATTGCTGCCGCGTGCGGCCAGCTGTTTCGCGTAAGTTGCACCAATGCCGCTGGATGCGCCGGTAATCAAAGCCAGTTGTTGTGTCATGGTCGGTTCCTGTAAATGATGGTTGTCATATCTGATGGAACTTAATATGACGATCATCATATTTTTCGTCAAGCTGGAATATGATGATCGTAATAATTACACTGATTGCCATTAACGATGAGCAGGATGGTGAGAGATGGAAAAGCTGAGCCACAAGGCGCGCACGCGGCAGCGCATACTGGATGAGGCAGCAGTGGTGATGCGTGAATGCGGCACTGAAGGTATTGGCGTGGCGGCGCTGATGAAGCGCGCGGGCTTAACTCACGGCGGCTTCTACGCGCACTTTGATTCGCGGGAAGCGCTGGTTGAAGCGGTGATTGCCGAGATGTTTGCCGATTCGGCGCAGCGCTTCGCTGCGATTATCAGTCTGAAAGATCCAGCCGAGCGACTGACACAACTGATCGATAACTATCTCTCTGAGCATCATCGCAACACGCCGGGAGAAGGCTGCCCGATGCCTGCCCTGGTGAGTGAGATTGCCCATCTGCCGATTGAAACACGCACGCTGTTCTCGCAACGTCGTGATGCGGTGCGGCAACGGCTGGCGCAGGCACTCAATGAAATGCACCATCCTCAGGCTGATGATGTCGCCGCCAGTATGCTGGCCGAAATGGTCGGTGCGGTGGCGCTGGCGCGCGCCTGTCCGGATGATGAGGAAGCGCGCAATATGCTGGCGGTTAGCCGTCGCTCGGTGAAACAGCGCGCAGGATTGGAGAGTGCATGAGCGAGCACGATATTCAGGACATTATTGCACCGGATTTGCAGGTGCTGTTTTGTGGCATCAATCCGGGCAAGTCATCGGCGCACACCGGCTTCCACTTTGCTCATCCGGGGAATCGCTTCTGGAAGGTGATCCATCAGGCCGGTTTTACCCGCGAATTGCTGAAACCGGAACAGGAGCAGCGGCTGCTGGAAACAGGTTGTGGCATCACCATGCTGGTTGAGCGTCCCACCATTCAGGCTAACGAGTTGGCGGGTGATGAGCTACGCGATGGTGGGGCGCGTTTGCAGGAGAAGATCTTACGCTATCAGCCGCGTGCACTGGCGGTGCTGGGTAAGGATGCGTTCCAGAAAGCGTTCCGACAGCGCAAAGTAGAGTGAGGCGAGCAGCCGCAAACGTTGGGCGAAACGAGCCTGTGGGTGCTGCCCAATCCCAGCGGGTTGAACCGCGCGACGATAGAGGAGATGGCGACAGCTTATCGCCAACTTCATGATTGGTTACAGAATAACGCGTGAGCGTGCTCCGCTTAACGCGGCCCTAAAGTTGTTCAATTTGCGGTTTCTGACTAAACCCAAATCTTTATGGCAAATAAAGAGAGGGAAGATGAAACGCACAATCGCGTTAGTGGCGCTGCTGGTGATGGCGCAACAGACGGCACAGGCAGAGACGCTGAAAGTATTTAGCTCCGGTGGCATGTATCCGGTGATTGAGAGCCTGAAGCAGGATTATCAGCAACAAACTGGCAATACTCTGCAGCTGGAAGCGGCGCCCTCGATGGGCGATACGCCACAGGCGATCCCTAATCGTCTGAAACGTCAGGATAATGCCGATGTGCTGGTGATGGTCGATTACGCCATCAAACCGCTGGAGCAGGCCAAATTTGTGGATAGCCGCAGCCATAAGGTGCTGGCGCACTCTTATATCGCGATGGCGGTGAAGCAGGGCATGACGCCGCCGGATATCAGCACGGTAGCGAAATTCAAACAGGTCCTCACGGAAGCCTCCAGCATCGCGATATCAGACAGTGCCAGCGGCAAATATATTCAAGGCAAGATGCTGAGTAAGCTGAAGTTGGGGCCGAAGACCGCCAGCAAAGTGTCCGTGATCCCCGCCACACCGGTGGGTGAAGCGGTGGCACAAGGTAAAGCGGAGCTGGGCTTCCAGCAGAACAGCGAGCTGCAGGCGGTGAAGGGGATTACCATCGTCGGACTGATTCCGCCAGCGGTGCAGCAGGATACGCTATACGGCGCGGTGATTACGCGCAGCACACAGCAGAAGCAGGCGGCGGCGCAGTTTGTGAAGTATTTGCAGAGCGACAAAGCGCGCAAAATGATGCAGGAAAAAGGGCTAACGCCGTTTTGAAGGCAATAAAAAACCCCGGCGAGCCGGGGTTTTTCGTCTTAACGAGGATTAATCGTCAAGGAAGCTACGCAGCACTTCGGAGCGGCTTGGGTGACGCAGCTTGCGCAGCGCCTTGGCTTCGATCTGACGAATACGCTCACGGGTAACGTCAAACTGTTTGCCAACCTCTTCCAGCGTGTGGTCGGTGTTCATATCGATACCGAAACGCATACGCAGGACTTTCGCTTCACGCGCAGTCAGACCCGCCAGCACGTCGTGGGTGGCTGAACGCAGGCTTTCTGAGGTAGCAGAATCCAGCGGCAGCTCCAGCGTGGTGTCTTCGATAAAATCGCCCAGATGTGAATCTTCATCATCACCAATCGGCGTCTCCATAGAGATCGGCTCTTTAGCAATTTTCAGCACTTTGCGAATCTTATCTTCTGGCATCAGCATACGCTCAGCCAGCTCTTCCGGCGTTGGCTCACGGCCCATCTCTTGCAGCATCTGGCGCGAAATACGGTTGAGCTTGTTGATGGTCTCAATCATATGCACCGGAATACGGATGGTACGTGCCTGGTCGGCGATAGAACGGGTGATAGCCTGACGAATCCACCAGGTCGCATAAGTTGAGAACTTATAACCACGACGGTATTCAAACTTATCAACCGCTTTCATCAGGCCGATGTTACCTTCCTGAATCAGATCGAGGAACTGCAGACCACGGTTGGTGTATTTCTTCGCGATAGAAATAACCAGACGCAAGTTCGCTTCAACCATCTCTTTCTTCGCACGACGCGCTTTGGCTTCGCCGATCGACATGCGACGGTTGATGTCTTTAACCTGCTCGATGGTCAGGCCGGTCTCTTCTTCAATCTGCTGCAATTTCTGCAGTGAACGCGTCACATCATCTTCAACTTCAAGCAGTTTCTCTGACCAGGGTTTATTCATGGCCAGCGCCGCTTTGAACCAGCTTGGGCTGGTTTCGTTGCCGGTGAACAGGGTGATGAAGTTCTTCTTCGGCATTTTGCAGATTTCAATACACAGCTTCATGATCAGGCGCTCTTGCGTACGCACGCGCTCCATCATGACGCGCATACTGTTCACCAGGTAGTCGAATTGCTTCGGCACCAGGCGGAACTGTTTGAACACTTCAGACAGGTTATTGATTTCTGCAACGGCATCAGCGTGGCTGCGGCCTTTGGCTTTGATCACGGTACGGGTGGTTTCGTACTGGGTGCGCAGATCGTTGAACTTCTCACGCGCCAGTTCTGGATCGATGGAGTTATCATCGTCAGAGCTGTCGTCGTCGCCATCTTCGTCTTCTTCATCGTCGTCGTTACGGTCTTCTTCAGACAGTTCAGAACCCACGTGAGTGGCAGTTGGCGCGATATCTTCTTCCGCGTTCGGGTCAACAAAGCCGGTGATCAGGTCAGACAGGCGAGATTCGCCCGCTTCCACACGATCGTACTGATCGAGCAGATAGGTGATGGCTTCCGGGTATTCGGCAACTGAGCACTGAACCTGGTTGATACCGTCTTCGATACGCTTAGCGATGTCGATTTCGCCTTCGCGCGTCAGCAGCTCAACGGTACCCATTTCGCGCATATACATACGCACAGGGTCAGTAGTACGGCCAATTTCAGATTCAACGCTAGAGAGTACCTGCGCGGCAGCTTCTGCGGCATCTTCGTCAGTATCAGTACTGTTCTCATTCAACATCAGATCATCGGCATCAGGTGCTTCTTCAACAACCTGAATACCCATGTCGTTAATCATCTGGATGATGTCTTCGATCTGATCGGAGTCGACGATATCTTCCGGCAGATGGTCATTGACCTCAGCATAGGTCAGATAGCCCTGCTCCTTACCACGGGTGACAAGCAGCTTAAGCTGTGACTGCGGGTTTTGCTCCATAAGACGGTATCCACACTTCTGTTAATTAGATTGGTGTCGGTCGGCAGCGAGCCAACTATAACAGTGAAGGCGTTGTTCTTTTGCCGCTGCCTTCAACGCGGCCAGGGTATCGACCCTTCATATATCGGCACTTAAGCCGCTTGAGTTCTGTTCGGGCCTGGCTTACTCGCCATTTTCGTCCCCGGCAGTGCTCGTAATCCTCACGTACTTCAGTACGCTCCGGTTACTGCGCGCTGGCGGTAACGAAACTGGCTTCGACGCCGACGGCCCTCGTACGGTGGGCTTAAAAAAGCGAAAACCGTACACCCAAGTCAGAATGTGTGCTTTCACAGCCTTCACAGTTCTGACCCGGTAATAATCTTATTTTTTCGCTAATGCCTGGCTTAAGGCCCAGAACTCGCGGCGTTCGGCGGCGCTCAGGCCTTCGGTACGGTCGCGTGCGATAAGCGCTTCAAGGCGCTGTTCAAGGGCTGAGTCATAAAGACTCGCCAGTGAATCCTGGAACACGGCTTCTGCTTCTTCATCCACTATCATGTGGTTCCAGGTGGCCAGCGTTTCAAGGGGCTGGCTAAATTCTGTCCCGCGATATAACTCTAGTAGCTGTCCGGTCGTCAGGCCAGGATTCTCCGTACAACGACTGACTAACTCCACAAACAGCGGCAAACCCGCCATTTTTGACTGCTCAAGCCCGTCCAGCGTAGGAACGATGGCGGCAAATTGCGGATTCTGCACCAGTAACGCAATCAACACGCGCATGGTGGTGCGCTTCAACGGGGGAGCCGTTGGCGCAGTGCCTCTTTCTGCCTGCTTTGGCATCAGCTTGTCTAACTGGTTATCGTCCAGAATGCCGAGTTTATTACCCAGATTCTGACGCATATAAATGCGTAAAGTTTCACCGGGGATCTGGCTAATCAACGGCAGCGCCAGCGTTGCCAGCTTGGTTTTACCGTCACGCGTGCTCAGATCGACCTGCGGCATCAGGCTGTCGAATAAAAACGTGGAGAGCGGTAAAGCCTGCTCCATCCGCGCTTCAAACGCCTCTTTGCCTTCTTTACGCACCAGCGTGTCCGGGTCCTCGCCATCTGGCAAAAACATAAAGCGTAGCTGACGACCGTCATTCATGTAAGGCAATGCGGTTTCCAGTGCACGCCATGCGGCTTCGCGCCCCGCGCGGTCACCGTCGTAACAGCAAATCACCGTGTCGGTAGAGCGGAACAGCAGCTGAATGTGCTCAGCGGTGGTCGAGGTGCCCAGCGAGGCAACGGCATAATCAATGCCAAATTGCGCCAGCGCCACCACGTCCATATAGCCTTCTACAACCAGTAAACGCGCTGGCTGCGGATGATTCTTTTGCGCTTCATACAGGCCATATAGCTGACGGCCTTTATGGAAAATCGGTGTTTCCGGCGAGTTAAGGTACTTCGGCGTATCGTTGCCCAGTACACGTCCACCAAAGCCAATGACGCGCCCACGCTTATCGCGAATCGGGAACATCACGCGATCGCGGAAACGATCATAAGTGCGGCCGGAATCGTTACTGACCAGCATGCCCGCTTCCATCAAGGATTCGCGGTCCTCTTTCTGCTGACCAAAACGTTTCAGCACGTTATCCCAGCCTGCTGGCGCATAACCAATCGCGAAGTGATCGATCACTTGCTGGCTGAGACCGCGTGTGGCGAGATAATTTTGTGCAGATGTCGCTTGCGGGTTACGCAGGCTTTGCTGATAGAAACCGTCGAGGCCTTCCAGCAGCTGATACAGACTTTGGCGCTGATGACGTTCCATCGGGCTGGGGCCGTTGCCCGCTTCATACGGCACTTCTAAGCCGTGTTGCGTGGCCAGCTCCTCAACGCTTTCAACGAAATCCAGACGATCGTGATTCATCAGGAAGTCGATGGCGTTACCTTTGGCGCCACAGCCGAAGCAGTAATAAAACTGCTTCTCACCGCTTACGGTGAAAGAGGGGGTTTTCTCGTTATGAAAAGGACAGCACGCGTGATAGTTCTTACCCTGCTTTTTCAGCTTAACGCGGGCATCGATAAGATCCACGATATCCGTGCGGGCAAGTAAGTCATTGATAAATACGCGTGGAATTCGTCCAGCCATAAGCCCCGGTTTTTCAGCTCATAAACGGCAACAAGCCGCGCTTCCTTTCGGAAAGCACGGCCTCTTACTTGACTCTGTCTGCGTTTAACACGCGGCGGAAGCGAACTTCCGAAAGAAATTAGTACAGACGAGTGCGGCGTGCGTTTTCGCGAGCCAGTTTCTTGGCGTGACGCTTAACAGCAGACGCTTTAGCGCGCTTACGCTCAGTCGTTGGTTTTTCATAAAACTCACGACGACGAACTTCCGCCAGAACACCTGCTTTCTCGCAAGAACGCTTGAAGCGACGCAGTGCTACGTCGAAAGGCTCGTTTTCACGTACTTTAATTACCGGCATGTAACTCTTACCTCGATAAATTCGGTTTTGCTGCTGACTGCGGCGCCAGCACTTTTAAAATGGTGCAGCATTTTACTCCAGCCGTAGCCGAGTTGTAAAGCACCATGAACAATTTAGAACCAACAGAGACATATGCCATCGCGGCTGCCGGTTTTTTCAGGCCGTGGAGTATAGCGCACTCTTTGTGCGACAGAAAAACACTTTTTCCTGGCAAAGTCGTCCAGCGTGTGATTCGCCTGTGCTACACTGCGCGCCGCAAGAAGAGGGTGATAAAAGCTATGCGAGTTCTGGGTATTGAAACGTCCTGCGATGAAACCGGCATCGCGATTTATGACGATGCGTCCGGTCTGTTGGCGAATCAATTATATAGCCAGGTCAAACTGCACGCCGATTACGGTGGCGTAGTGCCCGAACTGGCCTCACGTGACCACGTGCGTAAAACCGTTCCGCTGATTCAGGCTGCGCTGAAAGAAGCCGGATTAGCCGCAAAAGACATTGATGCCGTGGCCTATACCGCCGGTCCAGGTTTGGTTGGTGCGCTTTTAGTGGGCGCCACTATCGGCCGTGCACTGGCGTTTGCGTGGAATGTGCCTGCGGTGCCTGTGCATCATATGGAAGGCCATCTGCTGGCGCCGATGCTGGAAGAGAATCCACCGGAATTCCCGTTTGTGGCATTGCTGGTTTCGGGTGGTCACACGCAGTTGATCAGCGTCACGGGTATTGGTGAATACACTTTGCTGGGTGAATCGATTGACGATGCGGCTGGCGAAGCTTTCGATAAAACCGCCAAACTGCTCGGTCTGGATTATCCAGGCGGGCCGATGCTGTCGCGCATGGCGCAGCAGGGCACGCCGGGTCGCTTCAAATTCCCGCGCCCGATGACCGATCGCCCAGGGCTGGATTTCAGCTTCTCGGGTCTGAAAACCTTCGCCGCCAACACCATTCGTGAGCATAACGGCGATGAACAGGCGCGTGCCGATATCGCGCGTGCGTTTGAAGATGCGGTGGTGGATACGCTGATGATCAAGTGCAAACGCGCGCTGGAGCAGACCGGCTTTAAACGTCTGGTGATTGCCGGTGGTGTCAGCGCCAACCGTACGCTGCGTGAGCGTATGGCCGAGATGATGCAAAAGCGCGGTGGCGAGGTGTTTTATGCACGCCCGGAGTTCTGTACTGATAACGGCGCGATGATTGCCTACGCTGGCATGGTGCGGCTGAAAGGCGGCACACGCGGTGGATTAGGCGTCAGCGTCCGGCCACGTTGGCCACTGGCCGAATTGCCCGCTATCTAAAACGAAAAAACCGGCATCGCGCCGGTTTTTTTATTTCTTCTTTTTCCGCTTCCAGATCTTATTTTCCTGCCCGCGCCACAGGCGCTGGATGTTGTCGTGATGACGCAACAGAATCAAACAGGAGAGCATCGAAACCGGGAAGGTAAACTGCGGTTTGAACCACCACACGTAGAACGGGGCAATCAGCGCACTGACAATCGCACCCAGCGAGGAGTAGCCGCTCAGCAGCACCGTCAGCAGCCAAGTGCCGGTCATCAATCCCGTCAAATCCCAGCCAATGGGTGCAATCGCACCGAACGCCGTCGCCACACCTTTACCGCCACGAAAACGAAAGAATACCGGATAGATATGGCCGAGACAGGCGGCAATCGCGGTTAAGCCGAGATACATCGGCGTAACGTGCAGCAGATAGGCGATCCACACCGGAATCATCCCTTTTGCCACGTCGAAGATCAGTACCGCAGCCGCAGCGGCTTTACCACCAATGCGCAACACGTTGGTCGCACCGGGGTTGCCGGAGCCAGCAGTACGCGGATCGGGTAAACGCGCGAGTTTACAAACCAGGATCGCACTGGAAATCGAGCCGCAAAGATACGCGAAAATAATCATACCAAGCGCGATAGCACTCATAGCCTCGTACCGTTCCTTTTGGGTCGTTTTGTTCTCGATAAGCGTGGATAATACGCATAATCCGCCGGAAGTGGTATCCGGCTTAGCCAAAAACAGAGACTGACATCATGGATATCGTATTTATAGAACAACTCACCGTGTTCACCACCATTGGCGTTTACGACTGGGAACAGGGCATGCAGCAGAAGCTGGTGCTCGATGTCGAAATGGCGTGGGACAACCGTCGTGCTGCGGTGAGTGACGATGTGAACGACTGTCTGAGCTACGCCGATGTCACCGAGGTTATCCTCAATCATCTGCAGGGCCAGCGCTTTGCCCTGGTCGAACGTGTGGCGGAAGAAATTGCCGATCTGTTGATGAATCGTTTCAAAACGCCGGGTGTGCGCATCAAGGTCGGTAAACCTGGCGCGGTGGCCCAGGCAGCGACCGTTGGCGTGCGTATCGAGCGCGGGACTATTCCTAAATAAATCATCCGTGATTGCCATCACAATGAAACCAAACCAAATTATGGTGTGTCTCACTTGAGGCCGTTGCGCTAACGGACGCGAAGTTGCCGATTTTCTTAAGGTTTCCTTCAGCGTGGCGCAGGCATAATTTTAGGCGGTAGCACCTTGCGACCGCCTTTTTACTGTTTAAAACGGATAGAGGAAAAATTTTGATGGCAGATATTCACCAGCTTTGGGTTGCTGCAATCCTGGGGGTTGTGGAAGGCCTCACGGAATTCCTGCCGGTCTCTTCTACGGGCCATATGATCATCGTTGGCCATCTGTTGGGCTTCGAGGGCGATAAAGCTGAAACCTTTGAAGTCGTCATTCAGCTGGGTTCAATTTTAGCGGTAGTGGTGATGTTCTGGCGTCGCCTGTTCGGACTGATTGGTATTCACTTCGGTAAAGAGCCGCATGAAGGCACTGGAACCGGGAAACTGACCCTGATTCACATTTTGTTAGGTATGGTTCCGGCGGTGGTGATTGGCTTGCTGCTGCACGATCAAATCAAAAGCCTGTTTAATCCGATTAACGTGATGTACGCACTGGTCGTCGGCGGCGTGTTGCTGTTGGTGGCTGAGTACTTCAAACCTAAACAGCCTAAAGCGGTAGGTATCGATGATATCACTTACCGCCAGGCGTTTATGATTGGTTGCTTCCAGTGTCTGGCGCTGTGGCCGGGCTTCTCGCGCTCGGGTGCCACCATTTCTGGCGGTATGCTGATGGGCGTGAGCCGTTATGCTGCATCAGAGTTCTCATTCATCCTTGCGGTGCCGATGATGATTGGTGCCACCGGATTGGATCTCTACAAGAGCATGGGCTTCCTGACCATGCAGGATTTCCCAATGTTCGCCGTCGGCTTCGTGACCGCTTTTATCGTTGCTCTGCTGGCGATCAAAGTGTTCCTGGAACTGATTAAGCGTATTTCGTTTGTTTCGTTCGCTATCTATCGCTTTATCGTGGCGGCGGCGGTTTACGCCATCTTCATGTAAGCGCGGCGTGCGGCCGGTTATGCTGGCCGCACGTTGATCAACCCATCCTGCACTGCCATCACCCGACGACGCGTCAACTCTTCCCGCACGGCTGGTCCTTTAAAACCTGCTGCGACCACATCCTTCGTTGGTACCGCCTGAGCCAGCGCAAACGCCTGACGCAGATAATCGCCTTGTGGATAGGCCATGCTTTCCATTCCGGTGCGACCACGCGCATCGGCTTCGCTGGTCAGTGCCATCTTCTCTACGCGATCGGGCTTGCGCCATGCATCAATGCGATCGAACAGGGCAACCAATGATTCCGCTGACTGGCGTTCAATGGTGTGGACGATATCGTGGAATTCCGTGACCACCAGTGCCAGATCGCGCACCTGATTGGGCACGCGCAGCCGCTGGCACAGTGCTTCAACAATCGGCACGCCGGCTAAACCGTGACCATGATGGCTCGGCCATTTTTCCGGCGGCGTCAGCGCTTTACCGACATCGTGGAACAGCGTGGCGAAGCGCACGTCCAATTCCTCTGACAGCGCGGCAGACATCGTCAGCGTCATTAACGCGTGCACGCCGGTATCAATTTCGGGATGCCATTTGATCGGCGCCGGAATGCCGTACAGGTTATCCAGCTCCGGGAACAGCACCTGCAATGCGCCGCAGTCACGCAATACCTGAAAATAGACCTGCGGATTGCGGGTCAGCAGCGCCTTCTCGGTCTCTTTCCACACGCGTTCGGCCGTGAGGTCAGCTAATTCGCCGCTCTCCGCCATCTCACGCATTAAAGCCTGCGTTTCATCCGCGACACGGAAATTGAGGTGGGCAAAACGGGCAGCGAAACGCGCCACGCGCAGCACGCGCAGTGGATCTTCGTTAAAAGCGGATGAGACATGGCGCAGGGTGCGTTTCGCCAAATCCTGCTGTCCGCGATAAGGGTCGATTAAGCTGCCGTCGTCGGCCTGCGCAATGGCATTGATGGTGAGATCACGGCGCTGCAAATCCTGCTCCAGCGTCACGTCTGGGGCGAATTGTGTGACAAAACCGGTGTAGCCTTTGCCATTTTTGCGTTCGGTACGCGCCAGTGCATACTCTTCACGACTGCGTGGGTGCAAAAAAACCGGAAAATCCCGGCCCACCTGCTGATAACCTTGTGCCAGCATCGCTTCAGGTGTGGCACCGACCACCACCCAATCTCTATCTTTTACCGGCAAACGCAGTAAGGCATCACGCACCGCGCCACCGACCAGAAACGTCTTCACTCAACCACTCCAGAGGCAATGTATTCTGCGCGCCGTGCACGCATGTTGCGTTATTGTTGCATACTTTGGCTAAATATCGGGCACGCCAAAAGGGGCATCTTACGATCCCCTTGAAGAAAAGAACAAATCGGCGTGGCGGTTTTAGTTCATCCAGCGATCGTTTTTCTTGCGGCGCGGCACCATGTGCGGCAGCACCAAACCAAGCAGTAAGCCAACACCTAACACGCCGCCGCCATACATAAACCACTGCATGATGATGGTGCGCTGTTTGTCATCCAACTGGACGTTCGCGGCGCTGACTTTCTTCTGCGCGACAATCAGCTCATTTTTCAGCTTTTGATTTTCCGCTTTCAGGCCGTCAATGGTGCCGTCGCTGTTCGCCACTTTACTCTGCATTTCAG
This sequence comes from Pantoea sp. Taur, assembly GCF_009830025.1. NCBI lineage: Bacteria > Pseudomonadati > Pseudomonadota > Gammaproteobacteria > Enterobacterales > Erwiniaceae > Pantoea > Pantoea sp. Taur. The sequence continues at coordinate 155,118 of NZ_SZZZ01000010.1, forward strand.
AAGTACGCTGATTCCAGCTGTTGTCGATATTCGCCAGCTTAGCGGTGAGATCTTTGACCTGTTGCTCCAGCTGCGGCACGCGAGTGCGCAGGCTCGGTTCGGCACTCAACTGGGACAGTGGGATCCAGTTGGTTTTCCCTTCGGCATCACGAATCTGGCCATATTGGGAATCGTTGTTGACCTGCAACAGGGTGACTTCCTCTCCGGCATTCAGCTTGCCAATCAGGCGATATTGATCGCCCGGGCCGCTGCGTACCCAAGTAGATAATTCATCGGAGATATAACGCTTTTCGTCAGCAGCATGAACGGGGGCGATGGCGCTAAATGCCAGCAAAGAAAGGGCAGCAAGTGTGATTTTTTTCATTCGATGTCGTTTTTTCTTAATGGCGTAAAATTACCGGCACAGTCTGGAGACGCTTCTCAAAAATCTGAATGAGAACTATCCTGGTCTCAATCTGGTGCGAAAAGGGTCGTAAAAGCACAAGAAAGCGGAGACAGCGGGCTTCCGGTGCATTACTCTTCGCCAGATTAAACTCGTAAGTGCCAGCAGCGTATTGAATAAAAAATTATGACCATCGAAATCGAATTAAAGTTCATTGCCACACCACAAGCCGCCGAAAAACTCGGTGAAACCCTTGCCGCGTGGCCACATCAGCACTTCGCCGCGCGCGAGCTGACCAACATCTATTTTGAGACCGATGACAATCAGCTACGTCGTTGGGACATGGGCCTGCGCATCCGCGGTGTCGATCAGCGTTATGAGATGACGCTGAAGGCCGCCGGAAAAACCGTGGGCGGTCTGCATCAGCGCCCGGAATATAACGTCGACCTCACCGAGCCAACGCTGGATATCGCCCAGCTGCCGGCTGAAATCTGGCCAGAAGGCACCGATGTGGCGGCATTACAGCAGCGCCTGCAACCGCTGTTCAGCACCCATTTCCAGCGTGAAGCCTGGCTGGTGCAGTTTGGTGAGAGCGAAATTGAAGTGGCGTTTGATCGTGGAGACGTTGCCGCAGGTGAATTGAGCGAGCCGCTGTACGAAGTGGAGCTGGAGCTGAAAAGCGGCCAGCGCGCCGACATGCTGAAGTTCGCTGAAGCCTTGATCACCGCAGGCGGCCTGCGCCTGGGCAGTTTGAGCAAAGCCGCGCGCGGTTATCAGCTCGCTCAGGGCAATCCTGCCCGTCCGCTGCGTGCGTTAGCGCTACAAAAAATCGGCGCTAAAGCCACAGTAGAGCAGGGCATGGTCAACGCGATGACCGCCGGTCTTAACCAGTGGCAGTACCATGAAGAAGTGTGGCTGCGTGGAAATACCGATGCCAAAGAAGCGGTGATGGATGCGCTGGAAACCCTGCGACAGGCGTTCTCGCTGTTTGGTGCGCTGGTGCCGCGCAAGGCGAGCAGCGATCTGCGCCAGAAGCTGACGCGTCTCGATGAGCTGTTAGCGGATGCAGAAATTGATGCGGAAACCGCCTGTTTTTCTACGGTCTCTGTTGATGCCCAGTTAGCACTTACTCACTGGCTGGTGGAGTCGCAATGGCAGAACTGGCTGGATGATAAGAGCAAAAGCAAGCTGCAGGGTTCGTTCAAACGCTTCAGCGATATCATGCTCAGCCGTATTGCTGCCGATCTGCGTGAGACCTTTGTCGACGTGCAGCTGTTTAACGAATTCCAGGACAAATCCACGCGCCTGAATCGCCAGCTTTTAGCGGTGCATCTGCTGGCAGGGGCTTATCCAGCGGAAGAGGTGAATGTCTGGCTGGCAGGCTGGCAGGAGCTGCAGCATGCGATTCGCATCCAGCAGGAGCGCGGGTTGATTCAACTGGTTAATCTGGCCATTCGGCCATCGCCGTTCTGGCTGAATAGCGGAGTGAAACGCTAAGTCGGACGCACAATCGAATCAGGGAGGGAAGATGTTGTTACCGTTACCGGCGCTGATGCAGGCGCAGTTAGCTATCGTGGCCGAGCGCCTGAATATGCCGCCTTCCGCCTTTACGGCAGAGCAGGCGGGCGCGCTGACCTTTAGTGACTTTATCGTTGATAACCTGCAGCAGCATCCGGAGTGGTGGCAACAGCTCCAGCAGCAACCGCCTCTACCAGATGAGTGGCAACACTACAGTTCCTGGCTAAATCAGGCGCTGGCGGGCGTGGAAAATGAAACTTCCCTGATGCGCGAACTGCGCCTGTTCCGCCGCCATATGTTGGTGCGTATAGCGTGGATGCAGGCGCTGCAACACGCCAGTACCGAACAGAGCCTGACGCAACTCAGCACGCTGGCGGAGATCCTCATCGCTGCCGCTCGTGATTGGGTGTGGCAGGATTGCAGCCGCGATTTCGGCACGCCGTGCAATGAAGCCGGTGAAGCGCAGCCCATGCTGATCCTTGGCATGGGCAAACTGGGCGGCGGCGAACTCAACTTCTCTTCCGATATCGACCTGATCTTTGCCTGGCCGGAAAACGGCGTGACGCAAGGGGGCCGTCGCGAACTCGATAACGCTCAATTCTTTACCCGCATGGGTCAGCGCCTGATCAAAGTGCTGGATCAGCCTACCGTGGATGGTTTCGTCTATCGCGTGGATATGCGTCTGCGCCCGTTTGGTGACAGCGGTCCGCTGGTGCTGAGCTTTGCTGCGCTGGAAGACTATTATCAGGAGCAGGGCCGCGACTGGGAGCGTTACGCGATGGTCAAAGCGCGCCTGATGGGCGACGACCAGGGCCACTGGAGCCAGGAACTGCAGCAGATGCTGCGTCCGTTCGTCTATCGCCGCTACATCGATTTCAGTGTGATTCAGTCACTGCGTAACATGAAAGGCATGATTGCCCGTGAAGTACGGCGTCGTGGCCTGAAAGACAACATCAAACTCGGGGCGGGCGGCATTCGCGAAACCGAATTTATCGTGCAGGTGTTCCAGCTCATTCGTGGTGGACGTGAGCGCTCACTTCAGCTTCGTTCCCTGCTGCCAACGCTGCAGGCCATCGGTGAACTGGCTTTGCTGAGCACGGCGCAGGTGGAACATTTGCGTGAGGCCTATCTATTCCTGCGTCGTCTGGAAAATCTGCTGCAAAGCATCAACGATGAGCAGACGCAAACGCTGCCGGAAAACCCACTCGATCGCCAGCGTTTAGCCTGGGCGATGGGCGCGGCGGACTGGGATGCGCTGATGGTGCAGCTTGAGCAGCAGATGGCAGGCGTGCGCAGTATCTTTGATGAACTGATTGGTGATGATGCGCCAGATGTTGACGATCAACCGCAGCTGGCTGAATTCGCAGGCCTGTGGCAAGACACGCTGGAGGAGAGCGATCTCATTCCTGCTGTGCCGCAGCTGAACGAAGCGCAACGTCATGCGCTGTACGAATCGCTAAACAGTTTCCGCCAGGATGTCAGTCGTCGCACCATCGGCCCGCGTGGGCGTTTAGCGCTTGATCAACTGATGCCGCGTCTGCTGAGTGAGGTTTGTCCGCGCGAAGACGCCGATGTGGTACTGGGGCGCCTGACACCGCTGCTGCTCGGTGTGTTGACGCGCAGCACCTATCTGGAGCTGCTGACGGAATATCACGGCGCACTGCGCCATCTGATTCGCCTGTGTGCCGCCTCGCCAATGGTCGCCAGCCAGTTGGCACGTTATCCGCTGTTGCTGGATGAACTGCTCGATCCCGCCACGCTGTACCAGGCGACAGCCACCGATGCGTATCGCGATGAATTGCGCCAGTATCTGCTGCGCATTCCTACCGATGATGAAGAACAGCAGCTGGAAGCGCTGCGACAGTTCAAGCAGGCGCAGCATCTGCGCATTGCTGCTGCCGATATCGCTGAAACGCTGCCGGTGATGAAAGTGAGTGATCACTTAACCTGGCTGGCGGAAGCCATTATCGAATCGGTGGTGCAGCAAGCGTGGCAAATGATGGTGCAGCGCTATGGTCGTCCTTCGCACCTCACCAGCAACAGCGAGCGTGGTTTTGCCGTGGTCGGCTACGGCAAACTGGGTGGCTGGGAGCTGGGTTACAGCTCCGATCTGGATTTGGTGTTCCTGCACGACTGCCCGGACGATGCGGAAACTGATGGCGAACGCGTGATTGATGGCCGCCAGTTTTACCTGCGGCTGGCGCAGCGCGTGATGCATCTGTTCAGCACGCGCACCTCCTCAGGCATCTTGTATGAAGTCGATGCGCGCCTGCGTCCGTCTGGCGCGGCGGGCATGCTGGTGAGTACCTTTGCCGCCTTGGATGATTATCAGCGTAATGAAGCCTGGACCTGGGAACATCAGGCGCTGGTGCGTGCGCGTATTGTGTTTGGTGAGACGTCGCTCTGCGATCGCTTCAATGACATCCGTCGCGGCATTCTTTGCCTGCCGCGTGAGCGTCCTGCACTGCAAAAAGAAGTGCGTGAAATGCGTGAGAAAATGCGCGCCCACCTCAGCAACAAACACAAAGGACGCTGGGAGATTAAAACTGATGAAGGCGGCATCACCGATATTGAATTCATCGCGCAATATCTTGTCTTAGGCTACGCGGCAGAGCAGCCTGCGTTGACGCGCTGGTCGGACAATGTGCGAATTTTTGAGTTGATGGCGCGTCAGGAGATCATGGATGCAGAAGAAGCGCAGGCGCTGACTCACGCCTATGTCACGCTGCGTGATGCATTGCACCATCTGGCATTGCAGGAGTTGCCGGGGCACGTCGCACCGGAATCTTTTGCTACTGAGCGGGCTGCCGTGCATCGCAGTTGGCAACGCTGGCTGGCTGCCACCGAATCTGATAGCGCGGAAACGTAAAATAACGCTTCGCCCCTTAGTGACCCGGCCTACAGGAAGGCGCGCTGCCCATGCACCTGTGGCTCGAAGTCTCATCGGGGTATGTTATTATCCGCGCATAATTTTGACCGTAGTCTGGAGTCTTTGGAATGAAAGTAACACTGCCCGCTTTTGGCAAAGCCGCTGTGCTGGTTGTTGGCGATGTCATGTTAGATCGCTACTGGTATGGCCCAACCAGCCGTATCTCGCCTGAAGCCCCGGTACCGGTGGTGAAAGTCGATACCATCGAAGAGCGTCCAGGCGGCGCGGCCAACGTGGCGATGAACATTGCTGCACTGGGTGCTGGTTCGCGTTTGATTGGCCTGACCGGTGAAGACGATGCGGCACGTGTGCTGAGTGAGACGCTGGAAAAGGTCAAAGTCGATTGTGATTTTGTCGCGGTGAAAAGCCATCCCACCATCACCAAACTGCGCGTGCTTTCTCGCAACCAGCAGCTGATCCGCCTCGATTTCGAAGAGGGTTTCGAGCAGGTTGATCCACAGCCTATTCACGATCGTATGCGTCAATCGCTGGCGCAGGCCGGTGCACTGGTGCTGTCAGATTACGCCAAAGGCGCGTTGAGCAGCGTGCAAACCATGATTCAGCTGGCGCGTGAAGCCAACGTGCCGGTGTTGATCGACCCGAAAGGCACGGATTTTGAGCGCTATCGCGGTGCGACTCTGCTGACGCCAAACCTGTCTGAATTCGAAGCCGTGGTGGGTAAATGCAAAACCGTGGAAGAGATTGTCAGCCGCGGCATGCAGCTCATCGCCGATTATGAGCTCTCCGCGCTGCTGGTCACCCGCTCTGAAAACGGCATGACGTTGCTGCAACCGGGCAAAGCGCCGCTGCATCTGCCGACGCAGGCGCAGGAAGTGTTTGACGTCACCGGTGCAGGTGACACGGTGATTGGCGTGCTGGCCGCCGTGCTGGCGGCCGGAGACAGTCTGGAAGAAGCCTGTTTCTTCGCCAATGCCGCAGCGGGCGTGGTCGTGGGTAAACTCGGCACATCAACCGTGAGCACCGTTGAGCTGGAAAACGCCATTCACGCCCGCCCGGACAGCGGGTTTGGTGTGATGACCGAAGCCGAGCTTAAAGCAGCGGTGGCGCTGGCGCGTCAGCGCGGAGAGAAAGTGGTGATGACCAACGGCGTGTTCGACATCTTGCATGCGGGCCACGTTTCCTATCTTGCCAATGCACGTAAGCTGGGTGACCGTCTGATTGTGGCGGTGAACAGCGATGCTTCCACCAAACGTCTGAAAGGTGAAACCCGTCCGGTTAACCCGCAGGAAAACCGTATGATCGTGCTCGGTGCGCTGGAAGCGGTGGATTGGGTGGTGCTGTTTGAAGAAGATACGCCACAGCGTTTGATTGCAGGTGTGTTACCGGATCTGCTGGTGAAGGGCGGTGATTATAAGCCGGAAGATATCGCGGGCAGTAAAGAGGTTTGGGCCAACGGCGGTGACGTGCGCGTGCTGAACTTTGAAGACGGTATCTCCACCACTAACATCATCAAGACGATTCGCAGCCACTCATGATGAGCATTGAGATCCCAGAAGATTCGCTGTCATCAAAAGCGAGCACTGGGGTTTTCAATGATTCGCAGCCACTCACGCGAGCACTAAGATTCCAGATGATTCGCTATCACTCACGGCGAGCGAAGAAGCAAGCGTATTCTGACTAAACAGGCGGCCTAATGGCCGCCTGTTGTTGTCTGCGAGCAATGTAAGCTCAGCGAGTGTTTTCGAGCAATATACGCCGCCGAGTCAGCGAATTACTGCGGAGTGTCGATCTTACCCGCCGGGTCCGGTGTCACCACCGCAGGCGCCGGTGCGGCTGGGCTCTCACTCTCCAGTTTTGCCAGGCGCTGTTCCAGTGCGGCCAACTTCTCGCGCGTGCGCAGCAGTACCTGCGTCTGCACATCAAACTCTTCACGATTAACTAAATCCATGCGGGTTAACTGCGCCTGCAATACCTGACGAATTTTCTTTTCGACATCGTCGCCAAAGTCGCGAATCCCTTTTGGCATGGCTTCATGGACCTGGCGAGCCAGTTGTTCAATTTTTTTCGTGTCGATCATGATGATTTCCTGGTTGCGGTGGCTGATAACAGCACGTGTTCCGACTCAACAAAGGTTAAGTGTAATGCCTGAAACGAAAAGGTTAAACCTGAATTCCGCATCGCAGTAAATGCAAAAGCATTTGCGCTTTTGTCGATTGCCCGTCCAGATGATTGGCGTTATAGTGACCTCGCTTATTCTCAGGGCGGGGCGAAATTCCCCACCGGCGGTAAATCAGCTTCGGCTGAAAGCCCGCGAGCGCTTTCGCTGCAAAGTGAAAGGTCAGCAGATCCGGTGTAATTCCGGGGCCGACGGTTAGAGTCCGGATGGGAGAGGGTAACGACATCAGCCGGGCTTACGCCCGCGTCACGTTTTTGCCATGTGTATTATTTGCGCACTCCTAAGCACGCCCTGGTTCTGGTAACTCATATATTTTTTATAAGGTTTTTTACCATGAATCAGACGCTTCTTTCTGAATTTGGCACGCCGGAACAGCGTGTAGAACGCGCCATCGATGCGCTGCGTAACGGTCGCGGTGTGATGGTGCTCGACGATGAAAATCGTGAAAACGAAGGTGACATGATCTTTGCCGCCGAAACCATGACCGTAGAGCAAATGGCATTAACCATTCGCCACGGCAGCGGCATTGTCTGCTTGTGCATTACTGAAGAACGCCGCCAGCAGTTGGATCTGCCGATGATGGTAGAAACCAACACCAGCTCTTATGGCACCGGCTTTACCGTCACCATCGAAGCAGCGGAAGGTGTCACCACCGGTGTTTCTGCCGCTGACCGCGTCACCACCATTCGTGCCGCTGTGGCAGATGGCGCGAAGCCGAGCGATCTCAACCGTCCAGGCCATGTTTTCCCGCTGCGCGCGCGCGAAGGCGGTGTGCTGACGCGTGGTGGTCACACTGAAGCCACCATCGATTTGGTGACATTAGCAGGCTTCAAACCCGCCGGTGTGCTGTGTGAATTGACCAATGACGACGGCAGCATGGCGCATGCGCCAGAAGCGATTGTGTTTGCCAAACAACACGATATGCCGGTCGTAACGATTGAAGATCTGGTGGCTTATCGCCGCGAGCGTGAAACGCGCCAGGCAAGCTAAGCCTCAGTTATCGTCATCAAAAGATCCGCGGCTTTCCAGGCTGCGGATTTTTTATAGCGCATAAGTACATCTTAAAACCCCATTTTCACCGTCCATCCACTCCGCCATTTCTTATTCAAATTCCCTGATAGAGATCATCACAGTTATCAGCGTTAATCCCGGCACGAAAGCGCGTATCGTAGCGGCTAATAAAGCGACACTTTCGTCAGAGGAACCATCATGAGCCACAACCGTATGCCCGCCCTGTTTTTAGGTCACGGCAGCCCGATGAACGTACTGGAAGACAATACCTATACCCGCGCATGGCAGCATCTGGGTGCAACATTGCCACGTCCGCGCGCCATTCTCGCGGTGTCGGCACACTGGTACACACGCGGTACGGCGGTAACGGCCATGCATAATCCTCGCACCATCCATGATTTTGGTGGCTTCCCGCAGGCGCTGTTTGATGTGCGTTATCCAGCACCGGGCTCGCCAGAACTGGCACAGCAAGTGATCGATTTGCTGGCACCGATTGACGTGCATGCCGACCAGGAGTGGGGATTTGATCACGGCTCATGGGGCGTGTTAGCCAAAATGTACCCGCAAGCCGATATCCCGGTGGTGCAGTTAAGTATCGATGGGACAAAACCAGCGGAATGGCACTTCGAACTGGGTCGTAAACTGGCATCGCTGCGTGACGAAGGGGTGATGATCGTCGCCAGCGGTAACGTGGTGCATAACTTGCGGATGCTGCGCTGGCAGGGTGCCGCCACAAGCTATCCATGGGCAGAAAGCTTCAATGAATTTGTGCGTGAGAATTTGAGCTTTGCCGGCGAAGCAGCGGATCATCCACTGGTGAATTATCTGCAACACGAAGGTGCAGAGATGTCCAACCCAACGCCAGAGCACTATCTGCCGTTGCTCTATATCCTCGGCGCGCGTGCCGAGGAGGAGTCGATCAGCATTCCGGTGGAAGGGATGGAGATGGGCGCAATCAGTATGCTTTCGGTGCAGGTCAGTTAATGCACTGGCCGCCCGTGTCTCACGGGCGGCACAGCATTTATTCGATAAAGGTATGCGGGTAGAAGCGTGACAGATCCTGAGTGATCAGCGCGCGATCTTCACGAATGCCGATACCAGCAGGTTGATCGTCAATCAGCCAGCTACCGATCAAGGTGTAGCTGTCGCCGAACTTCGGCAACGGATGGAATTGCTGGATGATCATCCCTTCTTCGCCGTACGGACCGTCAGCACGGGCGATCTCCTGGCCGTTTTCGATGATGCGAATATTGGCACCTTCACGTGAAAACAGCGGTTTCACCACGTACTTGTCCATCTGCGGGGCATTTTTATCATCGGCAAAGTAGGCAGGCAGCAGGTTGGGATGGTCAGGGAACATCTCCCACAATAGCGGCAGCAGCGCTTTATTCGAGATAATACTTTTCCATGCCGGTTCTAACCAACGCACACCGGCATCCGCCAGTTTGGTGGAGAACACTTCACGCAGCATGAATTCCCACGGGTAGAGCTTAAACAGGTTGCTGATCACCTGATCGTGCTGATCGGTAAACTGGCCTCTTTCACCCAACCCAATTTCATCGATATACAGGAATTCATTCGGCAGGCCGGCTTCGGTGGCGCAATCCTGCATGTACTGTACTGTGGCGCGATCTTCTTCGGTGTCACGGCAGCAGGCAAAGTGCAGCCAGTTAAAACCGTGCTCCTGATGCAACGCGGCAAAGCGCTCAATCAACTTTTCCTGCAGGCTATTAAACTGGTCACTGCCTTGTGGCAGGTTGCCCGCATTGACTTGATCTTCCAGCCAGATCCACTGGAAAAAGGCGGCTTCATACAGAGAGGTCGGCGTGTCGGCGTTATTCTCCAGCAGCTTGGCATCGCCTTTACCGTCCCAGGCTAAATCCAGGCGGGAATAGAGCGACGGCTGACGCAGCTTCCACGAGTCTCGTACGAAGTCCCAGGTGTGTTTGGGAATGCAGAAGCGGGTGAGCAGTTCATCACTGTTCACCACTTTTTCCACCGCCTGCAGACACATCTGATGCAGTTCAGCGGTGGTATCTTCCAATTGCTCAACCTGTGCGAGGGTGAACTGGTAGTAAGCGTCTTCACACCAATAAGGTTCACCGTACATGGTGTGAAACTGGAAGCCATATTCGTTGGCTTTTTCACGCCAGTCCGGACGTTCGCTGATAGCAATACGTTGCATATTGCGGCTTAGCCTCCCATCGAGCGGCTGCTGCCAGTGCTGCTGCGATTGGTGCTGGTGGCATTGCTGCGCTGCATGGTGTTTTGTTTCGCAACGGTTTCACCGAAGCCACCACGGGTGATGGTGGAGGTGGTCGCTGGCTTAGGTGCCATGGCGGTTTTCGGCACGTTCATGCTGCGGCCTGAGGTCGCTGCACCATAGTTTTTGCCGGAAGCATCGACAAACTGGCCGTTAGCCGGGCTGTTCGGGGTTTTCGGTGAGAACAGCGGTTGCTGCGCAAAGCCCGCGCCGCCGCCCATCATGCGACCCATCATGTAACCGGCCATCAGCGGCATCCAGAAGCTACCGCTCTGCTGCGCTTCGGCATTGTTGGTGCTACCGACACCGGCCTGGGCAGGTGTTTGCTGGCACTGATTCTCACCGAACTCTGCGACGCAATCTTCGCGCGTGGCGTATTTCGGTGCGGTGCGTTCGGCTTCTTTCTTCGCATTGTTATACGCAGTGGTACATTGCGCGCTCTGGCTAGGGTTAGCTTTCGCACAATCATCCGCGTTTTGGTACAGCGATACTGTCTCATCGCTTTGTTCGCAGCCAGCCAGCATAAACACTGCGGTCACCGCGAGTGCCACTGGCGTTAAATGGCGTGCCTGCCAGCTTTTACGAAAAGCGGCATGACGAATATGTTTAGTCCGTTTCATTATTTTCATCCTGTGCCCAAAGGTGGGGCTTAGGATAGGTGATGAGTGGTGGAAAATGAAGCGAGAAGCCGGATGGCTGGGGGATCTTTACGTTGTTATACGTTTGAATGCGAAAGGGGCCGCAAGCGGCCCCTTAAGGGATTAATTACCGAAAGGATTTCCGCTGCTGTGCGCGGCAGCCGGGCGCGCTTTCGCGGCGGCTGAAGGTGCCGAAGTTTTCGGGCCATTATCGACACGTGAAGCCTGCTGGCTGTTTTCCGGAGCCACCACTTCAGGTGCGGTGGTGATTTCCTTGCCCAGCGTGCTGTTCAGCTGCTGCAGGTCCTGCTCATTCAACGTACCCAGCGCATATTTGATGTTCAGCTGGTTAATCAGGTAGCTGTAACGCGCATCAGAAAGTTGCTGTTTAGAGTTGAACAGGGTTGTGGTCGCATCCAGCACATCAACGATGGTACGGGTACCCACCTGATAACCGGCTTCCATCGCATCCAATGAGCTCTGAGCAGACACAACGGCCTGTTTGTAAGCATCGATGCTGCTGATCGACGCGTTAACGTTGTTGAAGGACGAACGTACGGTCTGGATCGCACTACGATGTGCGCCTTCCAGCTGTTCGCTTGCGGCAACAAAGTTGTACTGCGCCTGTTTCACCTGCGAGGTCACCGAACCACCGCTGTACAGCGGCAGGGAGAAGCTCAGGCCAACCTGGTTGGAACCCGTGATGGAGTCAGTGGTGCCAGAACTCTGGTTAGCACGGCTGCCGCCATATTTGCTGTTAGACACACCAGTAGAGGCAGTCAGATCCAGCGTTGGCATATGACCAGATTCAGCAGAGCGAATTTGCTCGCGCGCCAGGTCCTGGCTCAAACGTGCAGATAACAGGCTGAGATTGCGGCTTTCAGCCTGCTTCAGCAAGGAAGCAACGGCATCCGGGCGTGCAGTTTTGAAACGATCGATATTCAGTGAAGCCAGTGCCAGATAATCCATACCGGTAATCTGACGCAGCGATTCCACCGCGTTATCAAGGTTGTTACGCGCGGTCACTTCGCTGGCCAGCACACTGTCGTACTGCGCACGGGCGTTCTGCACGTCAGTGATCGCCACCAGACCCACGTTGAAGCGTTGGGTGGTTTGATCCAATTCGCGGTAGATCGACTGTTTCTGCGCTTCTGTGTAAGAAAGGGTATCAATCGCCTTCAACACGTTGAAATACGCCGTTGCGGTATTCAGAATCAGATCCTGCTGTGCAACCTGATAAGTCACATCCTGAATCCCGGCGGTTTTTTCCTGCAGCGACAGCGCACGCCATTTCGACATATCGAAAATGGTTTGTGTTAATTGCAGAGAAGCGCTGGTCGTGTTGGAATGAAGACCGCTGCTGTCACGGTAACCGTTGTTATAGGTATAATCTGCGCCCAGACCGAGCTGTGGCAATAAAGGGCTACGCGCTTCGTTAATTTTCTCAAAGGCTGCATCACGGTCAGCGGCTGAAGCACGCAGATCCGGGTTGCTAAGGCGCGCCTGCTGGTAAACCTGCAACAGGTTCTCTGCCTGGCTGGCAAGGCTAAATCCGCCCAGGCTCAACCCAATAAAAAGTGGGAGCAGTTTTTTCATTTGCATTCCTTTTGTTGCAGCAAATTGCACTGGTAGTGCTGCAGGTAAGCCAAAAAATAATCGCCGATTCTACAGAGGCGGCGTCAGAGATAAGTTGGCTGAACGTGCCTTCTTCCCCTAATTTACGTAAATAATTCAGAAAGAACCACTCGGACGGAGCACAAGGGTTGGCTTTTCTTCGCTCCATCCCAATCTGCATAAGGAACCAGATGATGGCGGGTGAAAAAAAATCCCCTGTGACTTTCACAAAAAACGATGTAGAAATTATTGCACGCGATACACGCTACGATGGTTTTTTTTCCATTATTAGCTACCGTTTCCGCCATCGCCGCTTTAATGGCGAGATGAGCGGTGAGGTGGTACGCGAAGTTTTTGAGCGCGGACACGCCGCCGTGCTGCTACCCTATGATCCCTTACGCGACGAAGTGGTGCTAATCGAACAGATTCGCATCCCGGCTTATGATTCCAGCCCAACGCCCTGGCTGCTGGAAATGGTGGCCGGTATCATTGAACCCGGTGAAACGCCGGAAGATGTGGCGCGTCGCGAAGCCGGAGAAGAAGCAGGCCTCAAGGTCGGGCGTGTGAAACCGATAGTGAATTACTTAGCCAGCCCAGGCGGAACGTCTGAACGTTTGTCGGTGCTGGTGGGCGAAGTGGATGCCAGCCTGGCAGAGGGAAATCACGGGCTGGAGGAAGAGAATGAGGATATTCTTGTCCATGTGGTGAGCCGCGAACAGGCTTATCGCTGGGTGGAAGAGGGGATTATTGATAACGCGGCATCTGTCATCGCCCTGCAATGGCTGGCGTTGCACCATGAAAAACTACGACAAGAGTGGAAGCTAAAATGAAACAGCGCTATACCCCTGACTTTCCCGAAATGATGCGATTGTGCGAAACCAATTTCGCCCAACTGCGTCGCCTGCTGCCGCGTGATGACGAGGCAGGCGCGTCGGTGATCTATCAGGTGAGCGGCGCCCGTTATCAGCTGACTATTCAAGAGTCGACGCGTTATACCACGCTGGTGGAGATTCGCCAGGTGGCCCCGGCAGTAAGTTACTGGAGCCTGCCATCCATGTCCGTTCGGCTGTACCATGATGCGATGGTCGCTGAAGTGTGTTCCACTCAGCAGATCTATCGCTTCAAAGCGCGCTATGATTACCCTAATAAAAAACTGCATCAGCGCGATGAAAAACATCAGATTAACCAGTTTCTTGCAGATTGGTTGCGCTATTGTCTGGCGCACGGCGCTGTAGCAGTGCCGGTCTGCTGATAGCATACAACTATGGCGTGGAGAGAAAGGAAACGCTTTGGATAGCCTGCTTACTCTTCCTGCGGCAAATGGGGCCGATATCAGGATTTTACAAATCACGGACACCCATCTTTTTGCAGGAAAACATCAATCGCTGCTTGGGGTAAATACCTGGTCGAGTTTTGATGCGGTGCTGGACGCCATCATGGCACAACAGCGCGATTATGATTTGATTATCGCCACCGGCGATCTCGCCCAGGATCACACCGTCGAAGCTTATCAACACTTTGTAGCGGGCATTTCACGCCTGCCGAAACCGTGTGTCTGGCTGCCGGGGAATCACGATTTTCAGCCCGCGATGGTCAATACGCTCGCCGATGCCGGTATCGCTTCCGATAAACATGTGCTGTTGGGTGAGCACTGGCAGCTGGTGCTGCTGGATAGTCAGGTCTTTGGTGTGCCGCATGGCATGTTAAGCGAATACCAACTCGAGTGGCTCGACAAGGCGCTGCGCCTGCATCCTGAGCGCCATACGCTGGTGCTGCTGCACCATCATCCGCTCGCTTCCGGCTGTACCTGGCTGGATCAGCATAGCTTGCGCAATCCCCATCAATTAGAAGCGGTGCTGCAACACTTCCCGCGTGCGCGTAATCTGGTGTGTGGCCACATTCATCAGGAATTAGATCTCGACTGGCATGGTCGTCGCGTGCTGGCTTCTCCTTCGACCTGCGTGCAGTTCAAACCGCATTGCACCAACTTCACCATCGATAACGTCGCGCCAGGTTGGCGCTGGTTAACTCTGAAGGCAGATGGCTTACTGGAGACCGAAGTGAATCGTCTGCAAAGCGATCTGTTCCGCCCCGATTTAGATTCCGAGGGCTACTAAGCGATGGCGGCGCTGATCTATCTGCACGGATTCAACAGCTCTCCGCAATCGGCCAAAGCCACACAACTGCAGCAGTGGGTAGCGCAACATCATCCGCACATTAATGTTCTGGTGCCGCAGCTGCCCACGTTCCCCGCCGAAGCCGCCAGCATGCTGGAAGAGCTGGTGATGCAGTACGCCGGTGAACCGCTCGGCCTGGTGGGATCGTCGCTCGGGGGCTACTTCGCTACCTGGCTCTCGCAATGCTTTATGCTGCCTGCGGTGGTGGTCAATCCAGCGGTGCGCCCGTTTGAGCTGCTGGTGGATTACCTCGGCGAGAACCGTAATCCCTACACCGGCCAGCAATATGTGTTAGAGTCACGCCACATTTACGATCTGAAAGTCATGCAGATTGACCCTCTCGAAGCGCCCGATTTACTCTGGCTGCTGCAACAGACCGGCGATGAAGTACTCGATTACCGCCAGGCGCTGGAATACTACAGCGCATGCCGCCAAACGGTCGAAGAGGGTGGCAATCATGCTTATATCGGATTCGAACGCCATTTTGCGCAGATCATTGATTTTCTGGGACTAAATGCTCCCTGATTGCTGCGAGATGGACCCCTATTCCTATTGCTAATCAGACAGTTACGATGAGCCAATCAAGTTATAATGCCGATGCCATTGAGGTCTTAACCGGCCTTGAACCGGTGCGTCGTCGTCCGGGGATGTACACCGATACCACGCGCCCAAACCATCTGGGCCAGGAAGTGATCGATAACAGTGTCGATGAGGCGCTGGCGGGTCACGCCAGGCGCGTGGAAGTGATCCTGCATGCGGATCAGTCACTGGAAGTCATCGATGACGGTCGCGGCATGCCGGTAGATATCCATCCGGAAGAGGGTGTGCCAGCGGTTGAGCTGATTCTTTGCCGTCTGCATGCGGGCGGTAAATTCTCCAACAAAAACTACCAGTTCTCCGGCGGCTTGCACGGCGTGGGGATTTCGGTGGTCAACGCCCTGTCAAAACGCGTTGAAGTCACCGTGCGCCGCAATGGCGAGATCTACGATATTGCCTTCGAAAATGGCGATAAAGTGCAGGATCTGACGGTGACCGGCACGGTCGGCAAACGTAACACGGGCACGCGCGTGCATTTCTGGCCGGATGAGAGTTTCTTCGACAGTCCACGCTTCTCGGTGTCGCGCCTGACGCATGTGTTGAAAGCCAAAGCGGTGCTGTGTCCGGGCGTGGAGATCGTGTTTAAAGACAAGGTCAATGATACCGAGCAGACATGGCTCTATCATGGCGGCCTCTCTGATTACTTATCAGAAGCAGTCAACGGCCTCCCCACCTTGCCGGAAAAACCCTTTGTCGGCAGCTTTGCCGGTGATGTGGAAGCGGTGGATTGGGCGTTACTATGGCTACCAGAAGGCGGCGAACTGCTGACCGAAAGCTACGTCAACCTGATTCCCACTATGCAAGGCGGGACGCACGTTAACGGTCTGCGTCAGGGCTTGCTGGATGCGATGCGTGAGTTCTGCGAGTTCCGCAATATCCTGCCACGCGGCGTAAAACTGTCTGCGGAAGATATTTGGGATCGCTGCGCCTACGTGCTGTCGGTCAAAATGCAGGATCCACAGTTCGCCGGTCAAACCAAAGAGCGTCTCTCTTCGCGTCAGTGCGCGGCATTTGTCTCGGCTATCGTAAAAGATGCTTTCAGCTTGTGGTTGAACCAGAACGTGCAAGCCGCCGAAATGCTGGCCGAACTGGCGATCTCCAGTGCTCAGCGTCGTATGCGCGCGGCCAAGAAAGTGGTGCGTAAAAAGCTCACCAGCGGACCCGCACTGCCGGGCAAACTGGCAGACTGTAGTGCACAGGATCTGAATCGCACCGAACTCTTCCTGGTGGAAGGGGACTCCGCAGGTGGATCGGCCAAGCAGGCGCGCGATCGTGATTATCAGGCGATCATGCCGCTTAAAGGTAAGATCCTGAACACCTGGGAAGTCTCATCGGACGAAGTGCTGGCCTCGCAGGAAGTTCATGATATTTCTGTGGCGATCGGTATCGATCCCGACAGTGAAGATCTGAGCCAACTGCGTTACGGCAAGATCTGTATCCTTGCGGATGCGGACTCCGATGGCTTACACATC
This sequence comes from Pantoea sp. Taur, assembly GCF_009830025.1. NCBI lineage: Bacteria > Pseudomonadati > Pseudomonadota > Gammaproteobacteria > Enterobacterales > Erwiniaceae > Pantoea > Pantoea sp. Taur. The sequence continues at coordinate 171,856 of NZ_SZZZ01000010.1, forward strand.
GCCACCTTGTTGTGTGCGCTGTTTGTGAAGCACTTCCGCTCGCTGGTGCAACATGGCCATGTTTATGTCGCCATGCCACCGCTGTATCGCATCGATCTCGGCAAAGAAGTCTTTTACGCGTTGGATGAAGACGAGAAAGAGGGCGTGCTAGAGCAGCTGAAGCGCAAGAAGGGCAAACCGAACGTACAGCGCTTCAAAGGTCTGGGTGAGATGAACCCGCTGCAGCTGCGTGAAACCACGCTCGACCCGAACACCCGTCGTCTGGTGCAGCTGACAGTCAGCGATGATGATGTCGAGCAGACGCTGCGCGTGATGGACATGCTGCTGGCGAAAAAGCGTTCTGAAGATCGCCGTAACTGGCTACAGGAAAAAGGCGACCTCGCCGACCTGGAAGCTTGATGACCTGGGACGCTGCGGCGTCCCTTGTTATTTGGGCAAGCCAAACATTTTTACCGGGGAAAGGAACGTGAAAATCACACTGGAAGAGCTACGCGCCTGGGTGGCGGTGGTGGATACCGGCTCAATCACAGCGGCGGCCGAGCAGCTCGATCAAACCAGTTCTGGTATCAGCCGGGCGTTGAGTCGGCTGGAAAGCAAATTACAAACCACGCTAATGCACCGCACCACGCGGCGTCTCGCGCTTACCGAGGAAGGCTTGATCTTCCTCGATCATGCGCGCCAGATCCTTTCGTCGGTAGAACTGGCAGAAGAGCAGATCGCCCAGCGCCGAGACATTCCTTCAGGCAGATTGCGCATCAATGCCAACGCCCCCTTTATGCTGCACGTGATCGTGCCGCTGGTGGCGGAATTTCGACAGCGTTACCCGCTGATTCAGCTGGAGTTGAATACCGACGACATCATGATCGATTTGCTGGAGCAGCAGACCGATATCGCGATTCGCGTCGGGGAGTTGCGTGATTCTACGCTGCGTGCCCGCGTGCTGGGCAGCAGCGCCACGCGTTTAGTGGCGAGCCCGGCTTACCTGCAGCAGTATGGCAGCCCGGAATCAGTTGAGGCGTTAGCAGCTCATCAGCTGCTCGGCTTCAGTCAGTTGGATGCACACAATGTCTGGCCTGTTTGGCAAAGTGAGGGTGAGTTTTTGCAGATTAAGCCCACGCTGTCGGCTTCCAGTGGCGAGACGTTGCGTCAGCTGGCGTTAGCAGGACAGGGCATTGCGCGCCTGTCTGATTTTGTCAGCCGTAAAGATCGCGAGCGGGGCGATTTAGTGCAGGTGCTGGAGCAGGAAACGCGCGAATGGCGCCTGCCGATTCACGCCGTGTATTACCGTAATCAATCTCTGACCTCGCGCATTACCTGTTTTCTCGATTTTCTGCGCGAGAAGATAGAACAAGATCGCCTGCTATAAAAAAGCCCCTGCATAGGCAGAGGCTTAGACGATTAACGAACCGGCTCTAATACCAGGATCTTCACATCCACCACATCGTCTTTAATCGTGGCGCGATGCGCATCCATATGCGGCATTTGCTGATGCTGCTCAAGATGGCGCAGCGATTCCCACTGCTCCAGCATGAAAATGGAATCTGGGGAATTTTGCTTCCACGGCACCTGCGCCTGATGGTCAACCAGCGCGTCATACTGATGGCAACCCTCTTCTTCCAGCACGGTGGGGATCAATTTATTGATGGCATCCAGCACCACATGACGGCGGCCTGGCTTGACGCAAATTTCTGCAACGACGGTTAACATAGCGCTTCCTCTTTTCCCGGTGTGCTTACAGTTAAGCAAAGATCTGGCTGAGATGAGTCCGATAACGTTCGATATCGCGCGGCACGTCCGGCATCTTGATCACATCGTTACAGATAAAGGTCGGTAAACCTTCCATGCCAAGGAACTGGTTGGCTTTGTGGAAGTGCAGATAGAGACCATCCACGCCCACGCCTTCGAAGAACTGCTCAGGATCATTAAACGCTTCCAGCGGTGCATTCCACGTCAGCGACAGCATGTATTTTTTGCCCTGAATCAGACCGCCTGAACCGTACTTTTTGCCCGCATCGCTGCGCGTACGGCCATCACTGGCATACAGTGAACCGTGGCCTTCGGTGAACACGTCATCAATGTATTTTTTCACCGTCCACGGCTCGCCCATCCACCAGCCAGGCATCTGATAAATCACCACATCGCTGTCGAGATATTTCTGCACTTCTTCTGCCACGTTGTAATCGCTGTCTGCAAGGGTGACCACCACGTTATGGCCCAGATCGCGCAGCTGGCTGGCTGCCACGTCAGTGAGGGTGTGATTCAGTTCGCCTTTCGAGTGGGCAAAAGTTTTACCGCCGTCGATGATTAAAATATTGCTCATGGATGATTCGCTCCGTTTCCCGTTGATGGCGCACACTGTACGCGCGCAGGCGAAGCAAAAAAATGCGTGATTGATCACAAGACTTTTGCTAATAAAGCAACAATGCGCAGGGCTATGCAACAATCCGCGCGCAAACCAACATCAACATAAAAAAGAAGAAACCATGAAAACCGCGATACTGAGTGCATTACTTCTGGTGAGTGGCGCTGCGTCGGCGCAATCCCACCTCGACGAGATTCGTAGCAGTAAAACCCTGAAAGTCTGTACCACGGGAGACTACAAGCCTTACAGCTATCTGCGCAGCGATGGGCAGTATGAAGGGCTGGATATCAGCATGGCGCAGTCACTGGCGGCAAGTCTGGGCGCCAAAGTGCAGTGGGTGCCGACCACCTGGAAAACCATGAGTGACGATTTCGTGGCGAAGCAGTGTGATATCGCGCTGGGTGGCGTGTCCGTTACCTTAAAACGCCAGCAGATAGCCTGGTTTGCCGAGCCGCTGGGTGTGGATGGCAAAATCCCGCTGGTGCGCTGTGATGATAAAGACAAATACCAAACCGTCGCGCAGATCAACAAGCCGAGCGTGCGGGTGATTGAACCGGCTGGCGGCACCAATGAAGCCTTTGTGCACAGCCACTTACCGCAGTCGACGCTGCAACTGGCCGATAACGTCGGTATTTTCCAGCAGCTGGTGGATAAGAAAGCCGATGTGATGATTACGGATGCGTCCGAAGCATTGTTCCAGATGAAGCATTACCCCACGCTGTGTGCCATCAATCCGGATAAGCCGATGCAGTATGGTGAGAAAGCCTACATGATTCCGCGTGATGATATGAGCTGGAAACTGTATGTCGATCAGTGGCTACATCTCAGCACCGCCACCGGCGAATATGCGCAGATCGCCTCGCAGTGGCTGGGTGTGATTAAGTAAACTCAGGCCTGATGCATCGCGCCGCTACTGGAGCGGCGCGATTATTGCGTGGCTCAAAAGGGGCAACGTGGCCCCATTCGAGCACTCAGCGATACAAACTCGCTTTACCCAATCCACCAAACAGATTCATCTTGTAGCGAATCACTGCTTTGGCGGCGGTAATCGCTTCCGGATAAATCACATTGGGATCCCACCAGGTTTCACGCGCCAGAATTTCGCGCAGTTTAGCGAAGTAGGCGTACTTCATATCGCTGGAAATATTGATTTTGCCCACGCCGAGGGTCACCGCCTCAGCAATCTCCGCATCCGGGTTAGCAGAACCACCGTGCAGCACCAGCGGAATATCGGTGCGTTGAGCAATATCCTTCAGAATATGCATCTGCAGTTCCGGCTTCATATCTTTTGGATAGATACCGTGTGCGGTGCCAATTGCCACTGCCAGGGTATCGACGCCGGTGCGCTGGATAAAATCTTCTGCCTGCGCCGGTTCGGTATAGATCACCTTGCTAACGCCACCTTCCACGGTGGTGCCGGTATCGCCAATGGTGCCGAGTTCACCTTCCACCGACACGCCCACCGAATGCGCCAGCTTCACCACCTCTTTGGTCAGCGCCACGTTCTCTTCGTACGGCAGCAGTGATCCATCGATCATCACCGACGTAAATCCACATTGGATGGCGCGCAGCACCTGCGCAATCGATGCACCGTGGTCGAGGTGAATGGTGAAGGGCACTTTGCTCTTCAGCGTGCGTTCCCGCACATAGCCAAAGAATTCATCGGTCACAAACTCCAGCTCACTCGGGTGAATCGAGATGATCGCCGGAGTGTTGGTGGCTTCGGCTTCCTCCACCACGGCACGGATAAAGCAGCTGTCTGCCACGTTAAATGCGCCGATGGCGTAGCGGTGTTCACGAGTCGGTGCCAACATCTCTTTCATTGAAATCAACATGTTAATATTTCCTCAACGTGAGTTTTACCAGAGCCGACGCGTGCGCCGACCCGATGATGGATAAAAAGGGAAATGCTTCTGCATCCTGTTGCTGCACGATTTATCGCGCGGTATCTTGCCGCTGCTTTAAATCGCGATGACCGAAGCGGCTTTTCAGGTGCGTATTCATGCGTCAAATCACGTGCGTTCGTTTCAGCACTACGCTTTGCCAGCCGATCCCGACCAGCTCAGATACTCAATCACCACTTCACGGCAGGCGGATTCCATCAGCCCAAGCAGATCGGCCAGTTCCGCGTGCGGATGCTGTTTCAGCGCCTGCTCAACCGCGTTTTTACCGGCATCAAACACGGCGGCACCGACGTTAATCTTCGCTACACCATGCTGACTAACGCGGCGAATATCCTCGGCGGGTGTGCCCGAACCGCCATGCAGTGCCAATGGGCGTGTTGAGACCGCATGCAGCTCCTGCAAGCGCTGGAAATCAATCTTCGGCTTCACGCCTGCCGGATAAAGGCCGTGCGCGGTGCCCACTGAAATCGCCAGCAAATCGATATCGGTTTGCTCGATAAACGGCAGCACGTCGGCAACCTGCGTCATCTTCACGGAGGCATCGGCTAACTCGTAGGTCGGCGCATCGGCGATATGCCCCAGCTCGCCTTCGACGCAAACGCCAGCGGTGTGCGCCATCTTCACTACCGCTGCGGTCTGGCGAATATTTTCGGCCAGCGGATCGGCAGAGGCATCGATCATCAGGCCGGTAAAGCCGGCGCGAAACGCCTGACCAATCAGCGGAAAGGCCTTGCCGTGGTCCAGCGCAAGGGCAACCGGTACCGTGGCGTCTTTCGCCAGCGCCTGCACCAGCGGCACGGCCACGGCGGGTGGGAAGTGCGTGCTGTGACCCTGATAGACATTCAATATCAGCGGTGCACGCTGCTGTTCGGCGGCCTGAATCGCCGCCCGCGCGGTTTCAAGGTTGAAGCAGTTTATCGCCAGCACGGCATACTGCTGCTTAGCGGCGGCCTGAATCAGGTCATTCATCATGGCAAACATGGTGGCTCCTTATTCCAGTGTGAATTTGATCTCTTCGTCGCGGACGCCAGGGGCTTCCACGTCATCGAACTCTTCATCTGCCTGCGTCACTGGTTTCTTCATCAGCGACAGCATCACGCCGCATACCACGGTGCCGATGCCCAGCGCCAGACAGAACATCAGCGGTTTGGTGAACAGCGGCACCACAAACATGCCGCCGTGCGGCACTGGTGCTTCCACGCCCCACACCATAATCAGCCCACCGGCGATGGCAGAGGCCACCACGCAGCTGCCGACCACACGCAGCAGGTCACGCGCCGCAATCGGAATCACCCCTTCGGTAATCATGCAGATACCCATCGGGAAGGCGGCTTTCAGCGCCTCTTTCTCCGCTTTGGTGTACTTATGGCGCGTCAGCAGATACGACAGCGTGATGCCAAACGGCGGAATCATTGAGCCGACAAACTTCACTGCTTCCGGGCCATAAATTCCGTCGACCAGCATGCCGTCGGCGAACAGCGACATGGTTTTGTTGATGGGGCCGCCGAAGTCAAAAGTCGCCATCGCACCCAGCACCGCACCCAGCACAAACTTCGATCCGCCCTGCATCGATTCCAGCAGATGAATCAGCGCCTTCTGCAGCCAGACAATCGGCTGGCCAATAAAGGTCATCATCAACAGACCGGCGATGATGGTGCTCAACACCGGCAGCACCATAATCGGCATCAACCCCTGCATCGACTGCGGCAGCTTAATGGTGCGGCGCAACAGCAATACCGTGTAACCCACCAGGAAGCCGCCGAGCATACCGCCGATAAAACCGGTGCCGATCTGCCCGCAGATAAAACCGACGATCAAACCGGGCGCAAAGCCGGGACGATCGGCGATGGAGTAGGCGATGGCCGCGCTGATCAGCGGCACGATCAAGCCCATGCCCCAGCCGCCGATCTGGTTCAACATCCAGGCGATAGTGCCGGTTTGCTTGCCGACATCCGGCCCGCCAATCACCTGGCCGAGCGCGATACAGATCCCGGCGGCGACGATTAGCGGGATCATCCAGGATATCCCGGTGAGCAGATGGCCTTTGATCTCTTGTCCGTACTGACGTTTGTTGTCGTTCATGATGGATCTCCTCAGGCACGCGCCAGTGAATCCGCCACTTTTTCGAGGAATTTCACCGGTGACTTGATCACCACTTCGGTTTTCACTCGTACGATGGGTTTGCCCTGAAAGCGTTCTTCACCGTTGATCTTCACATCAATGGCGAGGATCACCACGTCAGCGGCGGCGATGTCTTCACGCGTCAACGCGGTTTCAGTGCCGATGGTGCCCTGGGTTTCAACGTGGATGGTGTGGCCCAGTGCATGAGCGCCTTTGATCAGTTTTTCACGCGCAATATAGGTATGCGCGATGCCTGCCGTGCAGGCCGCTACACAGACGATATTCATGTGTCACCTCAAAGAGTTAGGGGATTAACAGAGGTCGGTTTCGGCGTACTGGCTAAACAGCCGGATGATATTGCTGGGGTCGTTTTCCACCAGCAGTTGGGCTATCACCTCATCATCGGCCAGCGCGCTGGCCACCTGCGACAACAGGCGAATATGGGTAGTGTTCTGATCTTCCAGTCGCACCGCGAACAGGATGATGCAGCGCACCTGGCTGCCATCGAGCGTTTCCCAGGGGATATCCTGTTGGGTACGACCAATGGCTAATGTGGTGTGTTGGACGGCGGAAGACTTGCCGTGCGGAATGGCAACGTGGTTTTCGAACCCGGTAGAGCCCTCAGCTTCACGCAGCCAGACATCTTCAATAAAGGCTGCACGATCGGTGATGGCGCCGTCCTGATACAGCAGATCGGTCAGTTCGTTGATCACTTCTTCTTTGGTGGTGGCGGTGAGCGCCAGGTTAACGCGGCGTGGCGTCAGAATGCGGGAAATGTCCATGGGTTTTACCTCATTCAATTAATGTTCAGCCAACGCGCAGTGCGCGCCGTCCGGCAGCTGGCTGCCAATCATGGCGTCAGTGACCCGCCGGATATCGTCATCGTTAAAAAATGCACTCACATACACTGCCGGAATAGGCCCGGCGTTGAGATGGATAGTGGTGATCACTAAATCCACTGTCTGGTTCTGACAAAACGCGGCGTGATTGCTGGCGGAGACGACACCCGCGATTTCCCAGTCAGGGAACGCCCGCAAGATGCGGCTCTTCAGCAGATGCGACGTCCCCACGCCGCTGGAACACACCACCAGAATGCGTTTATGGGCAATTTGCCGCTCCAGCGCGGCCTGGAAATGCACGCAGAGATAACCGATTTCGTCGTCAGCCACTGGCGAAAGCCCATAAGTGCGAGCAGTTAATTGCATCGCCTGGTGCGTTAACGAAAATATGCCTTTCATTTCCTGCTGAATATCCTCCAGCAGCGGATTGCGAATATGAATATGATATTTGAGTCGATTTAATAGTGGCTTTATATGCACCAGTAAGCCGTCAAATAATAATCGGTCCTGCGCTAAATCTTGCTGAATAAAGGCTGCGAAACGATCAATTAATTCACAGGTTATTTTTACGGACTCTGCGGTGCAGAATTGATTATGCATCGGCGCATTATCGCCGCGCTCTTCCACCACAATGCCGGATGACACGATATATTGATAAATAAAACCCACTTCATCGGCGGGCAGGGCACAGCACATCCGCTGTTCAATCTGCGTCACCATTTGCTGGGCAATCAGTAAAATGCGCTGATCGAGATCCTGCATTGTGGCCAGAGTTGCCAGTGCCAGCGCATTCCCCTGCGCCATCCGGTGCATCATGATCAGAATATGGGTGCAGAGATTCAGATACCAGGCATCGCCCAGCGGGTAACTGAGTTGCTGCTCCATCTGTTGCAGCAGCGTCTGCACAAAAGCCACATCCTCATCGCCAAAATAATGCACCAGTGCCTGCTGGCTGCCGGGATCGAGACGTGGCAACAGCGGCGTTCCGGCAACGTTTTGCTGCATCACATCATTGATCAGGGAGACCATTGCCTGACGCAGCGCCTGTTCGTTACCTTCGATATGGGTGCCACCTGGCCCACGTTGCAGCGTCAAACCCAACGGTTGTAGCCACTCTTCAATCACTTTCAGGTCATTCACAATCGAGGCGTGGCTGATAAAATAGCGTTCCGACAGCTTACTGATAGAGGTCGCACGCGGGGCGTCACTCAGCAACTGCGAGGCAATTTTTACTCGGCGGCTGTTTTGCCCCAGCGCATCGGCACTGCTTTCATCGCCGTTGAGTTGCTGCTCCAGTTGCAGGCGCTGCTGGATATCATCAACCCGCAAACGCACGCCGCGGCCTGGGGTTTTCTCCAGCGTCAGTGACCAGCTACCAAGCCAGCTTTCCAGCCACTGCAAGTCGCGCTGAATCGTCTTTTCTGACACGCCCAACTGAAGGGCTAATTCTCTGATCGGCTGCGGTGCAGCATGTTGCAACAGCAGTTTGACTAAACGGTGTTGTCGCGAAGTCAGTATTTGCATTCGGTCACCCTTTATTTTGGCAAAGCGTTTTTAAGATTATTTCCTCGTTATCTATTTCTTCATGCCAGAAATCAGGAGCGCAATATTGATGTCTTATGGAGTATAAATTTAGGAAAGGACGGTGTAAGCAACAATACTAAATGTTGTCCATGATTACGGACAGCTTTAATACACCTGAAATAGTTAATAATTAATTGCGATCATGCTCACATATTAATGGGGATATTCATTGTGATATTGATCTCATTCCTTTTTCATTTTCCAACCGATATCACGTTATTTAATGCCATACGATTCTGCCTGCGGTCATTGGCTTCCCTGTGACTAACTCGCACGAATAAGGTACTATCCTCGCCAAATGAGCGCCGGATGCCCCGCCGTTGCGGGCCACGAAGTGAGGATGCGAGCTTAATGAGCGAATTGACGCAGGATGGTGCAGAGCGTCTTGCCCTGCACAAATTTACGGAAAACGCGTACCTGAACTACTCCATGTACGTGATCATGGACCGCGCACTGCCGTATATCGGCGATGGCCTCAAGCCGGTGCAGCGCCGAATTGTATACGCGATGTCGGAACTGGGCCTCAATGCCAGCGCCAAATTCAAAAAATCTGCCCGTACCGTCGGTGACGTATTAGGTAAATATCATCCGCATGGCGACAGCGCCTGTTATGAAGCGATGGTGTTGATGGCACAGCCGTTCTCCTATCGCTACCCGCTGGTGGATGGTCAGGGCAACTGGGGGGCGCCGGACGATCCCAAATCCTTCGCCGCGATGCGTTACACCGAGTCACGCCTCTCCAAATATGCCGAGATTTTGCTGGGTGAATTGGGACAAGGCACGGTCGATTACATCCCGAACTTTGACGGCACCATGCAGGAGCCGAAGATGTTGCCGGCACGTCTGCCGAATATCCTGCTGAACGGCACCACCGGTATCGCCGTGGGCATGGCCACCGATATCCCACCGCACAACCTGCGTGAAGTGGCGGAAGCGGCGGTGAAGCTGATCGACAAACCCAACACCACGCTGGATGAGTTGCTGGATATTGTGCAGGGCCCGGATTATCCGACCGAAGCCGAGATCATCACGCCGCGCAGCGAGATCCGCAAAATCTACCAAAGCGGGCGCGGTTCGATCCGTCAGCGCGCGGTGTGGAAGAAAGAAGATGGCGATGTGGTGATCACTGCACTGCCGCACCAGGTTTCCGGTGCGCGCGTGCTGGAGCAGATCGCTAACCAGATGCGTAATAAAAAGCTGCCGATGGTGGAAGATCTGCGTGATGAATCCAACCACGAGAACCCAACGCGTCTGGTGATTGTGCCACGCTCGAATCGTGTGGATGTGGAGCAGGTGATGAATCATCTGTTTGCCACCACCGATCTGGAAAAGAGCTATCGCGTTAACCTGAATATGATTGGGCTGGATAACCGTCCGGCGGTGAAAAACCTGCTGGAGATCCTGTCTGAATGGCTGGTGTACCGTCGCGATACCGTGACGCGCCGCCTGAACTATCGTTTAGAGCGCGTGCTGCGCCGCCTGCATATCCTCGAAGGTTTGCTGGTGGCGTTCCTCAACATTGATGAAGTGATTCACATCATCCGTACCGAGGACGAGCCTAAGCAAGTGCTGATGTCGCGCTTTGAACTCAGCGATACGCAAGCCGAATCCATTTTGGAACTGAAACTGCGCCATCTCGCCAAACTGGAAGAGATGAAGATTCGCGGTGAGCAGGCGGAGCTGGAGAAAGAGCGCGATCAACTGCAGGCGATTCTGGCGTCCGAACGCAAGATGAGCAACCTGCTGAAGAAAGAGCTGCTGGCGGATGCGCAAGCTTATGGCGACGATCGTCGTTCGCCGCTGCATGAGCGTGAAGAAGCTAAAGCGCTGAGCGAAACCGAGCTGGTGAGTGCCGAGCCGGTGACGATTGTGCTGTCGCAGATGGGCTGGGTGCGCAGCGCCAAAGGCCACGATATCGATCCAACCGGTCTCAGTTACAAAGCCGGTGACAGTTACCTCGCCGCCGCACGCGGTAAGAGCAATCAGCCAGTGGCCTTTATCGACTCCACCGGCCGTAGCTATACGCTGGATCCGACCTCGTTGCCGTCGGCGCGCGGGCAGGGCGAGCCGCTAACCGGCAAACTGACGCCACCGCCAGGTGCCGCGTTTGAACAGGTGCTGATGGAAGCGGACGACCAAAAACTGTTGATGGCCTCCGATGCGGGTTACGGCTTTATCTGTACCTTTGCCGATTTGATTTCGCGCAACCGCGCCGGTAAAGCGCTGCTAACGTTGCCAGACAATGCCAAAGTGATGACGCCAATGGCGGTGCATTCGGGCGATGATATGCTGCTGGCGATTACCCAGGCCGGACGTATGTTGATGTTCCCGGTGGGCGATCTGCCACAGATGTCGAAAGGCAAAGGTAATAAAATCATCTCTATTCCATCAGCGGATGCCGCTGCGGGCGTGGATAAGCTGCAGTGGTTGCTGATTCTGCCGCCGGGCAGCTCGATTACCCTGTATGTCGGCAAACGTAAGCTGATCATGCGTGATGAGGATCTGCAAAAAGTGCGTGCCGATCGCGGTCGTCGTGGCAGCGTGTCGCGTGGCCTGCAGCGCATTGATAGCGTGGAAGTGAACGCGCCAGCGCGCCCGAAAAGTGACGCCAGTAGCGAAGAATAAGACTGACCAGGCAATGGATTGCCCAACTTGAGGAAGCTATGTTACTAATTTTACGCACGATTATTGTTATCGTTTATTCGATTTTGGTGTGCATCTTCGGCAGTATCTGGTGTTTGTTCTCACCGCGTAATCCTCGCCATGTGGCGACGTTCGGCCATATGTTTGGTCGCCTGTCGACGGTATTTGGCGTCAAAGTCGAGCTGCGCAAACCCGCCGACGCGGAGAGCTATGGCAATGCGATTTATATTGCCAACCATCAGAACAATTACGACATGATCACGGCGGCGAAGATCGTGCAGCCGACCACGGTCACCGTCGGCAAAAAGAGCCTGCTGTGGATCCCATTCTTTGGTCAACTCTACTGGCTGACCGGTAATTTGCTGATTGACCGTGATAACCGCGCCAAAGCGCATGGCACCATCGGTGAACTGGTCGAGCAGTTTAATAAAAAGAAGATTTCATTCTGGATGTTCCCGGAAGGTACCCGCAGCCGTGGCCGTGGTTTACTGCCGTTTAAAACCGGTGCGTTTCATGCTGCAGTGGCAGCAGGTGTGCCGATCATTCCTGTGGTGGTGTCGAATACCCACGGCAAAGTGAAACTTAATCGCTGGAACAACGGCCTGGTGATTGTTGAAATGCTGCCGCCAGTGGATACCAAACAGTTTGAAACCACCTCGGTGCGCAAATTAGCCACCCACTGCCGCGAATTAATGTCTGCTAAGCTGGAAGAATTGAACGCCGAAGTCGCCGAACGCGAAAAAAACGGTAAACTCTAGCCATCCACGGGGTAGAAACGCTGCCCCGTGCTCATCACAGCAAAAACTCACTAACAAGAACAACATGGACACGGCGTCTTCACGCCCCGCTCAAAAGGTCTGAAGTTTTATGTCTTGCAGCAGACGTCAGTTTATTCAGCTTTCCGCCGGTGTTGCGCTGGCGACCAGTAGCATGCCTTATGCCGCCTACGCTGCGGCTCCGATGGGCGATGTGCCGCTTCCTGTTCCGCCACTGCTTGAGTCTCGCCGTGGCCAACCGCTCTTTCTGACGCTGCAACGCAGCCATTGGTCATTTAGCGGTAATAACAATAAAGTGCCGGTCTGGGGTATTAATGGCCTGTACCTCGGTCCCACGGTGCGCGTCTACAGCGGCGATGACGTGAAGTTGATTTACAGCAACCGTCTCAACGAACCGGTGGCGATGACGGTAAGTGGATTGCAGGTGCCGGGTGCCTTAATGGGCGGTGCACCGCGCATGATGTCAGCCGGCGTTGACTGGGCGCCGGTATTGCCGGTTCGCCAGGGGGCATCGACCTTGTGGTATCACGCCAATACGCCAAATCGTATGGCGCCACACGTCTACAACGGTCTGGCGGGCATGTGGCTGATTGAAGATGACGTCAGCAAAGCGCTGCCGCTGCCCAAACACTATGGCGTTGATGACTTCCCGCTGATTATCCAGGACAAGCGTCTCGATAACTTTGCCACGCCGGTTTATAACCCACCATCAGACGGCGGTTTCCTCGGGGATACGTTGCTGGTCAACGGCGTGCAGAATCCGTATGTCGAGGTGTCGCGTGGTTGGGTGCGTCTGCGCCTGTTGAATGCTTCGAACGCGCGTCGCTTTGATTTGAGCTTCTCGGATAATCGTCCGTTTACCGTGATTGCCAGCGATCAAGGCTTCCTGCCTGCGCCCGTTGCGGTGCAAACGCTGTCGCTGGCACCCGGTGAACGCCGTGAAGTGCTGGTGGATATGTCGCAGGGCGATGAAGTCTCGATTACGGCAGGGACTGCGGCGGGCCTGATGGATCGCCTGCGTGGTCTGTTTGAACCTTCCTCCATCCTCGCCAACACGCTGGTTCTCAGCCTGCGCCCCACCGGCTTACTGCCGCTGGTTACCGACAATCTGCCGATGCGTTTATTAGCGGATCAGATTCTGGATGGCGTGGCGGTGCGCACGCGCGAATTCCGCATTGGCGACAGTGTGCCGGGTATCAATGGCGCACTGTGGGACATGAGCCGCATCGACACCACGGTGCAGCAGGGCACCTTTGAACGCTGGATTATCCATGCCGATCGCCCGCAATCGCTGCATATTCAGGGCGTGATGTTCCTGATCAAAAGCGTCAATGGCGCACAGCCGATGGGCGAAGATCGCGGCTGGAAAGATACGGTATGGGTGGATGGTGATGTGGAGTTGCTGGTGAGCTTCCCGCAGAGTTCGTCGGATCACTTCCCGTTTGTCTACTACAGCCAGACGCTGGAATTAGCCGACCGCGGCACGGCGGGGCAGTTGCAGGTCAATCCGGTGCCATAAGAAAAAAGGTGCGCAGCGATGCGCACCTTACAACAGATCGTCAAATCGACAGGATCACGATTCATAGCAACCCGCACATGACCGCATGGCTGTTGTGAAGCCAATACAGGCGAGCACGCATTGACCGTATCCGCCTGGCGGTTAAACGGTGCCGACTTAGCCGTTAAAGCTCTCCGGATCCGGCCCCAAACGATTTCCTTTATCCAGCTTAGTGATCTCGCTGATCTCGGGTTTTTCCAGTCTGAAGTCGAACACCTGGAAGTTTTCACGAATACGTTCCGGCGTCACCGATTTTGGAATCACCACTAATCCGCTATCCAGATGCCAGCGAATGACAATCTGCGCTGGCGTCTTACCGTATTTCTTCGCCAGTTCGCGGATGATCTCCTGATCGAATACTCCTTTACCGCCTTGCGCCAGCGGGCTCCAGGATTCGGTTTGGATCTGATGCAGTGCATTCCAGGCATGCAGGGTGCGCTGTTGCAGCATCGGGTGCAGCTCAATCTGGTTCACCACCGGCGAGACGCCTGTTTCATCGATCAGGCGTTTGAGATGGGCTTCATGGAAGTTACAGACGCCAATGCTTTTGGTTAAGCCCTGCTGTTGCAGCTCAATCATCTTTTTCCAGGCTTCAACGTAGTGATCTTTTTCCGGGCACGGCCAGTGCATCAGATAGAGATCGACGCTCTCCAGTTGCAGCTTCTTCAGGCTGGTCTCAATCGCCTGCTGACCGTTCTGCTGGTCGTCATTCCACAGTTTGGTGGTAATGAAAATGTCTTCGCGTGCGACATCGGTGTCCTGCAGTGCCTGACCGACGGCTTCCTCATTTTTGTAGATGGCGGCGGTGTCAATCGAGCGATAGCCTACTTTTAGGGCCTCGACAATCGCCGCCCGGGCATCCTCGATACTCGCTTGCCAGACCCCGAGTCCGAGTTGCGGCATCATATTGCCGTCGTGCAGTTTGATAATGGGTTGCTCTGCCATAGTTGCTCCTTATCTGTCGCAGTGACTTACCGTAAAAGCGCTGTGGTTAAGTCTAGTCAACAAACTCAACCGCAGGATCATTGTGGCAATCACCTCGCCCTTTTACCCTGGTCATTTCTGCCAGAATCTTGCCTGATTCTGCTGAAGGGTGGAGCTTTGAGCAGCATTGCGGCACACTGATTTTTTTGCTGCCTGAGAGTGATCCATGCCGAACGATGCCCTTTGCCGCCAGCTGGCGCAGCGCGTAACCGCGCTAATGAATGATGCGCGTAAGCCGCTGTGCGCTGTGGAAAACGTCAAGCTCATCTACGCCTGCGAAACGCTTCCGCGCACGCCGATGATGTATCAACCCGGCATTGTGATTCTTTTTCAGGGACGTAAAACCGGTTATCTCGGCAGCACGGTGTTTCATTACGACGCCACGAAGTATTTGATGCTGACCGTACCGCTGCCGGTGGAGTGCGAAACCGAAGCCACTCCGGAAGAGCCGTTGGCCGGCATGTGCCTGAGCGTGGATATCGCCAGCTTGCAGGATCTGTTGATGGATATTGGCGACGACGAACAATTTCAGCCGCAGTTGCAGACTTCCGGTATCCATTCGGCGTTTATGAGTGAAGAGATGCTGTGCGCTGCCGAGCGTTTGCTGGATGCGATGAGCCATCCGCGTGATGCGCGCGTGCTGGGCCCACAGTTGGTGCGGGAAATTATCTACTACGTGCTCACCGGCCCGATTGGCGGTGCGCTGCTGTCGCTGGTGAATCGTCAGACCCAGTTCAGCCAGATTGCGCGCGCCTTGCGACGCATCGAAAGCCATTTCGCCGAAAGCCTCAGCGTCGATATGCTGGCAGCCGAAGTGAACATGAGCGTTTCGGCATTTCATCACAACTTTAAAGCCGTCACCCAAACCTCGCCGCTGCAATATCTGAAGCGCTATCGTCTGCATCAGGCACGATTAATGATGTTGCAGGATGGGATGAAAGCCAGTGCGGCAGCGGTACGTGTAGGCTATGAAAGCCCTTCGCAATTCTCGCGGGAGTTTAAGCGCTATTTCGGCGTGACGCCGGGAGAGGAAGCCAGCCGCGTGCGTCAAACGTTGCCGTTTGACGCCGCGTCTTAATCATATTTTCTGGCGGCGTTTTTTCCAGATCACCACGATGCTGCCGGTCAGACCGACAAACAGCAACACCATCGGCAGCACCATCAGCACCGCCATCACCTGATCTTCGTGACGCTTGATAAACGGCACCTGACTGATGCCATAGCCCATGGCGACCACAATCCCGACCCACAGCGCGCCGCTCAGCCAGTTAAACAGCTGGAAGCGCCCATTCTGTAAACCCGAAATGCCCGCCATGGTCGGCAGCAAGGTACGAACAAACGCCAGGAAACGCCCGACCAGCAACGCCATCAAACCGTGGCGGTTAAACAGATTCCAGGCGCGCTGATGATATTGCGCCGGCAAATGCATCAACCAGCTTTTGACCATCCGCGTATTGCCCAGCCATCGCCCCTGTAAATAACTCAACCAGCAACCCAGGCTGGCGGCGGTGGTCAGAATCACCATGGTGGGCACGAAATCCATCACGCCTTTGGCAATCATGGCGCCTGCGAGCAGCAACAGGCTGTCACCCGGCAGAAAAGAGGCAGGCAACAAACCGTTTTCCAGAAACAGCGTTAAAAACATCACGCCGTAGACAATCCACACGACATCCGGATTGGCCAGCGCGGCAAAATCCTGATGCCAGAGCGCGTGAACAATCTCATGTAAAACACCCATCTGCTATCCCATCGAGTCACAAGGATTCTATTTTAACCATCTGTGGCATCGCAGACGTTGATCTCACCGATGCGGCACGAAATGGTTTAGGTTTTGTTTAAATATTTACTGTTTTAAGCGCGCAAAGCCCGCTTTCAGGTCGTTCAGCAGGTCATCAACGTGTTCAAGACCAATATGCAAACGCACCAGGGTACCGTCGAAATCGACGCCGCCTGCCGGGCGAATCTCCGCCAGCTCTTCCGGTTGGTTGGCCAGAATCAGGGATTCATAGCCACCCCAGGAATAAGCCATGCTGAAATGGTGGAAGTGATCGAGGTAATTCGCCAGCTGCTCACGGCTCAATTTTTCATGCAGGATGAAGGAAAAGAGTCCGCTGCTGCCGTTGAAATCGCGCTGCCAGAATTCATGACCTTTACTCTGCGCCAGCGCCGGATGGTTAACGCGCGCCACTTCCGGTTGAGCGGCCAGCCATTCGGCAACCTGCAAACCGCTCTCTTCATGCTGGCGCAAACGCGTACCGAGCGTGCGCAAGCCGCGACTGGCCATGTATGCCGTATCGGCATCCACCATCTGGCCCATCAGGTACGAGTTTTCACGCAGCTGCGGCCAGCAACGTTCATTGGCGACGGCAGTGCCAATCATCGCATCGCTGTGACCAATAATGTATTTGGTGCCCGCCTGAATCGAAATATCGATGCCATGCTCCAGCGCGTTAAACAACACGCCCGCCGCCCAGGTATTATCAATCATGATGATCGCGTCGGGCGCTTTCGCACGTACGGCGGCGACGATGGCGGGAATGTCCTGCACTTCCATGGTGATGGAGGCGGGAGATTCGAGGAATACCACGCGCGTGTTTGGCTGAATCAGTTCACTGATTTCGCTGCCAATGCAGTGATCAAAGAACGTGGTGGTGACATTCAGCTTACTGAGAATTTTGGTGCAGAAATCTTGCGTCGGTTCATACACGGCGCCGCTCACCAGAATGTGATCGCCCGCTTCGACAAAAGAGATAATCGCATTGGATACTGCCGCTGCACCGCACGGATACAGCGCGCAACCCGCGCCGCCTTCCAGTTCGGTCATGGCGTCTTGCAGCGAGAAGTGGGTGAGGGTGCCACGGCGACCATAAAAAAGCTCGCCCGATGCACGACCTGCCGTCGCCCGTTTTTTGTCAGCAACCGTGTCAAAAACCAGTGAAGATGCGCGCTGAATGACGCTGTTAACTGAGCCCTGAGTGTAACGTTTGCTTCGTCCCGCGCTAACCAGCGTGGTATCAATTTTATTCGTTGCCATCACTGCCTTTCCTGACACTTACCACAAAACATCCACGTTACCACGAAACACCGCAGTGGGTTGACCCTGATTGCGGATTATCGGAGTCAGTCGATGAATTGGCCGGGCAAAAGCGCGTCCCTTGTATCTTGAATCCTGCAGTAGGTGATGGTTAGCTACCTTCACCTGAAACAGGGTGAATCTGACGCGTCCATTAAGGTAAGACCTTGTCCCGCAGCTTAGCTCCCCTGTTTCACCTTTCACGCCAG
>NZ_SZZZ01000011.1:0-188904 GCF_009830025.1 Pantoea sp. Taur
CATGACAACGCGGTTGCGGAAAGCTTTTTCCAGCTACTGAAACGCGAACGGATTAAGAAAAAGATCTACGGAACGAGAGACGAAGCCAGAAGCGATATTTTTGATTACATCGAAATGTTTTATAACAGTAAGTGTCGGCATGGTTCGAGCGAGCAGATGCCACCGGCTGAATATGAAAACCTATATTATCAACGGCTCAGAAGTGTCTAGATTACCCGTGGCGATTCAAACAGCCTTACCGCTACCAGAGCAGTTGGCTGATGCCAGCTTACGGGCGATGGCCTGTACGTCGTCCTGTTGGCTTAACCAGGCCTGCTCAATCACCTGAGCAGCCCAGGAAGGAATATGCGGAGATAAGCGGTAGTGAACCCATTTCCCCTGCTTGCGATCCAGCAATAGGCCACTTTCCCGGAGCATTGCCAGGTGGCGGGAGATTTTGGGCTGTGACTGTTCTAGCGCAGTGCAAAGATCGCACACGCACAGCTCTCCCATCTCTCTGAGTAGCAACACGATGCCCAAACGGGTTTCATCGGAGAGGTTTTTGAAGAGTTGTAATGTTATGATTTTCATCAAATTTAACGAATCCTTGAAATTGTGTTGCTTAAAGAATAGATGCGTTGCATATGGTAAATCATATATTTAACATCATATTAGTCCCTTCGTTTAACCAAATCAACTAATAGATCTTCCGCAAAAAATGAGCAAAATTCGGTTGCATAGTTTACGTGATACCTCATCATGAAATAGATTTTTTTTACTTTAAAGAGGGATTTTAAGTTGGAAATATCATCTCTGAAACTCAAAGGTTTTAGAAACTTTAAAGATGCGCACATCAATTTTAACTCAAATACTCTGGTCATCGGTGCCAATGATGTTGGCAAAAGTAATATGTTGCATTCGCTAAGAATGCTATTGGATAAAAGTATATCAGATTCAGAAATTGAACCAAATGAACTTGACTTTCATTTAGAAAATGGAAAATCATGTGAAGAATTTGAAATTATTATTCATTTTAAAGATATCAATGAAGATGCAGTACTTTCAATTTTGAAAGGGAATGTCAGTGACTCAGGTGAATCGTTCATTAAGTACATTGCACAAAAATCCGATCTCAGCTATAAACTTTTTATTGGTGAGTCTTTAGAGTTTTTACAAGAAATCAACTCTCGCTATTATCTTAAATTCGTTAATTTAAAATATATTCAATCACAACGAGATTTAGAGAGGTTTATTCGTAAAGAAAAAAGACAACTATTAAAAATCGCACAGCAATCATTGAACTCTGAAGAAAGAGAAGAAGATGATGATTTGTTAGGAGAGATAAGTATAGATTTACAGTCTATTAATGATAAAATATCTCAACTTATATATGTAGAAAGAGCTACAAAAGATGTCAACGATGAGCTAAAAAAACTTGCGCATCATTACTCAGAGTATTCAGTGCAACTAGATACTGGGGCAATTGGAATAAATGATTTTATTGACAACCTACAACTTGGAGCTAATACAAATGGTTCTAATGTTATGCTTGGAGGAGACGGGCGAAACAATCAAATATTATTAGCTTTATGGAAAGCGAAAAGTATTAAGGAACATGATATCGAGAACGAGGTTATCTTCTATGTTATCGAAGAACCTGAAGCACACCTACATCCTCACCAACAAAGAAAACTGGCTGATTATTTGATATCAGAACTTCCAGGTCAAACGATCATTTCATCCCACTCACCACAAATAGCTGTAAACTTTGAACCAGGCTCAGTAATAAGGTTGCTTGACCGTGCTGGACACACAGTAGCCGCAAGTGAAGGGTGTTCTAAAGATATTTCAGATGGCTGGGAAGGAATGAGCTATCGGATGAGTATATTGCCAGCAGAATCGTTTTTTTCAAATGGAGTTTTCTTAATCGAAGGACCATCAGAAGTTTTATTCTACCATTCTTTAGCCGAAAATTTAAACATTGATCTTGATTATCTAAATATTTCACTGGTTTCAGTGGACGGAATATCATTTAAAATTTACGTAGCTATACTAGATGCTTTAGAGATCCCATGGGTAATGCGAACGGATAACGATATATCTAAACTTAAAGATCAAGACAAGTGGCAATATTCAGGTATAAACCGATGTTTAGATATAGCCGGTTTGAAAAAGTTTGAACATAGCGACATACAAATAGTACCTATAGATACTCTGACCAGCGGTGATTGGCAAACAGTTTCTGAAGAAATAAATAAATGCGGGGTATATTTATCCAAAGTTGATTTAGAAACTGATCTGGTCGGAGAATTAAGCGCACCAATTTTAAACGCTTTAGGTAAGAAAAATGACCAAGGTGCGATAGAGTACTTACAAAAGAAAAAAGCATTAAGAATGCGAGAACTTCTTAAAGATATAAAAACAGACCTTCACAAGCTTAATGCCGGTGAATTAATTAAACCGTTAAACCATCTTGTAAAAATAATTAGAGGTGAATGAAATGAGTACTTTCTCACCAACACCTCAGCAAACATTAGCCATTGACTACACTGGAAGCATGGTAATAACAGCATGTCCGGGAAGCGGTAAGACTACGGTTATAAAAGAAAAAATCAGAAATATTACCGACTGCCTTCCAGAGCATAAAGGGGTCATTGCAATTACATTCACAAAGAAAGCAAGTTCAGAACTGGAACGTAGATGCAAGGCTGAAGGACACAATGTAAAACATAGTTTCTTTGGTACTATTGATAGTTTTTGCTTAAAGGAAATAATTATTCCATTTCTTTCAAGGGTATGGGGAGGAACACCAACAGAGTGCAAAGTCTTAAAGAAATTGGAATCTCCATATAACCATTTCATAGAAAGCAATTTTGCTGGCACACCATCAGTTATTAATATCAATGAGGACCCTGGGTATAAAAAACTATACGATGAGGGAATACTTTGGATGGGGTCATTCTCGGCCTTAGCATTAAAAATAATTAATGAATCATCTGCTGCGAAGCGGTATATCAAAGCAAGATATAGCCATATATTCATAGATGAGTATCAAGATTCGTCTTTATCTCAGCATGAGCTATTTCTAAAAATAAACGAACTTGGCTTATGCTCCATTGCTGTTGGTGATGTTTGGCAATCAATCTATGAATTTAGAGGAGGGAATTCGGAGCTTCTTTTAGAATTGGTAAATAATACAGAATGCTTTAAGCATTTTGAGATAAATTTCAACCATAGATGCCACCCATCAATAAGCAATTATGCTTCAAGATTGCTTGAACCATCCTATGTTTTACTACCTGCGGATGAGATAAGAGTATTTAGGAGACGACTTAATGGAAATCTTAAAGATGCTGCTGTTACGATTTCCTCCTGGATTTCAGGATGGCTGAGTAGTGGCGAATGGAAGTTAGAAAAAGCAAATCAAATAGCCATTTTAGCAAGAAAAGAAAAATCATTAACATTATTCTGCTCTGGATTAAACTTAAACTTCAGGCTTTATGTTGACACACCTCTAGATAAAATTGGTACTGATTGCTCAGATCTATACAAAGATCTGTTAGCATACAAGTACGGCTCTATAAGTACAGCACAAGAGTTTATTAACAAAGTTTTTGATGGGGTTATAGTAGATGATAACACTCTGCTCTTACTAAGGAAAAAAATAAAAACAATTAGAAATGAATTAAAAAATGAAGATTTAATACATAAGTTTCATGATATTGCATATATTTTAGGGATAAATTCAACAGAACATACTGATGGGGCTGTAATAAGAACAATCTCAGACGATATTTTAGTCAAACAATTCAAACCATTAGATGATAATGAAATACAAGTAATGACCCTTCATAAATCTAAAGGACTGGAATTCAAATTAGTATTTCACCTAGATTTAGATGAATGGTCTTTCCCATTTAGAGAATATAACAGCGAAGACAGATACACACCTCTATACCCAACGCTTCAACAAGAACTTAACCTCCACTACGTTGGTATAACCAGAGCTGAGAATTGTTGCATCCTTATTAACTCATCTCTCAGAGAAAATGCATCTGGGGACTTTAAAAACACAGATGAATCATATTTCTTCAAATTACCGCAGTTAAATAATCTGTATAGTTGAACTTTGTAATCATTTACATAGGAGGGATAATTAAAAAAACCTCCTTTAATTTCAACACTCAACACACTAAGTGTAAAAATATGAACACCAACATGCCGATTATTAATTTTAGCAATTGGTTTTATAAGGAGCAACATTCCAGAAGAACGGCTGCTAACTCAGCAGCCTGCAGAATTAAAGCTTAAAAAATTTATTGTCTTGAGATAATTCAAGAATAATATGACGATTATATTTCTGGTAATCTTCTTTTATTAATTTATCAGACAGCATAGATACAATATGTTGCCCTGACAATTTAATCGACTCATCAAAAATTTTGCGAACGTGTTGAATATCGATTTCATCAATAGAATCGTGTAGTACAAAGTTAGGTCTCAAAGCTTTTTTATCACAAACGGTCTTGATATATGCCAGATCGAAAGTAACAACCTCAAGTCTCTTTAACCCACCTTCGTTATTTGACTCCACATCATCTACATGTGGGGTACATTCGCCCTTTTCTTGATCTAAATTGAGACTGAATTTGTACTCAACACCATAAAAACCACGAGTATATTCTTTGAAATTATCTATGAATTTACCTTCGAAAGAGGTTACGCTAGTAAGTTCAGCTTCCAGCTGCCCTGATAATTCAGTTAAGCTTTGCCTTTCTATAGCCAACTTTGAATCAATATCATCTTTTTTGTCAATTATGGCAGTCAGCTTGGCTAATTCTTTATCTAGTTTACCGATTTCTTTCATTGCATCAGAAATCTCTTCTATTTTCTTTTTAGATTTAAGCTCGTCGAAAAGACTCTGCTTCTGATTTTTTAACTGACCGAACTTAACCGTTGCTTTTTCATGCTCAGCTTGAAGCTTATCCAACCCATGAGAAACAAATTCACGCTTAGTACTTAGAAGATGTGCGTGGAACGCAAGTGCTTGCTGGTAATCCTGAAGGGTAGATTCTATCTTAACTGATGCGTATTCATAAATTGCCTGTAATTCATCTAACAAATGAACTTGTTCATTACTCTTAAGTATTTCATTAGTTTCTAAGATGTTTTTTATATTTAAATCTAACGACAATATTTCATCAGACAAGGCATTCTGCTCATCATCTACCCTATTAATTTTAGAGACTATTTCTAGCTTATCGATTCCTTTTTCAGACGATAAAAGAGACCTCTCCAACTTAGAAATTTCTCGTCTCATATGGGCTATCGAACTAACAATCTTATCTTGAGAAATAACACTATTAAACGCTTTTAGGTTTCTTTCATAACCTTTTATAGCAGTCTTTAGTTTATGTATTTTGGTAAGTATTTCAGTGTCATTAAAGTTAAACAAATATAGAAAAACAGTACTAACATCTGACTTGGAAACGTTCCTGCCATTGTCAAAGTTAACTGTTTTTGTCATACGGTGTTGCGTTGTTCTAAAGAATTTTGGAGCGAGTTTTCTAAGCGTTGGTTTAGCAGAGCTAACATTAAAAACACTACCCATGATATGATGGATATATTCTTTACTTGTTACTTCTCTCCCATTTAAAATATAACTTTGCAAGTCTACATTAGTAGAGAGCCTACGCTTAATAATACTATGCTGGTTGTCTAAACCTAAATATTCTAATGATACGTGTACTTCATTTTTAGTGAAAAGTTGTTCAATTTCTTTTTTAGGTGTTTGAAACTCTTCATCAATATAGATAGGCTTAATTGAGCCATCAAACAAATAGTCCAGAACCCTTCCCAACGTAGATTTACCAACACTATTACCAGGGTCATCAGACTCCTTTTTACTTGTTATTATATTTAAATTCTCGAGAAACGGTATCGAGCGTATTTCTTTTCCATCTATCTCCAATAAAAACCTAAGCAACTTCATTAATAAAAACCTCGTTCCGATCGTAGCTAATAGCTGAAATTATATACAGCCAGTCCAGCGCTAAAATTATATGGTCTACAGAAACAGAAAGCTCTTTTTCCCCAGTTTTCATTAGTTGAGTGATCTTTATACGCCCCCTTTTGCACTCTTGTAGCTGCTTCAGAATGAATCCACCGATGTAGAGCACGTTCATCTCTGGATGAGATCCTTTAGTTGGTAGCATTATTTGGATTCTCCAAGACACAGCACTCTACAAAGGCATGCGCAACGACAACATTTAAGCCAATTTCCACTTGCTCTTTGTATTGAGTGACATTTGCTGAGCTATAAACGAATTTCCTCAGTTGTTTAATTACATCACTGATTATGTCGTCAGCATGCTGTCGTACTTTTGTTATGTCTGGTTCAAAAGAATCGATCTCATACTTATCTAATGAATTACAGTACATTCCATTTAATAACTCCATAGCTGATTGTTTACCATTTATTATATTTTGTTCTGCAAGAGTGTAGGCTCTTTCAATATGAGAGGAGTAAGATTTGTATTGCAAGACTATACGGCGCTTGCTATTAAGCATATTGTGTTCTATTTTTTTAGCAACATTAGCAGGGAAAGAACGATCACTGCGGTCGATATTAACTTTAGCTGATGCAATATCTCCAATTATAACATTTATAATAGAGTCAACATTATTTTCTGGAGCTTCCACATTGTAGAAGTCACCTTCAATGTTATGAATGTCAAATCTTGTTTCATACATAGGTAAGCCCAGAAAAATTATTTATTGTAAATAAAGTCGCCTTTAATCACACCTTGGTTAAAGTTATTTTTTCCGTGTTGATGCACTTCTTGATAATTATCATGAATATCATTTTTTTCGGTATTTATTATTTTCTGTTGCAGAATTGTATTCTGAACATTTAATTCATTGTTAGAGATTTCTAGAGTCTCAACTTTCTGTTTAAGAGTATTATTTTGAAATTTTAGGTCACTATGTGTAATGTGTAGGTCCCTGAATTTCTGTTCAATCTTGGTCACGTTGCTTTTTTGTACAAAGGCATATATGCAACTGGCAACGGTACAGATCCAAGCGATAGCTACGAAAGGTTCGCTGCCAAAGAGTTTCCAAAATTCTTGCATTTCTTATCTCGACGTCTATACATGTGAACATACATTGTACAATTCACACACATAGTGTGCCACTAAAAGGTGCATAACTTACTCATAACTATAAAAGAGTTCGTCTGAAGTGCTCAGCGGAAAAGTGTTCCATTTTGCCCTCGTACAGAGTAAGACATTGAAGATGTTTTCTCTTTCTGCCCACGCTGCATCTGGCCTCTGATATGTCGCCCTTATACAACCAGCCATAGTCAGTAAACTCTTAGTTTAGCGGTAACCTGTCCCACATTAATTAATACAATGTGGTATGGGTAACCTTCGCTTCTAGTACTAAGCAGTACCGTAATACGCAGATCTAACCTTTCTGAAGCAAGAGTAAATGCAACTCAGTAAAAAAATGAAATTTTCTGCTATTAACCCCCTCCGTTTGGAGGAGTTCAGCTTGTGTTTTCATTCTATCTAACGAATAAGTAGCTAAGTTTGTAGGTGAAATTATGATGCTATGATTAGATTAAATTTACCAATATTATCAATGCAATCCGCATACCACTGCATCATCTCTCTCCTCCCGTCAAGATACTGAGCATGGTTATACGTTCCACGAATCGCGTTCTTATCAACGTGGGCAAGCTGTGTTTCAATCCAAG
The DNA here is from genome assembly GCF_009830025.1 of Pantoea sp. Taur. Classification (NCBI taxonomy): domain Bacteria; kingdom Pseudomonadati; phylum Pseudomonadota; class Gammaproteobacteria; order Enterobacterales; family Erwiniaceae; genus Pantoea; species Pantoea sp. Taur. The sequence continues at coordinate 7,739 of NZ_SZZZ01000011.1, forward strand.
CAAAGTCGAAACCTTCCTCATGCAAAACGGTGCTCATCGTGTGCCTGAATCAATGTCCTGTAAGCCTTCCCTTATATCCCAGCAACTCGATAACCTGATTAACACTTTCTTTAGATATAGGTTTTGAGCGGTCATTGCGACCGACAAAAACCAGTGGGTACATGCCGGTAACCGGCCTTAATGATTCAAATAGCCCTATAACCTGTTTGGATAGGGGGACAATGTGAGGGCGCTTCATCTTCATCACCTCAGCAGGGATCTCCCAAAGGCACTTATCGAAGTCGATGTCCTCCCAGCGGGCACAACGCAGTTCCTGAGTCCGCACGCCTGTAAGCATGATAATTTGAGTGGCAGTCTTGGTAATCACGTTACCTGTGTATCCAGCTAAGTCCTTTATAAAGAAGGGCAGCTCTTCAGCGCTTAAGAATGGGAAATGCGTTTTTTTAGGCGTAGCCAAAGCAGCGGCTAAATCTGGCGCAGGGTTGTAGGTAGCGCGTCCAGTGACGATGGCATAACGAAACATTTCGCCACAGCGCTGACGGACTTTACGCATTTTCTCCAGAGCACCACGCTTTTCCATCTTGCGCAGCACATCCAGCAGAATCATTGGCGTTACGTCGGTGATAGGCCGCTTGCCTATGTAAGGGAAAATATCTTTTTCAAAGGTGCTGATGATTTCATCGCGATAGCGTAACGACCAGCGATCTGCTTTGTTTTGATGCCACTCACGCGCCAGAACTTCAAAGGTGTTTTCAAAACTTAATTTCTGGGCTGCCTTCTCAGCCTTTTTCATTTCCCCAGGGTCATTACCTAAAGCAAGTAGCTTCTTAGCAGCCTCCCTTTGTTCCCTGGCACCAGCAAGAGACACCTCTGGATAGACACCAAAGGCTAAGCGCTTTTCTTTACCTCCGTAACGGTACTTGAAGCGCCAATATCGTGAACCACTGGTTGTGACTTCAAGATAGAGGCTGCCGCCATCAGCCAGTTTATAGGTTTTTTCTTTGGGTTTAGCGGCATCTACTTGCCGTGCAGTAAGCTTCATTGGGGGCATAAATGGGGACATCATTAATGCCCCCATTTATGCCCCCAGTTAACCCTTGATTTGGGTTGACCTAGGTTGACATCAGGAGAGCATAACTTGCCTGTATGGTAGGTATTATAAGGGATTTATTGACTTAAAGAGAGTTCAGAAGAGCTTGATTGGCGGAAGATCACAGGAGTCGAACCTGCCCGGGACCGCTGGCGGCCCCAACCGGATTTGAAATCCGGCCGCCTCACCGGAGACGACGATCTTCCTTTGAAGATGCCGCGCAATTATAGCGACAACCCAGCGCAAAATCTTGATCTTAGCCGTGCGCTACAGCACGTTCTCACGCTCTGATATGAAGCGTCGCCGCGCAGAGGTGATTAAATTCTCCACCTAAGGCTACAGTTATGATTTCTCACTGCATCAGGAGCTGAACATGGTTATCGGGATCGATTTAGGCACCTCTGGCGTCAAAGTGGTGTTGCTGGATGCGCAGGGGCAGGTGATTGCCGTGGAGACCGCGCCATTGCAGGTGTCGCGTCCGCAGCCGTTGTGGAGCGAGCAGGATCCCGAAAGCTGGTGGAGTGCTACAGACAAGGCGATGCAGGCGCTGGCGCAGCAGCACGATCTCAGCGGCGTGAAGGCCATTGGTCTGAGCGGTCAGATGCACGGCGCCACGCTATTGGACGCTGAGCACCAGATACTGCGTCCGGCGATTCTGTGGAACGACGGGCGCAGCAGTGAGCAGTGTCGGGAACTGGAGCAGCGCGTGCCCGATTCGCGCCAGATTACCGGCAACCTGATGATGCCCGGTTTCACTGCACCCAAATTGTTATGGGTGCAGCAGCACGAACCCGGTGTGTTTAAACGAGTGGCGAAAGTTCTGCTGCCCAAAGATTACCTGCGCTGGCGGATGAGCGGTGACTTCGCCAGCGACATGTCCGATGCAGCCGGCACGATGTGGCTGGATGTGGCACAGCGTGACTGGAGTGATGCCCTGCTCAGCGCCTGCGATCTCAACCGCAGCCAGATGCCTGCGCTTTATGAAGGCGATCAGATCACTGGAACCTTATCGCCTGACGTTGCCGCACGCTGGAAGATGAACGCGGTGCCGATCGTGGCGGGCGGCGGAGATAACGCGGCGGGCGCGGTGGGTGTCGGCATGGTGGCGCCGGGTCAGGGAATGTTGTCGCTTGGCACATCAGGCGTTTACTTCCTGGTCAGCGACGGCTATCTCAGCAATCCGCAGCAAGCGGTGCACAGTTTTTGCCATGCGCTGCCCAATCGCTGGCATTTGATGTCGGTGATGCTGAGTGCCGCATCCTGCCTTGACTGGGCAGCCACCTTAACTGGCTGTAAAGACGTGCCTGAGCTGCTGGCGGAAGCGGAAAAAGCCAGCGGTGAAGCCGCACCGATTTTATTTTTGCCATATCTGTCCGGTGAGCGCACCCCGCACAACAATCCACAGGCACAAGGCGTATTTTTTGGTTTGACCCATCAGCATGGCCGTCCTGAACTGGCGCGCGCGGTGCTGGAAGGCGTGGGCTTTGCGCTGGCCGAGGGGATGGACGCGGTGCATGAATGCGGCGTGCAGCCGCAAACCGTGATGCTGATCGGCGGTGGCGCGCGCAGTGCGTACTGGCGGCAAATGCTGGCGGATATCAGCGGATTAACGCTGGATTATTGCCACGGCGGTGAGGTAGGGCCAGCTCTTGGTGCTGCACGTCTGGCGCAATGGGCGAGTGATCCGCAGAGCGAGTGGCCCGCGCCAGAGTTGGTGCAGCGGCATCAGCCCGATGCGGCTCATCATCAAGCTTATCAGCCGCAGCGTGAGAAGTTTGCGCAGTTGTATCAGCATCTCAAACCGCTGATGTCCTGATTCGGTTAAGTGATGGCCGGATTGGGTCGTGGTTTTTATATTTATTTCGCTATGATGGGCAAATCAGGTTAGTTTCTTATGGCCTGAATTGTCCTTAGCACGCTCCCGTCACATAAGGGAAAGACATCCAGAGAGGCTGAGGCAGCAGCAATGTTACGTTAACCCTCGAACAGTTCTCTGCCACGCAGAGGCTGAGGGAAAAACACATCACCTACCCTGGAGCCTTTAATGCCGCAGCCCGTCTATTTTCTGGTTCTTCCTGGCGTGATGGCGCTCGATCTCACTGGTCCGGCGGAAACGCTGCAGCTAGCCGATGGCTTCTTTGCTCTGCACTACATCGGCCCGCAAGCCAGCGTGCGCTGCTCCACCGGCATGACGATCGCGGATATTGCGCCACTTCCTGAGCAGCTACCCGATAACAGCCTGCTGGTGGTGCCCGGCGTGTATGACTCCAAAGTCTGGTTCGATACGGCACCTGCTGCCGCCGCGCGCGACTGGCTCCGCTCACAGCAGTCCGCCATCCATTCTAAACGCATCACATTAGTCTGCATCTGTTCCGGTGCACTGCTCTCGGCGCAGGCCGGATTGCTAAATGGTGTGCAATGCACCACTCACCACGATGTGTTACCGCGCCTGAAAGCCGCCGCACCGGAAGCGTTAGTGAAGGATAACCGCGTGTTTGTGGAAGATCATGGCATATGGACCAGCGCGGGTATCACGGCGGGCATCGATCTGGCGCTGCATCTGATCAACCGGCTTTGCGGCGCACCGCAGGCGCTGAAGGTGGCGCGGGAAATGGTGGTGTGGTTCCGGCGTTCGGGTGACGATCCCCAGCTCTCGCCGTGGCTGCGCTATCGCAATCACCTGCATCCGGCGATTCACCGGGCGCAGGACGTGATGATCGCCCACCCCGAACACGACTGGTCACTGACCGCGCTGGCCGAGCGCGCGCATGTCAGCGAGCGTCATCTCACGCGCCTGTTCCGCCAGCATCTCGGCATCAGCGTGCGCGAATACCATGAACAGCTGCGTTTGGTAATTGCGCGTCAGCGCCAGCAACAGGGCGAAGCGGCAGAGAAAGCCGCGCTGGCGGCTGGATTCTCCTCGGCACGCCAGTTGCGTCGCGCGCATCAGCGCTGGGACGATCAGCTCACCAGATGATGTTTATCCACGCGTTTGAGCAGCATCGCTAGCAGCAAACTGCCGATCAGCGTGATGCCAAATACCCACGGCAGATCCAGCCACGGACGTGACATATCGTCGTAATGGTTGGTGCGCAGATAGTGGATAAACAGCGCGTGAAAGCCATATATCGGCAGTGAATAGCGCGAAATCGTCGCCAGCATCGGCAGTGTGCGGCTGTTCAGCACATTCTTGAACAGCACCAGCAAGCTGATGGCGGCGATAAACACCAGCGGACCGCAGTAAAGATACCAGGTGTCGTTGAATGCGCCGTTGATTTTTAGCATCTGTTTGGTGCCGAGCGTAATGCCAATCCAGCAGGCGATAAAGCCCAATCCCGCCAGCCAGCTGATGCCGCGCTTATCGGTGTCCATGCAACCAATCGCGCGCCCCAGCAGCGCGTACAGCAGGTAGTAAATGCTGTCGCCGCTGACGTAAAGATTCACCGGCAACCAATGAAACGGCCCCAGCGACTGGCTCACGGTGTTGGGATTGGCCAGCACCGCCAGCACCAAGACCAGCAATGCGACGTAGCGCGGCTGCACGCTTTTCACCTGAATCAATGGCGACAGCAGGTAGATGCCGATAATGGCGAAGAAAAACCACAGGTGATAGAACACCGGTTTTTGCAGCAGCTTCAGCAGCGAACGGCCTTCGCTGATCGGCGTCAGCCAGGTGATGTAGGCCAGCGCCACCGCGCTGTAGAACAGTAAACACAGCACGATGCGCAGCAGATGGCGCCCTTGCGCGCTGCGTTCGCCAAAGAACAGATAGCCCGAAATCATAAAGAACAACGGCACACAGACGCGCGATGCGGAGTTGAGCAGGTTCGCCACATCCCAGCTAATACCTGTGACGGCCATCGGGCCGGTGATATACCAGGTGGTGGTGTGAATGACGATCACCATCAGGCAGGCAACCGCACGTAAGTTGTCGATCCAGTGTATTTTTTGCGACATGGCTTCCTCGTCGGCAATACGTCCGTGCGAAGAAGGGTAGTCACAGCGTGATGCGTCAACAACCTTTGGGACTGAAATTCGGATCACTCTGTTACGGGTGACACTGCCTGGTCGCAGCGTGAGGACAGCCCGGCAATAGCCGTGGTGCTTTGGCCTGCACGCCAGCATGCTCATTCAAATGAAAAATGCGGCCACGTTTAACCGTGGCCGCTTTGGCGAATAAAACGGATGAACCTTAGGCGATAAATCGCGTCGCGACCAGGAGTGTGCTGAACAATGGATTAATCACGCATCCGGTGTTTGCCTGGCGGTGGCTTAATCGCGGACGAGGAACTTCTCGATTACCGCTTCGTTCGGCTCTACGCCCAGACCTGGCTCACTCGGTAACCAGGCGTATCCGTCGGCGATGCGCACCGGGTTTTTCGCCAGCGAGCGGCTGATTTCACCCGGCTCCACGCAATATTCCATCACCAGCGCGTTCTCAATCGCACACAGGAAATGCAGCGAGGCGGCGGTGTTGATGTCGGTGGTGAAGTTGTGGTTACACACTTTTCGACCACGGCTGTGCGCGTAGCTGGCGATCTCCATCGCCTGGGTAAAGCCGGTGCGTGTCAGATCGATCTGCACGATGTCGATACCGCCTTCATCAATCAGGCGCTGGAAGCCAACCACCGAACACTCTTGCTCACCTGCGGCGATGTGCTGCTGGCAGACGGCAGACACCTGGCCGTAACCGGCGTAGTTATCCGGGTGCAGCGGCTCTTCGATCCAGAACAGGTTGAGATGTTCATAACGCTGGCTGCGGCGCACGGTGGTCTTCGCATCCCAGACGTGGCCGACATCCAGCATCAGATCCACGCTGTCGCCCATCGCGGTGCGCAGCGCTTCCAGATAGCGCAGATCCAGCGCTTCATCGGTGCCAAACGGCTCCCAGCCAAACTTCACGCCAGTGTGGCCAGTATCGATGGCGTGCTGCGCGCGCGCCACCGTCTCTTCGACGCTGTACTGGAACATGTTGGAGGAGTAAACGCGCATCTTGTCGCGCATCGCACCGCCCAGCAGTTCAACAATCGGTTTGCCCAGCGCTTTGCCTTTGATGTCCCACAGGGCGATATCAATGCCCGCCATCGCCTGCAGCACGGCACCGCTGCGTCCGTAATAGATGGTGGCTTTGTGCATCTTCTTCCACAAACGGCCGGTCTCCAGCGGGTTCTCGCCGATCAGCAGCGATTTCAGTCCGGTGACCATGGTGTGCGAATAGGGTGCTTCGATAATGGCTTTGGTGACATACGGGCTGCCATCCACTTCACCCCAACCGGTGATGCCCGCATCGGTGGTGATTTTGATAAGCAGTGCATCCTGCGAGCTATCGGTGCGCTGCTCAATAACCGGCAGACGCAGATAAAACGCTTCAACGTTGGTGATCTTCATCGTGGTTTTCCTGGTGTAAAGGCAATCAATAAAGCATCAGCCCACAGCGGAACGCTGCTGTCGGCGCTGCGTAATCAAGGTCTCGTAATCCACATCCAGTGCCTGAATGCGGATGTGGTTTTCAATTTCATCGGTCATCTGCGCGATATCGCCCTCGGCGAACACGTTGATCAGTCGCTGGTGCTCTTCAATGATGTCGCTCATCGATTTGCCCATGGTGGAGAGGCCAAAAATCACCGTCAGCTGGCGCGCAATTGACTCCCACAAATTGCTCAATACCGGGTTGTGGGCGAAGCTGCACAGCGTGCGATGGAAATCGGTGTCCGCCGAGGCAAAGCCATACACATCATCGTTTTGCATCATGGTTTGCATCTGTGCCACGCCCTGATACAGCTGATTAAGTTGCTCGGCGCCATTGCGTCCGGCTTCAATCGCGCGGCGGCAGGCCAATGTTTCCAGTGGGATGCGCACATCAATAATCTGCTCCAGCCGCTGATGGGAAATCTCCATCAAACGGATGCCTTTATACGGCTCGCTGGTGACGATGCCCTGGCTTTCAAGAATGCGCAGCGCTTCACGGATCGGCACGCGGCTCATGCCGAGTTTTGCCACCAGATCCGGTTCGGCAATACGGTCGCCGGGTAAAATCAATCCGCGCGAGGCGGCGCTGAGAATCGCATCGACGGCGTGATCGACCAGCGTGCGCGGACGCGCAGCTTGCCAGTTGCCGTCTGAAGCGGCTTCCTGCGCCAGCGGTGCGCTGCTTTTACGGCTTGGGGTGGATGATTTTCCTGCCATGGTGATTGTCCTGTTTATACCTGCCGGGTCACGAACTGACCAAAGCCGGGTTCAACCTGCATCTGGTCATCCTGGAATACCGTGACACCACGAATAAGTGTGCGCACCACTTTACCCTGACAGCGCATGCCTTCAAATGCGCTCCACTTGCCGAGTCCCTGGAATTTTTCCCCCTCCACGATCCAGCTCTGCTGCGCATCGATAAACACCAAATCGGCATCGAAGCCAGGTGCGATCGCGCCTTTTTTGCCCCACAGCTGGAAGGCTTTGGCCGGACCGCTGGCGGTCATGCGCGCAAACTCGGTGAGGGCCAGGCCGCGATCGATATGTGCCGCGCTGAAGAACATCGGACTTAATGTCTCAACACCGGTTAGCCCCATACCGGCGTCCCAGATGCTGGCTTCACCGGCTTGTTTCTGTGCCGGGGTGTAGGGGCAGTGGTCAGAGGCAATCATGTCGACATCGCCGCGCAGCAGCACCTGCCACAGCGCATCCACCACCGGACGTGGGCGGATCGGCGGGCCACAGCGAGCATTCGGACCGATGCGTACCAGATCGTCTTCATCCAGAATCAGATAGTGCGGACAGGTTTCGAAACTGGCGCGCACCTTACTTTTGGCGGCGACGATGGTTTCGGCGGCACGCGCGGAGCTGACGTGCACGATGTGGCAGCGCGCGCCGGTCTCTTCCGCCACCGCCAAAACGCGACCCACGGCTTCGATTTCGGCGATTTCTGGCCCGGCCAGCGCATGCGCGCGGGTATCTTTGCGTCCAGCGCGGCGCAGTTCGCTGCCGGCACCGATCAGAATGTCGTGGTTCTCAGCGTGGACGCCAATCAAACCGTCAAAGGTGGCCAGTTCACGCATCGCACGCAGCAAGCCATCATCGTCGAGGCGCGGTAAGCCTTTCTCGTCAGTGGCTTCACCATTGGGCGCGCCGCTACACAGGAACGCTTTGAACGCCAGTGCGCCCGCCTGATCCAGCGCCGCTAACTCGTGCACATTGCGGCCATCCAGTCCGGCCCACATGGCGTAATCCACCGAGCAGTTGTCCGCCAGCCAGCGCTGCTTGGCGGTGAAGTTAGCGAGGCTGGTGGCGGGCGGCAGTGAGTGCGGCATCTCAACGATAGTGGTGACGCCGTGCGCAGCCGCACCACGCGTGCCTTCGCGCAGCTCCTGTTCAGGGAAATCGTGCGAGCCGGTGAAATGGGTATGCACATCAATCGCGCCGGGTACGATGATTAGCCCCTGCGCATCAATGATCTCATCGACGCCGTCAGCGAGGGCACCCGGCATCAGCAGGCCGCTGATTTTGCCATTCTCAATCAGCACATCGGCGGGCGCGGCGCGGGTTTCTGTCACCACCAGGCCGTTGATAATTAATTGTTTCATCACTCTGCTCCTGCTTGCGTCACCAGTGCGCCATAGGGCACGGGTTGAGAAGGATCCAGCCAGCCGATAGCGCTCAGCAACTGGCTGAAGTGGTCAAATTCATCGGCTGGAATCAGGCCGCTGGGCGCGAAGACGTGCGCTTGCTGATACGCGGCTAAACCGGTGATCAGCGCATCAAGCGGATAATCGGGATAACAGTGCTGCACCTGTGCGGCCAGTGTTTCGGCATCATGCGTGGCGATCCACGCCAGTGCCTGTTCGATGGCGCGCGAGAAGGCCGCAAACGCAGCAGCTTTCTCCGTGAGGACATCGGTCCGGGCAATATAGGCGCTCCACGGCACCTTGCCACACAGTGAGGCGAGGCTGCTGATGCTGCTTAATTGCCCGGCGGCAATCGCTGGTGCCAGCATATGCATGGCGTGCAGCGCGTAATCAGCTTCACCGTTAGCCACAGCCGCGAAATCGCGGGCCTGATCGCCGCTACCGGCAATCAACGCCACCTGATCCAGCAAACCGTGCTCTGCCAGCAGCCAGCGGAAAGTCAGCGTAGCGGTGCCGACATTACCGACATCCAGCACGCGTTTACCGCGCAAATCACTGAGCTGAAAATCGGGCTGAGCCTGCACTGCCGCCAGAAACCACGGATTAGCGGCAACCGAGGCGCAAAAGCACTGCAACTCAGCGCCGTGCTGCTGGTAATGCTTCATCACCACCATCGGTCCGCCCAGCGTGAGATCCGCTTCGCGGCTCAACACAGCCGGCACCTGTCCGCCCTGCACGGTATGCCCGCCCGATGCGCTGGTGGTGAAGGTGACCTGCAACTGCTCGGCGGCGAACAAGCCGAGGCTGTCGGCCAAATAGTGGGCGCAGTAATAGATGCGGGATTCGCTGGCATCGCCCTGATTGAAGATTAACGTCTGCATCAGCCACGCACCTCCGTAACAAAACTGCCGTTGAGCGCAGCCATGTCGCTGACGCCGCACCAGTGGCTAATGGCGGTGATTTCATTGATCCAGCCGGAGAGCAGATCGAACACCGCGCTTTCGCCACCTGCTACCAGGGCGCTGATGATCGGTCGCACGCTGAGTGACAGCGAGGCGCCGAGGCAACGTGCCACCACAGCATCGCTGCCGCAGCGCACGCCGCCATCCAGCAGCAGCGGCAGGCGAGTCACTGCTTGCAAATCAGCGAGCTGATCCACCGGCGTGGCCCAGCGCGCACTTTGGCGCAGGCCAATATTTGAGGCGATGATGCCGCTGACACCATGTTGTGCAGCCGGTGCTGCATCGTCATGATGCAAAATACCTTTTAGCCACAGCGGCAGTTGACGCGCAGCGCAGTGTGCCGCCACCTCGTCAATTTCCTGCCAGCGCCACACCGGAAAGGCCGGCAAGGGCTCAACGCCCGGCTGCGTGCCGCCGACGGTGTGCCAGCCGCGCTGTTTGAGCGCTTCACCAATTGAGAAGCCGCCTGGCTGTAATCCCGGCACCGGATGCACCGGTGCCAGCACGGTGAGAACGATATTTTTGAATCCGGCTTGTGCAGCCTGATCGATCAAATCTTTGATACGCCCAACATCACCTGCCGCGCGTAGCTGAAGCCAGCAGCGGTCGTACTCCGCGCCAATCTGTTCCAGCGGCGTGACCGTCTCTTCGGAGATTACCAGCGGCAGTTGCAGACGTTTGCAGGCGCGGGCAATCGGCAGCAATCCCTCTTCATGGAAGATGCGATCACCCGCAAAGGCACCGACGCCGAGCGGAGCAGACCAGCTTTGATTGAGGATAGTGATCTGGGTGCTGATCGCCTCATTGCCCTGCAGTACACGCGGCAGCAAGCGAAAACGGCGCAGCGCCTGCTGGTTAGCATCCGGTTCGTCAGCGAGCGCATCGGCTGGCTGCCCCTGCATATAGCGGAACAGCGCATCGCCAAGACGTTCACGCGCTGCAAGATCATGCATTGGCATGCTGGGCCTCCGTGGCATTTTCATGTTCGAGGAAGGTGGCAAAAGCCGGCGTTTTGGGATTCTGCAAAATCGCCGGTGGCCCTTCTTCAATCAGCGCCCCGTTCTGCAGGAACACCACGCGATCGGCCACGCCCGCCGCGAAGGCAATGTCATGGGTACTGATAATCATGGTGATGCCGGTTTGCGCCAGGCTGCGCATGGTCTGGTTCACTTCACGCACCAGCTCAGGGTCGAGCGCCGAGGTCGGCTCATCGAACAGCAGGATTTGCGGTTCAGCGGCTAACGCACGGGCAATGCCGACGCGCTGTTTCTGCCCGCCGGACAGCTCATGCGGCAGTGAAGCGGCGAAGTCCTGCAATCCGACCATCTTCAGGGCGCGCATCGCTTTGGCGCGGGCGATTTCGGGTTGAGCACCCTGAACGCGCAGCAGAATGCTCATCACGTTTTCCAGCGCGGTGAGGTGATCGAACAGCGCGAAGTGCTGGAACACGATACCGATGCCGGATTTGGCGCGGTTAGCCGGCAGATGGCGGGCAGCCAGTGGGCGGCCGTTTTCATCACTGCCCATAAAGTGGCCTTCGGTCTGAATGGTGCCGCTACTGCGTGGCGTCAGCGCCAGAATCGATTTCAGCAGGGTACTTTTACCGGAGCCGGAACGACCGAGCAGCACCACGACTTCGCCACGGCGTACAGTCAGCGACAGGGATTTCAGTACCGCTTTGCCCGCAAATTCGACGCACAAGTTGTCCACTTCCAGCACCGGCGCGGCGGTTTGCGTATCCCAGCGACGTTTCGGCAACTGCATCGACATCACGTCCGCTTCTGGCGGCAGTTTTGCCAGGCGCGCACGGGCACGGCGGGCACGTTCGTCGAGATTATAGAACTTCTCCAGCCACCACTGACCACCCGCCAGCAGCGTAGAGAGAATCAGGTAAATACCGCCCGAAGCCACCAGCACCGGAATGAACAGGAAGTTCTGCGACACGATGGCCTGGCCACGCATCGTCAGCTCATTCACACCCACCACAGAAGCCAGCGAGGTGGATTTCAGCAGGCCGACGGTTTCATTGCCCATGGTCGGCAGAATGGCGCGCAGCGCTTGCGGGATCACCACGTGGATCATCTCTTTGGTGCGCGAATAGCCAAAGGCCTGCGCTGCCATGCTCTGATCGCGATCGGTGGCCATAATGCCGCCGCGAATGATCTCGGCGCAGAAGGCGGTTTCGTTGATCATCAACGCCAGCAGGGCGCTGGTGAACGGGCTAAAACGCAGGCCGAATTCTGGCAGCACGTTGTAGAGCAAAATCAGCTGCAGCAGCACCGGCGTGCCGCGCAGCAGATAGATATAGGTTTTCACCGGCACGCGGATAAACCAGTGCTTTGAGGTGCTGGCCAACGCCAGGAAAAAGCCAATCAGGATGCCGCCCGCTAATGCGCCTACCAGCAGCTGAACAGCGATGACGGCCCCTTCCCACAGGTAAGGGAAGGTCAGGTACTTAAGAAAATCATCCAAGGCGTTATCTCCCTCAATGCGATCGCCTGGGTTGCCCGTGATGCAGCAACCCAATTGATCCGACTGAGTTTATGCATTAACCACGTGCAACAACCGGGCGTTCAGCCGCGCTGCCCTGACCCCAGTAATCCAGCAATTTCTTCTGCGCACCGCTCTCCTGAATCACCTTCATTGCATCCATCACTGCACTGCGCAGCGTGGTGTTGTCTTTGGCGATGGGGAAGCCAACCATGATCGGCAGGTCAACGGTAAAGCCGCTTTCCAGCGTTTTGTCAGCTTTGGCGATGGCGATGGCGGATCCGGCTTCAGTCAGATAGATGTCGGCGCGACCGCTTTTCACCGCCTGAATACTGTTGTCAGTGTTCTGCACCATCAGCATGCTGACTTCTGGCTTACCAGCGGCGGTGCATTTGGCGCTCTGCTCGGGCACCAACTTGTTGGCTTCGTAAGAACCGGCAGCGGCGGCCACGGTTTTGCCGCACAGGTCATCCACGGTGGTGATTTTCTTTGGATTGCCCTTCGCCAGAATCGAGCCATCCTGCACCTGCATGGAGGCGACAAAAGCGATCTGCTTCAGACGTTCATCGGTGACATACAGCATCGGACCGATATCGGCACGACCGCTGGAGATGGAGGTCAGCAGCACGTTGAACGAACCGGTCTGATAACTGTGTTTTGCCCCAAGGCAGCTGCTGATACGTTCGAACAGCGAAGGATCGAGACCTTCAATAATGCTTGGGTCTTTTTCGGAAGGGGCTTCGAAGCCTTTGGTGTAGCCACCCAGGCCTACCACCAGATCTTTGCCTTTGAGTGACGGGTATTTGGTCTGCAGCGCCTTGCACTGCGCCATCGCCGCAAAATCGCTGGCGGTTGGCGTAATCGGGTCGGTGCTGGCGGCATGGGCGCTGGAAAGGCCCGCTAACAGCGTGCCGGTGATGCCAGAGATCAGTATTGCGATGCGTGCAAATTTCATAATAAGGTTCCCCTGGTGCTGGTGAATGTGTAAGCGATGACCTTGTGTTTTATGAACGTCTTACGGCTTTTATCGGTACTGCGACTTCAATAACCTCTTGCAACATCAACCTGGTTGCGCAGCGGATGGCCACTGCGGAAACGCACCAGGTTATCGATAAACACCTCAAGGCAGCCCTCAAGGTAGGCACTGTGATCGTCCAGACTGCAGTGCGGTGTCATCACCACGCCCGGCGTGCTCCACAACGCATCGTCTACTGGCAGCGGCTCTTGCGGATAAACATCCAGAACCGCACCGGCCAGTTCACCGGCGCACAGTTTTTCGCGCATCGCGGTGTAGTCGAACACGGCGGCACGGCCGACAATCACGATGCCGGCGCGGGCAGGCAGCAGATCGAGACGGCGACGGTCAAACAACTTGTCTGTCTGGGGCGTGAGCGGCAGCGTTGAGACCAGGACATCCACCTGCGGCAGAACATCGTCCATCGCATCAATGCGAATACAACGCGCTACGTCGGCATCACACTGGCCGCTGCGCGTCACACCAATCACACGGTAGCCCTGCGCGGTCAGCAGTTTCGCCGCTGCGGCACCGATACCGCCGACGCCGAGCAGCAAGACCGTTTTGCCACGCGCGCAGCCGCCGAAGGTGGGGCGCCACAGGCGCTGAGCCTGATCCTGCAGAAAACCCGGAATGCCAAAGTTGAACATCAACGCCGCCATCAGAATGAACTCGGCGCCTTTATCGCCGTGCACGCCGGACGCATTGGTCAGCGTCACGCCCTCCGGCAGATGTGCCAGCCACTGCTCGACGCCGGCGGACATCACCTGCACCCAGCCGAGACGTGGTGCGCTGAAGGTATCGAGCGCCAGCTTGCGTCCGCTCCACAAAATGTCGCTGGTGGCGAGGAAATCTGCGGTATGCGCGGCTTGGCTGTTTTCGCTCAGGGTAAAGTGACCGCGCAGTTGCGGATGGGCATCCAACTGCTGTTGCAGGTGCTGCGGGGTCAGATGTAATGCCTGCGGGGCGCTGGCGTCGTTTTCGATATGAATATGCATCAGCGCATCGCCGTGACTTCCATCTCGACCAGCAGGTCAGGATGGTTGAGTTGAATACCGACGGTGGCGCGTGCCGGGAAGGGGAACTGGAAGAACTCGCTATACGCCGCGTTCATCTCACTGAAGGTGCTGAGGTCGGTGAGATAGATCGTCACGCGCACCACGTTATCGAAGGTCATCTGCGCTTCGCTCAATAGATCGCCGACGTTTTTCAATACCTGACGCGTCTGGCTGGCGATGTCATTGCCCTTGATCTCACCGCTGTAGGGGTCAATCGCCACCTGGCCGGAGATAAACAGCATCGGTTCGTGCAGTACGGCGGCGGAAAGCGGAGCCGGGCCCATTGGGCGGTCACTGGCATTCATTCCTGGATAAGCAATCGCGGTCTTCATGGTGAAATTCCAAGCAAAACTGTTTCACCGCAATTTCGTATACGATTATACAAGTGTCAATGCGCGATTTTTGACCATCGGGTCGAAAAGGTGATGCCTGTCACGTAATAGGATTTGATTATAGCGTGGTTAATTTTATGAAAATTAAGGGTTAAATGAGGGTTTGACGCGCTCGCTTAGGTGTTGGATTGAATCGTATACGATTTTCTTATCTCAAGGTTTCAGCCGGTTAAACCGTGGCAAAACCACTCCCCGGCGCGCCAGGATTTCCGGCTGCACAATCCGCGGTCAAAGGGTATACTGTCGCACTCTTTTTTAATCGACCCTTATCGCGTACTCAACATGCAAAAGTTTGATACCAAGACCTTTCAGGGCCTGATCCTGACCTTGCAGGATTACTGGGCGCGTCAGGGCTGCACCATCGTCCAGCCGCTGGACATGGAAGTGGGCGCTGGCACTTCACACCCAATGACCTGCCTGCGCGCCATTGGCCCAGAGCCGATGGCTACCGCCTATGTGCAGCCTTCACGCCGTCCTACCGATGGTCGCTACGGTGAAAACCCGAACCGTTTACAGCACTACTATCAGTTCCAGGTGATGATCAAACCTAACCCGGACAATCTGCAGGAGCTGTACCTGGGTTCACTGCAAGAGCTGGGCCTGGATCCGACCGTACACGATATTCGCTTCGTGGAAGATAACTGGGAAAACCCTACGCTGGGTGCCTGGGGACTGGGTTGGGAAGTGTGGCTCAACGGCATGGAAGTGACGCAATTCACTTACTTCCAGCAGGTGGGCGGCATGGAGTGTAAGCCAGTGACGGGTGAGATCACTTACGGACTTGAGCGCCTGGCGATGTATATCCAGGGCGTCGACAGTGTTTACGATCTGGTGTGGAGCGACGGCCCATTTGGCCAAACCACCTACGGTGAAGTGTTCCATCAGAACGAAGTCGAACAGTCGACCTACAACTTTGAATACGCGGATGTGGACTTCCTGTTCTCCTGCTTCGAGCAGTACGAGAAAGAAGCGCAGCAGCTGCTGGCGCTGGAAAAACCCCTGCCGTTGCCAGCTTATGAGCGCATCCTGAAAGCGGCACACAGCTTTAACCTGCTGGATGCACGCAAGGCGATCTCGGTAACCGAGCGTCAGCGCTATATCCTGCGTATCCGCACCCTGACGAAAGCCGTGGCGGAAGCCTATTACGCGTCTCGTGAGGCGCTCGGTTTCCCCATGTGCAATAAAAACAAGTAAGAGGCAGCCATGACCGATAAAACTTTCCTGGTGGAAATTGGCACCGAAGAGTTGCCTCCGAAAGCCCTGCGCAGCCTGGCAGAAGCCTTTGCCGCGCACTTTACCGCTGAACTGGACAGCGCCGGTTTGGCGCACGGTGAAGTGAACTGGTTTGCCGCTCCACGCCGCCTGGCGCTGAAAGTCGCCCAACTGGCGACCGCGCAGGCCGATCGTGAAGTGGAAAAACGTGGCCCAGCGATTGCTGCCGCGTTTGATGCCGATGGCAACGCCACCAAAGCAGCTGAAGGTTGGGCGCGCGGTAACGGTATCACCGTGGATCAGGCTGAACGTCTGAGCACCGACAAAGGCGAATGGCTGGTACATCGCGCGTCAGTGAAAGGCGAAAGCGCCCAGGCACTGCTGCCTGCGATGGTGGCAACCGCCCTGAGCAAGCTGCCGATTCCAAAACTGATGCGCTGGGGCGCAAGCGACGTGCAGTTTGTCCGTCCGGTACATACTGTGACGCTGCTGTTGGGCGATGAGCTGATCCCGGCGACGATTCTCGGTATTCAGTCCGATCGCGTGATTCGCGGCCACCGCTTTATGGGCGAGTCAGAGTTCACACTCGACAACGCCGATCAGTATCCGCAATTGCTGCTGGAGCGCGGCAAAGTGGTGGCTGATTTTGCGACCCGTAAAGCCAAAATCAAAGCGGATGCGGAAGCGGCGGCGCAGCAGTTGGGCGGTATCGCCGATCTGAGCGACAGCTTGCTGGAAGAAGTGGCCTCGCTGGTGGAGTGGCCAGTGGTGCTCACCGCGAAATTCGAAGAGAAGTTCCTCGCGGTGCCTGCTGAAGCGCTGGTTTACACCATGAAGGGCGACCAGAAGTACTTCCCGGTGTACTCCGCTGACGGTAAATTGCTGCCAAACTTTATCTTCGTCACCAACATCGAATCTAAAGACCCGCAGCAAATCATCTCCGGTAACGAAAAGGTCGTGCGCCCGCGTCTGGCCGATGCCGAGTTCTTCTTCAACACTGACCGTAAAAAGCGTCTTGAAGATAACCTGCCGCGTCTCGAGACCGTACTGTTCCAGAAAGAGCTGGGTACGCTGCGTGATAAAACGGACCGCATTCAGGCGCTGGCGGGCTGGATTGCCGCTCAGATTGGTGCCGATGTGAACCACGCCACCCGCGCGGGCCTGCTGTCGAAGTGTGACCTGATGACCAACATGGTCTTCGAGTTCACCGATACGCAGGGCGTGATGGGCATGCACTATGCACGTCATGATGGCGAAGCCGAAGATGTCGCGGTGGCGCTGAACGAGCAGTATCAGCCGCGCTTTGCCGGTGATGCACTGCCATCGAACCTCGTGGCTTGTGCTGTCGCGATTGCCGACAAGATGGATACCCTTGCGGGCATCTTCGGCATTGGTCAGCATCCAAAAGGCGATAAAGACCCGTTCGCACTGCGCCGTGCTGCGCTGGGCGTGCTGCGTATTATCGTTGAGAAGAACCTGCCACTCGATCTGCAAACGCTGACCGAAGAAGCGGTGCGTCTCTACGGCAGCAAGCTGAGCAACGGCAAAGTGGTGGATGAAGTGATCGACTTCATGCTGGGTCGTTTCCGTACCTGGTATCAGGAAGAGGGCCACAGCGTCGACACCATTCAGGCCGTGCTGGCACGTCGTCCAACCCGCCCGGCGGACTTCGATGCGCGCATGAAAGCGGTGTCCCACTTCCGTACGCTGGAAGCGGCATCGTCGCTGGCTGCGGCCAACAAGCGAGTGTCTAACATCCTGGCGAAAGCCACCGAAACCCTCAACGACAGCGTGCAGGCATCGTTGCTGAAAGAGAACGCTGAGATCCAGCTGGCGACTTTCGTGACGGCGTTGGGTGACAAACTGCAGCCGTACTTCGCGGAAGGCCGCTATCAGGATGCGCTGGTGGAGCTGGCACAATTGCGTGAAGCGGTCGATAACTTCTTCGATAACGTGATGGTGAACGCCGATGAAGCGGAAGTGCGTATTAACCGCCTGACGCTACTGGCGCAACTGCGCGCACTGTTCCTGCAGGTAGCGGATATTTCACTGCTGCAGTAAGCGATGTGTTGAAGTGAACCGAAGGGACGAGAAATCGTCCCTTTTTGTTTTTAAAATTCGGCGCTGACTTCCTGGGAGTGGTGCAAGATGCGCCCAATAAAGATCTCATCAACCTCAGCACGGTAAATCACAATGTGCTGACCGAAGGAAAGTGAATAGATTTGATAGCCTAAATCAGGCCGTTTTCGCCCTAAGTCGAACAGGGCAATTTTATCGAAGAGCTGGGAAAATTTAAGGTTGTAAGCGTCTGCGAGTTGCTCCCCAAAATTCCAGTATCCGTAAATCCAGATTTTCATCAGATCGGCATCAGCTTCCGGTTTTATCGTGATCTTCCTTTTCATAAATGCCCACCCTGGCCTTTGCTCGTCTCAGAAAATCTTCATGGTCCCACTCTTTACCAGGACCGCTCTCGAATCCTTGTCTTACCAATTCTTTTAGCGCCTCCAGCTTCGACGCCGCCTGCTTCTCACGCAGTAAACGCAGCGAGTCGCGCACCACCTCGCTTTGAGTACGGTAATCACCGGAAGCCACCAGAGATTCAACAAACTCGCGCAGTTCATCACCTAAATCGATTGTCATGGTACGTGCCATCATCGTGCCCCAATGTAAGAAATATTCTTACATCCTGGCACATTTTTGAGCAATGCGGAATCGGCGTTGCAGTGCAGTTACAGCGACAACTGCGAAGCAACGCGAAGGATTAAGTGCTGGTGTCGAACAGGCGGGCGTCGCGCAGCAGATGATCGTTGCCACGACGGCGGGTGAAACCGCTGCGGTCGAAGAATTCCAGAATCTGTACCGCGATTTTACGCCCGGTACCGAGCTGATTGCGGAAATCGGCGGCGCTGGTGCTGCCACCGTTGGCGTCACGCTGGCGAATCAGATCGGCGAAGATCTGGATCTGGTCGCTGCGGTAATAGCGATCGCGCACGATCGCTGTGATATGACCGAGGCGCGCGGCGGAGAGCAGCAGGCTGCGAATGGTTTCTTCATCTTGCTGGGTGGCCAGTGCGATGTCGCGTACCCATAGCGGCTGGTCACTGAACAGTGGGCCAACCTGCTGCCACAGCGCTTCTTCCTGGGGATTGAAGCGCGGTTCGAAATCAGGCAAATGCAACCAGCCTTGCCGGTGCTGCAACTGGCCTTGTGAAAGCAGCCGATCGATCAATGCGATAACCTGTTCCGGCGGCTGGTGGGGGAGAGCCACGCGACGCAATCGATCGCGACCAATGCCCGGCACTTCAGGGTGCTGCTGATGAAACGCGGTGAGCGCTTCCAGCAGTCGCTGCTGCCAGTCATTGGCCTGTTCCACAGCCATGATGGCGCTGCCGAGTCGCACGGGCGCCACCTTGTCCAGCAGGTTGTTGAGTGCATCGTCACTCAGCTGGCGTGCCCAACTCAGCTCGGCCATGTCGACGGGTTGCTGAGCCAGGTGCGACTGCAGACTCTCTTCATCGGCTTCCGCCGCCGCCAGCTGTTGCAGCCAGTCAAGATAATCAGGATGGCGCTTGCCGCGTTTCTTGCTGTTCAGCAGCAGCACCCGTCCGCCACCGAGCGTGAGCTGTGCATTGCTGTCGCGGATAATCAGCCGATCGTTTTCCGCCAGCCACAGCGGCTCGTTGAGCACCAGTTCTGCCAGTTCGCCCGCAATCAGGTTCAGTCGGCCAGTCACATGACTGGCGGCATGATGAAGATGTACCGGCTGCGAGGGATTTCTTAACGGCTGTAGCAAACGCAGCGCCACGATCAGTCGCTGGGTGCCCGAGGGTTGCGGTTGTGCCAGCAGCCAGTCACCGCGCGCAATCTGGTCTTTCTCCACATCGCCGACGATATTCAGCGCAATACGTTCTCCAGCCTGCGCACGCGTCACCGACTGATTCTGCGCATGCAGCGAACGCACGCGCACGGGCAAATTGAGGCGGCTGAGCCACAAGGTATCGCCCACGCTGACTTCACCCGCCAGGGCGGTGCCGGTGACCACTAATCCGCTGCCTTTGAGGGTAAACGCGCGGTCAATGGCGAGGCGGAAGCGGCGACCCATATCGACATCCGGTGCGCGTAGTTCACTCAAGTGCTGGCGCAGCGCGTCGATGCCTTGCTGGGTGGTACTGCTGGTGACAAATTGCGGTACTGCCAGCCAGCCCAGTTGCTGCGTCAACTCCGCCACCTGATGCTGCACTTCAGCGATACGGACGGCGTCGACGCGATCCGCTTTGGTCAACGCCACGCTAAGCGGGGGTTGCCCGACCAGGCTTAGCAGTTGCAGATGCTCACGCGTTTGCGGCATCACACCGTCGTCGCACGCTACCACCAGCAGTGCATGATGAATACCGCCGATGCCCGCCAGCATATTGGCGAGGAATTTCTCGTGTCCTGGTACATCGATAAAGCCCACAACGCGGCCATCCGGTTGCGGCCAATAGGCATAGCCAAGATCGATGGTCATGCCGCGCCGTTTCTCCTCAGGCAGGCGATCGGCATCGACACCGGTTAACGCCTGTAGCAGTGCGGTTTTACCGTGATCGACGTGTCCAGCGGTGGCGATAATCATGTGGTTAAGTTCCGTATCAGCGCCGCTTCATCTTCAAGGCAGCGTAAATCCAGCCACAGTCTTCCTTCCTGGATGCGGCCAATCACCGGTTGTGATAATGCACGCCAGCGTTGCGCCAGTGCATCCAGCGAGCTGCCGTGAGAGTCACGTGGGCTAAACGTGATGGCAAAACTCGGTAAGCGCTCAACGGGTAATGAACCGCTGCCGATTTGCGACGAGCAGGCGGCGATATTAAGGGAAAAATCAGCGCCATAGGCGTGTTCCAGCGCAGGCATCAGCCGTTCGGCCTGCTGCAAAATCTCGTGTGACGATCGCGTCAACAAGCGCAGGGTGGGCAGCGCTTCGCGCAACGTTTCCGGCTGGCAGTAAAGCTGCAAGGTGGCTTCCAGCGCGGCCAGCGTCATTTTATCCACGCGCAAAGCACGCTTGAGCGGATGCTGTTGCAGCCGATCGATAAGCGCCTGTTTGCCGACGATAATCCCTGCTTGCGGGCCGCCCAGTAGTTTATCGCCGGAAAAACTCACCAGATCCACACCGGCGGCAATCAGCTGTTGCGGCATCGGCTCGGCGGGCAAATTAAAAGCGGTCATGTCGATGAGCGAACCGCTGCCTAAATCAGTGATCACCGTCAGCTGATGTTGCGCCGCCAACGCCACCAGCTCGGCTTCCGCTACCGCATGGGTGAAGCCCTGAATCTGGTAGTTGCTGGTATGCACCTTCATCAACAAACCGGTGTTGTCGCTGATGCCAGCACGATAATCTTTCAGATGGGTACGATTAGTGGTGCCGACTTCAACCAGCTGGCAGCCCGCCTGGCGCATCACATCGGGGATGCGGAACGCGCCGCCGATTTCGACCAGCTCACCGCGTGAGACAATCACTTCGCGACCTGGCGCCAGTGCTGCCAGCATCAGCAACACGGCGGCGGCATTGTTGTTCACGATACAGGCCGCTTCAGCCCCCGTCAGTTCACACAGCAGCGCACTTACCGCACGATCGCGATGGCCACGTGACGCATCATCCAGCGCATATTCCAGCGTGACCGGCTGGCGCAAACAGGCTGTGACCGCCTCAATTGCGCTATCGCTTAACTGCGCACGGCCCAGGTTGGTGTGCAGCACCGTGCCGGTGAGATTGAACACCGGACGCAGCGCGCTTTGTTGCTGCTGTTGCGCGCGGCGCTGCGCTTCCTCTGGCCAGTTAAGATGCCAGCCGGGTAAAGTTTGATGCTGTTGAATATGCGTGCGTGCTTCTTGCTGCATGGCGCGCAGCTGGCGGGTGGTAAACGCGGTGCCCGTCTGCAG
Organism: Pantoea sp. Taur; assembly: GCF_009830025.1. Classification (NCBI taxonomy): domain Bacteria; kingdom Pseudomonadati; phylum Pseudomonadota; class Gammaproteobacteria; order Enterobacterales; family Erwiniaceae; genus Pantoea; species Pantoea sp. Taur. Next base: position 29,493 of record NZ_SZZZ01000011.1, read on the forward strand.
CAGCAGCGGCTGCATCGCGGGATCGCGCAGCAGGCTGTCGATAGCAGGCAGTTGTGAATACAGTGTTTTCATCGGGTGGCTTAGCTTAGCTGGAAGGCGGAACGGTGCGGGCAAAACTCTCCCGCGCAAACAACGTATCGGCCAGCTTGATCAATGCCGGGCGGTTCACGCACCAGTTAGGCAGCACCCGGCGGAAGTTGAGATAACCAATCATGCAGCCAGTGGCGATGTCGGCCAGATTGAGCGTACCGCTGTTCAAGAGTTCACCCTGGGCCGCCGCCGTTTCCAGCGCATCCAACCCACGCAAAATTTTCTCGCGATTGCGCATTAACACTTCTTCGGATTGTTGATCGCCGGGGCGCATCTGTTCGCGCACAATCATCACGGCGGCATCGTTGATGCCATCGGCGAGCTTTTCCAGCTGACGTACCTGCAGAGCGAGCAGGGCGTCATCCGGCAACAGAGCAGGGGCGTCACCGCGTAGCTCAATGACCTGGGCGATAATCGAAGAATCAAACCAGGTGAGATGGTTATCGTCTACCAGTGCAGGCACTTTGCCCAGCGGGTTATAGTGCGGCACGTGGCTGTCTTCCACCCAAGGCGACTGGTTAACAAATTCGAACACCAGGCCCTTTTCCAACAGGATCACTGAAATTTTGCGGACAAAAGGGCTGGTGTAGCTGCCAATCAGTTTCATCAGGTGTTTCCTTTGCGACAGAGATAGGTACACAAATTGTAGCGGCGCGATTTATTGCACGTTGTTGTCTGGCTCAAAAACAGCGCGATAAATCGTGCCGCGACAGTTCGTAGGAAAGCGGCAATTTGCTCAATCCCCAGGAAACATAAACGGATTCAGGCTGCTGCGCGCAAAGCCTTCCTGCTCCATACGCGCATCCAGCACCAGTGAGGCCAGGTCATCGGCCACCGGTTCCACCGCCGGATCCTTCTCCTGATACAACATCTTCAGATAGGTGCCGCAGTCACCACAGCTTTCGGCTTTCACTGCGGCTCTTTCGCTGTCGAGTGACCAATAGTGCAGGTCGCGCGTTTGCTCGCAGTTGGAGCACTTACTGCGCACCACATACCATTCACTTTCACACAGATTACAGTGTAGATAACGCAGCCCCTGCTGGCCCACATCCATGTGCACCACGCTGGTGACCGGCACGCTGGCGCACACCGGGCAGAACTGGCGATGCTCGCCGTATTCTGCGCGGGCTTTGCCTGGGATCAGCGCTGCCATCTGCGCCCAATAGATCGAAAGCGCTGCCCAAATAAACGGGGCTTTATCGCTGCTGACCTGCGCAAAATCACCCTCCAGTAGCGCACTGGCCAGGCCTTCCAGCTCGGAAGAGGAGGCTTTTTCCAGGTTCTCCAGCACCGCCAATGCCTGGCCGCTCATCTCGGGCTTCAGCTCGGCAATCAGCGAATGCAGCAGACGCTGCCAGTGGGCATCGCGGGGATAGGTGTGAATATCGAGCGGCGGCTTGCCCTGTTCGGCGCTTTCGGCCAAACGCTGGCGCAAATCGAGTTGCAGCGGATGATCGTACAGCACGATGTCTTGCGCCTGCGCGATCACGGCAGCAAAGCGCAGATAATCGCCCAGCGGATTCTTCGCTGCCAGCTCACGTAAACGCGCTGCACGGCGGCTGTACAGATTTTTCAGCCGAGGGAAAAGCAGCGGCGGAACCTGTTCCGCCGTGTTTTTTTCGCCTTTCTCCAGCTGGTCCTGCGGGATAATGCGAATACTCATCAGGGACGTTTTTCCTGTTGTGTTTGGCGTTGGCGCTGCTCACGATACCAGCGTGGATGATGTTTCTTCGCCCACGCGGCCGGCACCCAGCCCTCAACCATGGCAGTAATGGTACCTTTGACCCACAGGGCCGCATAAATGTGCACCATAATCACCACGATCAATGCCACAGCTGAGACCGAATGCACCACCAAAGCGGCGCGAATCAGCGGAATCGCAAAGGCACCTGCAAAGTAAGGACGCCAGATAACCACTCCGCTCGCCAGCAGCAAGACTAAGCTGATGATAGCAGCCCAGAACACACACTTCTGCCCGAAGTTGTATTTGCCGGTATCACCCACCTCTTCATTGCGTACGATCTTATTGATGTTTTTCGCCCAGATCAGGTCTTCGCGATTGATCAGATTCTGTTTCCAGTAGCGCAAAAACATGATCAGAAAAGCAGCAAACATCACCACGCCGACAAAGGGATGCAGGATGCGCGCCAGTTGTGGCGTGCCCAAAACGTGCATCAGCCAGTTAAAGGAGGGAAAGAAGAAACCCAGCCCGCTCAGGGCTGCCAGAACAAAACAGAACGCCACAATCCAGTGATTGATGCGTTCCGGTGCGCTGTATCGCACCAGACGATCGCGCTTTTTCATCATTCGCGCTCCTCTTTTTCGTGCAGGTTCTCGTCCTCATCCTCTTCCACCCGGTTCGGCCCGACGCCGACATAGTGGAATACCGAGGCAGCGAAGGTGGCGGCGAAACCGATGGCCGCCAGCGGTTTCCAGATACCTTTCCAGAAGGTGACCGCCGGACTGATGCTCGGGTTTTCTGGCAAACCGTGATACAGCTGCGGTTTATCAGCATGATGCAGCACGTACATGACGTGCGTGCCGCCGACGCCTTCCGGATCGTACAAGCCCGCATTGTCATAGCCGCGCGTATTCAGCTCCGCCACGCGTTCTGCCGCCAGCGCCTGCATATCGGTTTTGCTACCAAAATGGATGGCGCCGGTCGGGCAGGTTTTCACGCACGCCGGTTCCTGGCCAACATTGACACGATCGACACACAGCGTGCATTTATACACGCGGTTGTCGTCTTTATTCAGGCGCGGCACGTCGAACGGACAGCCGGCAATGCAGTAGCCGCAGCCAATGCACTGCTCGGACTGAAAATCGACGATGCCGTTGGCGTACTGAATAATCGCACCTTCGGACGGACAGGCTTTCAGGCAGCCGGGATCGGCGCAGTGCATGCACCCATCCTTGCGGATAAGCCACTCTAACTTGCCATTCTCCTCCACTTCTGAGAAGCGCATCACCGTCCAGGATTTGGCGGTCAGATCCGCTGGGTTGTCATACACCCCAACGTTATGCCCAACTTCATCGCGGATGTCGTTCCACTCTGAACACGCCACCTGGCAGGCTTTGCAACCGATGCAGGTGGTCACGTCGATCAGCTTCGCCACCTCCTGCTGATGATTCCGCGCCTGCGGAGCAGGCGTGAAACCATTGGTGGCGGAGCGGCGGATAATGTCTTGAGATTGATAAGCCATCTACGTTCTCCTACACCTTCTCAACGTTAACCAGGAACGCCTTAAACTCGGGCGTTTGCGTGTTGGCATCACCGACAAACGGCGTCAGGGTATTGGCGATAAAGCCTTTCTTCGCAATGCCCTGATAGCCCCAGTGAATCGGAATGCCGACGGTATCGACGGTTTTGCCATCCACATCAAGTGGGCGCAGGCGTTTGGTGACCACCGCTTTGGCTTTGATGTAACCGCGATTGGAGCTCACTTTCACCGTATCGCCCTGCACGATGCCCAGCTTGTTGGCCAACTTCTCACCAATCTCCACAAACTGCTCCGGCTGCGCGATGGCATTGAGTAACGCGTGTTTGGTCCAGTAGTGGAAATGCTCGGTGAGACGATACGTGGTGCCGACATACGGGAAGTGCTCGGCTTTACCCATCGCCGCCAGATCGTCTTTGAACACGCGTGCTGCCGGGTTCGAAATGACGTTCGGGTGCAGCGGGTTAGTACCGAGTGGCGTTTCAAACGGCTCGTAGTGTTCCGGGAACGGACCTTCGGCCATTTTGTCGAGGGCAAACAGGCGGCCCATGCCTTCTGGCTGCATGATAAACGGCCCCACATTGCTACCCGGTGCGGCGGCGCTGTAGTCCGGAATGTCCATGCCGCCCCATTTGCTGCCATCCCACTTGAGGATTTGCCGTTTCGGATCCCACGGATTGCCCTGTGGATCGGCCGATGCGCGGTTGTAGAGGATGCGACGGTTGAGCGGCCATGCCCAACTCCAGTTCAGCGTGTTGCCCATTCCACTCGGATCGGTGTTATCACGCCGCGCCATCTGGTTGCCATCTGGCGTCCAGCTACCCGCGAAAATCCAGCAGCCGCTGCTGGTGCTGCCGTCATCTTTTAACTGCGCAAAGCTGCTGAGCTGCTGGCCTTTTTTCACCAGCAACGTGCCTTTATCATCGAACACATCTGCCAGCGCTTTGCCGTTGCTCTCCATAGCCACTTCTTCCGACGCCGGGTTATCAGGCGTCTGGTAGTTCCAGGTCATGTTCAGCACCTGTTCGGGCAAGGCACCGCCCTCACTGGCGTACATTTTGCGCAGACGGCTGTAAATGCCGGAGAGGATTTCACCATCGTTCAGCGCTTCACCCGGCGCATCCTGACCTTTGAAGTGCCACTGCAGCCAGCGACCGGAGTTAACGATGGAGCCATTCTCTTCCGCGAAGCAGGTGGAGGGCAGGCGGAAAACCTCGGTCTGAATCTTCGCCGGATCGACATCGTTAAACTCACCGTGGTTTTGCCAGAAGGTCGAGGTTTCGGTGTTGAGCGGGTCGATGGTCACCAGGAACTTCAGCTTCGACAGTGAATCGATCACTTTGCGTTTGTTCGGGAACGAGGCCACCGGGTTAAAGCCCTGGCAAAGATAGCCATTCACTTTGCCCTGCGACATCATCTCGAAATACTGCAAGACGTCGTAGCCTTTGTCCCACTTCGGCAGCCAGTCGAAGCCCCAGCTGTTCTCGGCCTGCGCTTTGTCGCCAAAGAAGGCTTTCATCATGCTGACAAAGAATTTCGGGTAGTTACCCCAGTAGTTCACCTGGCCGGGTAGCGTCGGTTTCGGCGTGTTGGCCGCGAGATAGCTTTGCAGATCGGTCTGTTTCTCCGAAGGCAGCGTCATGTAACCTGGCAAACTTTGCGACAGCAGGCCAAGATCGGTGAGCCCCTGAATATTGGAGTGACCGCGCAATGCATTCACACCGCCGCCGGCCATGCCCATGTTGCCGAGCAGCAACTGGATCATCGCCATGGTGCGGATGTTTTGCGCACCGACCGAGTGCTGCGTCCAGCCGAGCGCATACAGGAATGAGGTGGTGCGATCGCGCGCGCTGGTCTCACCGATCAGCTCGCAGACGTGCAGGAAGTCCTCTTTCGGCGTGCCGCAGATGCGTGACACCATTTCTGGCGTGTAGCGGCTGACGTGCTGTTTCAGCAGATTCCACACACAGCGTGGATGTTGCAGGCTGTCATCACGTTTGGCAAAGCCGTCATCGCCCAGTTCATAGTTCCAGCTGGTTTTATCGTATTTGCGATTTTCGTCGTCGTAGCCGCTGAACAGGCCCTCATCAAAATGATAATCCTCGCGCACAATCAGGCTGGCATTGGTGTACGCCTGCACATATTCATGCTGGATTTTGTCATTTTGCAGCAGCCACAGCAGCACGCCCGACAGGAAAGCAATGTCGGTGCCGGAACGAATCGGCGTGTAAAAGTCTGCCACCGATGCCGTACGCGTGAAGCGCGGATCGATAACAATCAATTTGGCTTTATTGTGAATCTTGGCTTCCATCGCCCAGCGGAATCCCACAGGATGCGCTTCAGCGGCGTTGCCACCCATCACAACGATCAGATTGGCATTACGGATGTCGACCCAGTGGTTGGTCATCGCACCGCGACCAAATGTTGGAGCAAGACTTGCTACCGTTGGTCCGTGTCAAACGCGTGCCTGGTTGTCGACCGCTAACATGCCGAGCGATCGGGTAAATTTCTGGGTTAAATAGCCAGTTTCGTTGCTGGAGGCAGAAGCACACAGCATGCCTGATGACAGCCAGCGGTTGACGGTAACACCTGCGGCGTTCTGCGCGATAAAGTTGGCGTCACGGTCGGTTTTCAGCAGTTTCGCGATACGGTCAAAGGCATCGTCCCAGCTGATGCGCTGCCATTTATCGGAGCCTGGCGCGCGGTATTCGGGGTAGTGCAGGCGGCTTTCACTGTGGACAAAATCCAGCAGGCCAGCGCCTTTCGGACACAATGCGCCACGGCTCACCGGATGGTCTGGATCGCCTTCAATGTGGAAAATGGTCTCTTTGGCGTTTTTCGCGCCGTCACCGAGGCTATACATTAATAAGCCACAGCCCACTGAGCAGTAAGTGCAGGTGTTGCGGGTTTCGCGGGCACGCAGCAGCTTGTACTGTCGCGTTTCCGCCAGCGCCACCTCTGGCGTAAAGCCGAGGAGTGCTGCCGATGTCCCTGCCATACCGCCAGCACAGATTTTGAAGAATTTTCTTCGGCTGACGTTCATGAATAATCCTTGAGTCGACATTGCTACAATTTGCCTGCGTCGTTCAAATGGTCGCTACATGGCCTTCACCCATTCGTTTCTGTCGCTTACGGGTGTAAGCTCCCGGTTTGAAGGGGCTTGCTGCCTTGCCACTATCCGAATGACGGGCAAAAATTTTTTTGTGATGCGTTGGGACGAGATTCACAATGACCCAACTAACAGTGTGAGAATAGCAGTAGAATAATACCACTGCTTTAATAGGGTTGTTGTCCGAGGCGAGCAAAGTGAAAGTTAAAGCACAGGAAAGTCATCAGAGTGTGATTGAGATCTCAGGCGCAGTGCAGGCGCCGGTACGTCAGCGGCGTGATATCCGCACGGCGGAAACCGACTGGCTGGCACAAGAGGTGCCGATCGCGCTGGTGTATAACGGCATTTCCCATGTGGTGATGATGGCCACGCCCAACGATCTCGAGGCGTTTGCGCTCGGATTCTCGCTCTCGGAAGGCATCATCGATAAACCGGATGAGATCTTCGGCATGGATGTGGTGCCCGGCTGCAACGGCATTGAAGTGCAGATCGAACTCTCCAGCCGCCGCTTTATGGCGCTGAAAGAGCAGCGCCGTGCCATGGCGGGCAGAACCGGCTGTGGCGTATGCGGTGTGGAACAACTCGACCAGATTGGTAAGCCGCTGCAGCCGTTGCCGTTTACCCAAACCTTCGATCTGACGAACCTCGATACCGGCCTGGCACAGCTGCGTAATTATCAACCGATCGGCAATCTCACCGGATGCACGCACGCGGCGGCATGGATGTCGCCGCAGGGTGAATTACTCGGTGGCAGCGAAGATGTGGGCCGTCATGTGGCACTGGATAAACTGCTGGGGCATCGTAGCCAGCAGCCGTGGCAGCAGGGCGCGGTGCTGGTCTCCAGCCGCGCCAGTTATGAGATGGTGCAGAAATCAGCGATGTGCGGCGTGGAGATATTATTTGCGGTATCTGCGGCGACCCAACTTGCCGTTGAGGTCGCCGAGCGTTGTCATTTAACGCTGATAGGGTTTAGTAAACCGGGACGCGCTACGGTGTATAGCCATCCACAGCGCCTGATTTAAACCACCTGTACCTGTGGCAGCGCCTGTTGGAGCGCGGCTAATGCGCCTGGTTTGGCGGAGCCGCTGTCGCAAATCAGCAAATCCACGTCTCCAATCGGCGCATATACCGTGCGACTGATCACCCCTAGCTTGCTGTGATCCGCCAGCAAAAAGGTGCGCACAGCCTGCTGCACCATGGCACGGGCAATCGCCGCTTCGTGTGGATGGAAACTGCTGGCGCCGTTTTTAGCATCAATGCCAACCGGTGACAGCAGGGCAACGTCGGCGCGATAGCGGTAAATCTCGCTGACCGTGATTTCGCCGCGCGTCTGCTGTGCACCTGCCATCATTATCCCACCGAGCAAAATCACCTGATTATTCAGCGTTTCATGTTCTTCGGCGGCGCTTAGCGCCAGTGCAGCCTGCAAACTGTTAGTGATAATGGTTAAGCCGGCCATGCTGCGCAGCTGCTCCGCCAGCATGGTGGTGGTGGTGCCGGCATCCAGAAACAGCGTCTGGCCCGGCTGCAAGTGCTGTGCGGCCGCCACGGCAATCGCACGTTTCTCTTTGGCTTGAGCACTGCGGCGCACTTGCAGCGGTGCTTCCGGCTGGCTATCTACCGCGACTAAACCGCCGTGCACCCGTCGTGCTAAACCCTGCGCTTCCAGCTCAATAATGTCTCGCCGTGCCGTTTCCCGTGAAATACCCAGCTCATTGATAATGCGCTCGGTGCTGACCTGATGCTGCGTGGTCAGCAGGGCTCGAATGCGGTGTAAGCGGGTTTCCTGCAGCATGACTTTTCCCTGTAGCGTAATAATCTGGGCCTAAGCTTACCTGAGTGTCATTACGGCGTCATGTGTATTTGGTTGTATTTGTGTATTTGGTTGCATTTCTCGTTAAAGCAGGCATGATGGTGACAACGGTCACACATCATGCACCCCTTTCACCTTCGCAACGGGAGTTACCATGGCTACACGTTCCACCATCATGGACACCAACAGTTTTCGTGCTGAGCACGCCGACGGTCTGGATGCAGCAACCCGCCAGCTGACGGACAAGCGCAGCAAAGTGTTGGGCGAGTCGTATCGCCTGTTTTATCGTAAGCCGGTGCATCTGGTACGCGGTGAAGGGCAGTATCTGTGGGATGCTGCAGGTAACAAATATCTCGATGTGTACAACAACGTGGCCAGTATTGGCCACTGCCATCCGGCGGTGATCGAAGCGGTAAACCAGCAGATGAAGATGCTGAACACCCACACCCGTTATCTGCACGAACGCATTCTCGATTACACCGAAGAGCTGCTGGCAACCACGCCAGACACCATCGACCGTGCCATGTATATGTGCACCGGGTCGGAAGCTAACGATTTGGCGATCCGCGTGGCGCGTGCTTTCAGCGGCGGCACGGGCATTATCGTGTCGCAGGAGGCCTATCACGGCACCAGCGATCTCACGTCTGGCGTCTCCCCGGCACTGGGCAGCGGTCAGCCACTGGCGGCCACTACACGCCTGGTTTCGCCGCCGGATGCCTACCGCGTCAACGCACCGGATCTCGGCGAATGGTTTGCCAACGAAATTCAGAAACAGATCGATGACATGAAAGCACACGGCATTAAATTTGCTGGCTTCCTCGCGGATTCGATCTTCTCTTCCGATGGTGTGTTACCGAATCCACGCGGCTTCCTGCAGAAAGCGGTGGATGTGGTGCACGCTAATGGCGGTATCTTCATTGCGGATGAAGTGCAGCCTGGCTTTGGTCGTACTGGCGATGCGTTCTGGGGCTTTGCCCGTCACGGCGTGGTGCCGGATGTGGTGACCACTGGTAAGCCGATGGGTAACGGCATTCCGGTTTCCGGCCTGCTGGCGAAGAGTGATGTGCTGGCGGCGTTTAGTGACGATATCCCTTACTTCAACACCTTTGGCGGTAACCCGGTTGCTATGGCGGCGGCGCAGGCGGTCCTGACGGTGATTAAAGAAGAGGGCTTGCAAGAGCACAGCCGCGTGGTGGGTGCCAAACTGCTCGCCGAGTTGCAGAAGTTAATGGATCGCCATGAAAGCATTGGCGATGTGCGCGGAGCGGGGCTGTTTATCGGCTTCGAACTGGTGCAGGACCGCACCAGCAAAACGCCGGATAAAGCGCTGGCGCTGGATCTCACCGAGAAGCTGCGCGATCACCATGTGCTGACGTCGGTGGCCGGGCCGTACGGCAACGTACTGAAGCTGCGTCCACCATTGGCGTTCCAGGAATCGGATATTGATTGGCTGGTGGGTGCGCTGGATAAGTCACTGACCGAGCTGGGTCGGTAAAAGGCTAAGGTTGCCCCAAAGCAGTATCAGGAAGATGAAGCGGGTCGCCATTCCTGGCGACCCGGCTGAGAATCTGCACGTTTCACTCAATGTGCACGTGGATGCGCACCTGGAAAGGATTACGCGGCTGCCGTTTCCTCGGCAAAAATACTTTCCATCTTCTGCCACGCCTGCGCCACATCGTCATCCAGATTGAACAAACCTGACGTGCCAACGATAAACACATCCACACCAGAAGCCGCAATCTGCTTAAAGGTGCGCGCATTGCAGGAACCATCAATCTCGGTCAGATAGTGATAACCGTGCTCTTCGCGCATGGCAATCAGCCGGCGAATCTTGTTCAGCGTTTCCGGAATAAATTTCTGCCCCGCAAAGCCAGGATCCACCGACATCACCGTAACCTTATCCAGCAGATGTGCATACTCACGAATGCTCTCGGCAGGTGTCGCCGGGTTTAATACCACGCCGCAGCGACGGCCCGCTTCTTTGATTTGAGTCAGCAGGCGGAATATTTTGTTATTCGCGGTTTCGGGATGGAAGCTAATAATATCCGCCCCCGCTTCAATGCACATCGGAATAATATCTTCCGGGTGATTGACCATTAAATGCACATCAATTGGCACATCGGTAATTTTACGCAGGTTCTCAATAAAGAACGGCGATAACGTAATATTTTTAACGTAGCTGCCATCCATAATATCGACATGATAAAAAGCCGCAGTACTATTCATCGCTTCGATCTGTTCACGAAAGCGGGTGAGATCCATACACATTAATGACGGTGAAAATTGAGCGTTCATTGTTTTTTTCCTCATTACATAAACAGCGCCCGCAGGCGCTGTGTTATGACATCAATGGAAGAACGAAATAATGTGGCCGAGTACGATGCCGACAATACCGAAGTCCGCGTCGCCGAAGGTGGTCGAGGCAAAGCCCAGGTCGCCCATCAGCGGCAGCAGAATCGCCGGCAGGAAGGAGATCAGCAGCCCTTGTACAAAGGAGCCGACTACCGCGCCACGACGTCCACCCGTGATGTTGCCGTATACACCCGCGGTGGCACCGCAGAAGAAGTGGGGCACCAGACCAGGAACAATCACGCTCAGACCAAACAATGGGCACAGGAACATGCTGATCAGACCGGCGGAGAAACTGCACAGGAAGCCGATGATCACGGCATTCGGCGCGAACGGGAACACGGTTGGGCAGTCCAGCGCCGGTTTGGCGTTCGGTACTAACTTATCTGCGATGCCTTTAAAGGCCGGCACGATCTCGGCAATCACCATACGCACACCGGCGAGGATGATATAAACGCCCGCCGCAAAGGTGATGGACTGAATAATCGCGAACACGATGAAGTTCTGACCGCCGCTCACCTGGCTTTCGGTGAACTCTTTACCCGCCACCAACACCAGCGCGATAAACAGAATCATCATGGTCAGCGAAATCGCGACCGAGGAATCACGCAGGAAGTTGAGGGTTTTCGGCACCTTCAACTCTTCGGTGGATGGACTGCCTTTGCCCACTGCTTTACCGACCAGCGCAGACAGCAGATAACCGGTTGAGCCGAAGTGGCCGAGCGCCAGATCGTCCGAATTGGTGATTTTACGTGTGAACGGCTGCAGAATCGCCGGGCACACCACCATCATGGTGCCGAGAATCAGTGAACCGATTAGCACCAGCCAGAAGCCATGTACGCCGCCGACGGAAAGAATCACCGCCAGCATCGCCGACATATACAGCGTGTGATGACCGGTCAGGAAGATGTACTTCAGCGGGGTGATACGCGCCAGCAGGATGTTCACCAGCATACCGAACACCATGATCATCGCGGTTTCAGTACCGTAACTCTTCTGCGCCAGCGCGGCCATCGCATCGGTATTCGGCACCACACCCTGAATATTGAATGAGTGCTCAAACAGCTGGCTGAAAATGGTCAGTGTCGCCGCAATCAGGTTGGCCCCGGCGATAAGAATCACAAAACCCATGATGGTTTTCAGCGTACCGGAAATCACATCCGACACCGGTTTCTTTTGCAGTAATAAACCAATCAGGGAAAAAAGGCCGACAAGTATTGCGGGTGTTCCAAGAACATCCTTGATGATAAATTGCAGCATAATTACTCCATGTGAGTAAAATCGGGCTATTACAGATTTTCCGCCAGGATTTCTTTGATTTTGGCGTTATCTAATAAATTCGTCAGACCGAATACCTGTGCGCTGTGCCCGGATAACTGATCGGCAATATCTTTGGCGCTGATAATGAGGTCGGCCTGTTCAGATTTCGCCGTGGTTAAATCGGTATGGCCCACTTCGGCCTCTTTCCCTAGTTCCGCCACAATTTTCTTCACGTTCATTTCCACAATAAAGCTGCTGCCTAAACCATTACCGCACACAATCAGGACTTTTTTCATAATAGGATTCTCTGGTGGTTAATTTGTAATAACAGCTTCAATCGCTGGTAGGGTTGCCGCCGTCAGCAATTGCTGCAGGCGAGATTCGTCACTGAATACTTCGGCTAATGCTGTGATCATCTGGATATGATCGTCGCCGGAAACGGCGCACAGCATAATCACCACATGCACCGGATCGTTTTCATCCGCTGCAAAGCTCACACCGTTCTTCACATGCAGCAACGACAAACCATTCTTACGCGCGCCCTGTTCCGGACGGGCATGCGGCATCGCCAGGCCGGGTGCCAGTACGTAGTAAGGCCCCAGTTCGGCATGCGAAGTAAAGATGGCATCGAGGTAAGCCGGGGTGATCGCCCCTTCGGCCAGCAGCGGCTCAGCGGATAAACGTACCGCGTCCTGCCAGTCGCTGACCTGTTCTACGATGCGAATATGTTGCGGTGTCAGCCATTGAGTGAGCATCAGTAATTCCTGGTTATTCGTCGATGGAGTGCACTTTAGGTGATTTTCTCAGCGCTTTTCTGTGATGATTGTCGCAAAAGTTAGCGCTAACACGGATGTTGTTAAAAACTGTGTTATCGCTAACATTTTTGTGCAGCCCGTTTGTCATCGTTGCAAGCACCTGACATGCTCGGAGATTCTGAAAATGCTCAGCAGGTGAGGCGTGCCCGAATCTGTGGTGATTAACGTGGCACGTTGACGCATTTGGTTTTAAGCTGCGTGCGGGCATTTGTAGCGAGTCAGTTAGGAGAAGGCATGGCAGAAAAAAAACGGCGCGGTACCGGCAAAAGCACACTGGCCGATGTTGCCCGTTTGGTCGGCGTGAGCACCATGACGGCATCACGTGCGTTACGCATGCCGGAAAAGGTCTCGCCTGAAATCCGCGCCAAAATTGATGCGGCCGTCGCCGAACTGGCTTACGTGCCCAATATCCAGGCGCGTAATCTGGCGTCGGCATCGTCGAAGCTAGTCACCATGGTGGTGCCTTCGTTCGCCACGCCGGGCAGCGCGATTGTGTCGGAAGCGCTGCAAGAGATTCTGCGTCCGCAGGGTTACAACATGATGCTGGCGGAAGCCAACCACTCGGCGGCGGAAGAGAGCGAGTTGATCGAGATGCTGCTCTCGTATAATCCGGCGGCGATGGTGCATTTCAACTTCGACAATGCCGCTGAAGCTCATCGTTTGCTGAGTAATTCCGGCCTGCCGGTGATGGATATCGGCGGGGTGCATCAGGAATCTGCGGGTATTAGCATTGGTGTCGATTACGCTAAAGCGATTCGCCAGCTGTTGCAGAGTTTGGTGGAGCGCGGTTATCGTCATCTCGGCTTGCTGTGTACGCAAACCAATACCACGATTTTCCGCCAACTGCTGAATGGCTGGCATAGCGGCATGCTGGCATCAAATCAGGCGCCGCACCGCGTGGTGACCTCGCCGAAAATGCCGACCTTTGCCGCTGGACATAGCCTGCTGGCGGAGATCCGGCTGACCTGGCCGGAACTGGATGTGCTGATTTGTACCAGCGATGAAGTGGCGTGCGGTGCCATCATGGCTTGCCACGCCGCAGGCATCTCCATTCCCAGCCAGCTGGCGATTGCCAGCATCGGTGGCGGCCCATTGGCAGCCGTCTGCTCACCGCCGCTCACCAGCGTTGTCCTGCCTTATGAAGAGATGGGGCGCATGGCGGGCAAGCGCTTACTCTCCGCATTGAAGGGCGATGAGCCACCTGCCATCAACGAACTGCCGGTACAGCTCAAGCTGCGTGCCAGCACGCACAAGATGTAATCCTGCGGCATCGCGTGCATGGGATGTGACTCTGCGTGCGGTGCTTTTCCCAGATTCATCAAATCCTTATCATTACTAAGGCATTGATAACCCTTTTACCGATCATGATTTTAACTATAATGATCCGACTGCTTACGCGGCACCCTGCTAAGGTGATGCTGCAAAACACTAAATGGAGAGGAAGAACATGAGTTATTCACTGCCATCCCTGCCTTACGCGTACGACGCACTGGAACCACACTTCGACAAGCAGACGATGGAAATCCATCACTCTAAACACCACCAGGCTTACGTTAACAACGCGAATGCAGCGCTGGAAGGTACCGAATTCGCTAACCTGCCGGTTGAAGAATTGATCGCTAAACTGGATCAGCTGCCAGCAGATAAAAAAGGTCCACTGCGTAACAACGCAGGCGGCCACGCTAACCACAGCTTCTTCTGGAAAGGCCTGAAACTGGGCACCAGCCTGCAAGGCGAACTGAAAGCCGCTATCGAAAAAGATTTCGGCAGCGTTGAAGCTTTCCAGGCTGAGTTCGAGAAAGCCGCTACCACCCGTTTCGGTTCAGGCTGGGCGTGGCTGGTGAAAAAAGGCGACAAGCTGGCAGTGGTTTCAACCGCTAACCAGGATAGCCCGCTGATGGGTGAAGCCATTTCTGGCGCATCCGGTGAGCCAATCATTGGTCTGGATGTGTGGGAACACGCTTACTACCTGAAGTATCAGAACAAACGTCCTGACTACATCAAAGCGTTCTGGAACGTGGTGAACTGGGACGAAGCAGCTGCACGTTTCGCTGCTGCTAAGTAAGTTCAGGCGATAGCCAACGCATACAACCGGTGAAGCTGCTTCACCGGTTTTTTCTTTACGAAATCTAAACACTTCTTAAACCACCTCGATATTACCTCTGCTGACAATACCGTTACGGCCGTTATTAACCTGCCGTTGATAATTTGGGGCATACAGTAGCCGCAGTTGATCACACGAAAGTAAAATAACTATGTCTACTATCACTACCCCTGTGGCGAATAAAGATTCGTCGGCATCCCTGTTTTTGCCGTTAATTAGCGGAAAAGTCAGACCTGATAAGTTATGGAATAGCAGTATGTTCCGCTTTAAATTTGCTTTAAGGTCTTTAATCTTTCCTGTTACAACATTCAATTACCTTAACGCATTAGCGAAACTGCCGTTTCTGCCGCAACTGCTGAAAATGCAGGGTTTGCTGCCGGCTAAACCGCATCGCCCTTACCTGCGCGCAGGCTTTAGCGTGGCACAACGTGCGCAGGCACTGCTTGACCATTACACGCTGATGGATCAACTGGATAATGCCAAACTGCGCCAGTTACTGCTGAGTCCGGTGTTAAATGTGATTGCCACTTTTAACGGAAAAAATGATGAGGTGTTTGCTATTAATTGCTGCCCAGGACATTTTGACCGTGAAGGTGAAATAACCCTGACACTGCATTATCAAACCATGAATATTGCCTCGCTCTCTTTTTCCATTATTCAGGAAAAGGGCAAGCGCACATTATTGATTGGTGGATTGCAGGGGCCGCGCAAACACATCTCAAATGATGTTATTCGCGATGCAACCAAAGCCGCACATGGCGTATTCCCGAAACGTCTGTTAATGGAAGCGGTATTTATTCTGGCGCAACAATGTGGCGTGCAAGCGATTTGCGCAGTAGGAGATACCACGCATGTGTTCCGCAGCATGCGTTATCGCCACAGTAAAGGTGATAAGTTCTTTGCCAGCTACAGCGAGTTTTGGCTGTCACTGGGCGGTGAAGCCCGTGCCGACGACCTGTTTACGTTGCCGCTGCAGATGGAAAGGAAAGCACTGGAAGAGATCGCCAGTAAGAAACGTGCGGAGTATCGTCGTCGCTATGCACTGTTGGATGCGTTGAACACCCAGGTATTGCTGGCAGCAGGGGTTGAACCCGTGGCAGGGGTTGAAGCAGTGCAGGAACAGAGCGTGGAACGCGACGTATCACACGCCGCGTAATCGGGTATCAGAACGGCTGCTTCGCGTAGCCGGTCATCACCTTCAGCCCCATCTCACGTCCCAGCGCGGTCATTGGATGCACCACCACCAGGCCGCGCACGCTCTTCTTAAATGCGCCCATGTTGGCTTGTTCTTTCCTGGTGATCTCACGGCTGAAACCCAGCTTCTGCAGCTGTTGCGCTTCTTTACTCAGTTTCTCATCGCGAACACTGCGCAGACGTTCAATTTCCTGCACCAGCTTCTCTTTTTCACGCAGCAGCTCGCCGAGTTTTTCGGCATCGCCAGATTCCAGCAGCTGGGGTTCTTTGCGATTCAATGCGTCCAGTTGATCACTGAGCAGTTTGATCTCGGCTTTTTCTTGTTCTTTCATCAGGGGAAACTCGTTAAGGAAAACAGGCAAAGGATACATCAAAACGGGGCGATTTTGCAGCGGGGCGGATTCGACCGCGACAGTGCCCCTAAACGGCCGGCTTCTTGAAGGCTTGCTTGTGGGAGATGCGCGATATCAGCTCGGTGAGCGACAGCACCATGGTGGATCGCACCATCTGCAGATAGCGCTGCTGCTGCATACTGCGTAATGCTTCGTCATCCCGGGTGAAGTCAGGTTGTGGCGGCCACGCTACAACACAGTGCAGTTCACCAAATGGCCCCAAAATCTCATCGTCAGTAAAGCGGTAGTCGCTGGTGTCGTGATTGAGTTCTTCACGCAGCGCCAGCAGCAGCTCACAATCTTCATATTCATGGCGATTAATCACGCCCAAACCGTAAATCAGTTTCAAACGCACCGATAGCTCGCCCAGCGGACCGTCACCGAGCAGCAGCGGTTCAACCGCGTACTTTACGGCATAATCGTCTTTACGGAAAACCTGCAACACAAGCAGGTTGACCGCTTCAGCCAATAGCTCAACGGCGGCGATCAGGAAGCTTCTCACCGATCGACCGGCGTTCAGGCGCTCAAGCACCCGGTTTTCAAAAGCTTGCTTCTCTTCCATTATTGCCTGCATCGTTCCGCTACCGCCGACGGGCACGGTTGGCACCGCGCCCGAGTGAGCTATTAAAAGGCGCGCATTATGCCATAGCGTTGTAAGCACTCACCACTGAGGTGACCACTTCGCTATTGGCTTCCAGTCCAGAGATCTCGGCCAGCGTTGCCTGCGGGCCTTTTTCAGCCAACAGGGCAGTCAGTTCCTGCGCCTGCGGATCGGCTTCGCTGCGGTAGTGCATCGCGGCAGCAATACCCTGCACCAGGTTGGCGTGTGGCAGGTGGTACTCAAGGGTGCCGAGCGTGGGTTTGATCAGACGATCGCCCGCGCTGAGTTTACGCAGCGGCTGGCGGCCAACACGTTCAACATCATCTTTCAGGTACGGATTTTCAAAACGAGTGAGGATTTTCTGGATGTAAGCGGCGTGCTTGTCGGCATCAAAGCCATAGCGCTTGATCAGCACCTCGCCGCTCTCCTGCATCGCACCCTGCACCACGGCACGCACTTTCTCATCCAGAATCGCATCACGGATGGTGGCGTGGCCAGCTAACTGGCCAAGATACGCGGTGATGGCATGGCCGGTATTCAGCGTGAAGAGTTTGCGCTCGACAAATGCCATCAGGTTATCAGTCAGCTCCATGCCAGGAATGTTTGGCAATTCACCTTTGAACTGCGTTTTATCGACAATCCATTCGCTGAAGGTTTCGACTGTCACTTCCAGCGGATCGTTGCTGCCGGCCTCAGATGGCGGCACGATGCGGTCAACGGCGGAGTCGACGAAGCCAACGTGCTCTTCAACCCACGCGTGATACTGTTCTGGCAGCGCTTTCAGAACGTGCTGCTTCAACTGACTGGTGCCGCGCACCATGTTTTCACAGGCGATGATATTCAGCGGACGGACATTACCGTTGTCGCTGCGTTTGGCCAGACCTTTCGCCACACCGCCTGCGATGCGCTCCAGAATTTGCGGACCAACCGCCGTGGTAACGATATCAACCTCAGCAATCAGCGTGACGATGTCGTCGCTGGTGCTGTTCACTGCGCTAACGCCGGTAACGATTTCGACCTTTGCCTGCTCGCCAACTACATGAACCGGATACTCATGACGGGCGTTAAGGGCATCCAGAACCACCTGATTCACATCCGCGAAGACCAGTTCGATACCGGCATCAGCCAGCAACTTACCGATAAAACCGCGACCGATGTTACCTGCTCCAAAATGTAACGCTTTCATAAATTTGACCCATATCAAATGACGAAAGGGCGGGCAAATCCGCCCCGGAAATGTGGGACGGGCTTGCCCGCCCCAGGGAAGTTAAAACGTGGTATTACGCTTTCGCGGTGTTACCTGACAGCAGATCCAGCACATCCTGAACGCTGGTGGTGTTCGCCAGCTTCTCAATCACGCTGTCATCATCCAGCGCGTTGGTCAGGCTGGTAATCACCTGAATGTGTTCGTTATTGCGAGCCGCAATACCGATCACCAGGCGCGCCACGTCATCGGCTTCTTCGCCAAACAGCACGCCCGCTGGGTACTGGCAGAACACCACGCCAGTTTTCAGCACGCGATCTTTGGCTTCCACGGTGCCGTGTGGCACAGCGATAGACTCACCGAGATAGGTCGGGGTCAGCTTTTCACGTTCCAGCATCGCTTCAACGTACTCTGGCTGGACATAACCGCCTTTCACCAACTGCTCACCAGCAAAGCGAATCGCCTGCTCTTTGTTGTTGGCGCTCAAGCCCAGGAACACGTTGTCCGCGCCCAATTTAAACAAGTTAGCGCTGCCATCGTCGTAGCTGTCTGCCAGCGTGGTCTGCACGGTTTCACGATGCGCTTCGCTGCGGTTAGCGGCAATCAGACGTTCAGTCAGATTGCTGTACAGCGCGCTATCGAGGAAGTTGTTCAGCGAAATATGCTGCGCCTGCGGAGCCTGACGCATCGCACGCTCGGTCAGATCGCGGTGGGTAATCACCAGATCCACATCGCCCGGCAGCGAGTTAATCGCGCTGTTGGTGACCGAGATATTGCTCAGGCCCGCATCCTGCACTTTCTTACGCAGCACACCGGCACCCATGGCGCTGGAACCCATACCGGCGTCACAGGCCACGATGATTTTACGCACGTGGCTCACATCAACACTGTTGGCATCGGCGATAACCGGAGAACCGGCAACGGCCTGACCTTTCGACTGCGCTTTCATATCACGCATACGCTGAGTCGCAGCTTCGATATCGTCATCTTCTTTTACTTTGCTGGTTTTCAGCAGGATTGAAGAGACCACGAAGGAGACGGCAAACGCCGCGATGATGGCCGCGATGTTGGCGAAGTATGCGCCTTTTGGCGTCATCGCCAGTACTGCGAGAATAGAACCCGGAGACGCTGGAGAGACCAGACCGCCATTCAGTACGGTCAGGGTAAACACGCCTGTCATACCACCGAGGATCACTGCCAGCAGCAGACGTGGCGCCATCAGCACGTACGGGAAGTAAATTTCGTGGATACCACCGAGGAAGTGGATGATTGCCGCACCGCCTGCAGACTGCTTAGCGCTACCGCGACCAAAAATCATGTAGGCAACCAGTACACCCATACCTGGGCCTGGGTTCGCTTCAATCAGGAAGAAGATGGATTTACCGGCTTCGCTAGCCTGCTGGATACCCAGTGGCGAGAAGATACCGTGGTTGATGGCGTTGTTGAGGAACAGGATTTTCGCCGGTTCAACAAAGATAGAAGTCAGTGGCAGCAGGTTGTTCTGCACCATCAGGTTTACGCCCGCCGCAAGAATGTGTGACAGACCTTCAACCAATGGACCGATGCCGATGAACGCCAGCAGCGCCAACAGCATACCGATGATACCGGCTGAGAAGTTGTTAACCAGCATCTCAAAGCCGCTTTTGATTTTACCATCAACCATACGGTCAAAGGTTTTGATCGCCCAGCCGCCCAGTGGACCGGCAATCATCGCGCCGAGGAACATCGGCATATCTGCACCGACAATCACACCCATGGTGGTAATGGCACCGACCACGCCACCGCGATCGCCGCCCACCAGACGTCCACCGGTGAAACCGATCAACAATGGCAGCAGGTAAGTGATCATTGGGCCGACGAGTTTCGCCAGCGTTGCGTTTGGAATCCATCCGGTTGGGATGAACAGTGCTGTGATGATACCCCAGGCGATAAACGCACCGATGTTTGGCATCACCATGTTACTCAGAAAGCGACCAAAGCTCTGGACCTTGACCTTCGCTGATGAGGACATAAACCCACCCCTTATTGAGACGCGCTGCAATAAGAGCGCGGTTGTTTTTGTTAAGACTTTTATTGAGCCGTTCCGGCGCGGGCCGTGGCATCACTGTATGCACGCGGACTCTAGCACTAGTTTATTACGCTGCGTAGCATCCGGGATAAGTGTGATGCAGATCACTCAAAATTGGGGTGGTCAGGGTGCTATAAGGTGATGAAGATCACATAAATAGAGTGTAAGAAAAGTACGAAGGCGAAATTTTATACAAAACAACGGGATAAATGTGACTTAAGTCACCTTTGCAGCTCTCAGGTTTGTTTCATAAATGTGATTGAGATCACAAACTATTTTTGGTTGAAAATGCGTCAGATCACACAATAGCGATGCTGATAAGTAAGGTGTAAGGAAGTGACGAAAAATCTGAAAGATGCAATGAAAAGTATGTCAGGAAAAGGGCGACCTGTTAGTCGCCCCTGAACGCATTCAAAGCGAGGTTACAAACCACCCTGCACAGCATTCTGTGCCTGAGTCAGGGCTTGAGCATTGCTGGAAAGGTTGCTCATCAGGGTGTTGTACTGCGTGGCCTGATCCTGCGTTGGGAACTGAACGCCACCGTCATTGAAGGTCACACGCGTGCCCTGCGACTGCAGATAATCACCGGTTTGCACCGCCGCCTGGCTCAACGCCTGAAGCTGAGGCAGTAGCGGAATCAGTGTACCCGCTGGCTGCGTCACCACTTTGGCGTAGACGCTGTCATACACTTTCTTCAGATCGTCAGGCTGCTTCAGCGTGGCTTTGCTGCTGTCGGCCTGCATTTTGGCGCTCTGAATCTGCTGTGACAGCACACTGAGGTTGCCGCTCGCCTGACGCAGACTATCGCGACGGGTCAGATAATCTTGTGGCACACGAATCGCAGCCAGTTCATCAACCACAGGGCGCATGCCTTGCTCAACCGCCTGATTGGCCTGCTGTGAGAAGCCATACAAAATGGCGTAGTCGCTGGCGTAGTTACCGAAGGTTTGCTTCTGGTTTTCGCTCAGGCTTGGCAGATGTTCGCCGCTACGCATCGCGGTGTTCTGCAGGAAATCGGTGAAGGCTTTACGCTGATCACCTTCTTTATCGCCACAGGCGGTAAGTTGCAGCACAACCAGTGCGCTGATCATAAGCATGCCGGTACGCATCCAGATGCGGGATAATCCTGACGCCATGTTGAACTCCTGTTATGGCTAATTTCGATTCGGTGGGAATGGTCCTAAAGGATAGTGCAATGGCTTGGCGTGTACAACGGGTTGAGGCGCGGCAAACTGTGGGAAAAGGCGCACTCTGGCGCGCCGGATTAAGGTCATGAAAGAAATGTGCGGGTAGTCGGCCCTAAAGGTTGTGCTCCATCGACACCAACGAACGCAGGCAAAAACCGAACCCAAAGGCTGAAATCACCTGGCGGCATCTGGCAGTCCGCACTGATGCCGCCAGATTGTGATTTAAAACACCAGCGCCTGCCCATCCTTCCGGCTTTCAGTGGCGGCTATGTAGAAGCCCTGCGGGTCACGCACAATCGCCTGCGCACCGCCGAAGTTGTAGCTCTGTAATGGATCCTCCACCGTAATCTGGTGACCCATCTCGCGCAGTTTCGCCAGCACATTACGGTCAATACCCGGCTCCACTACTACCGCACGGCCTTGCTCAACACGCCAGCGCGGCGCATCAATCGCTGCCTGCGGGTTTTGCTTGTGCTGCATGATGCGCAACGCCAGCTGTAAGTGCCCCTGCGCCTGCATCGGGCCGCCCATCACGCCAAACGACATCAATGGCTGTCCCGCCGCATCCAGCGCAAACGCCGGAATAATAGTGTGGAACGGACGTTTGCTACCGGCCACTACGTTCGGATGGTGCGGATCGAGCGAGAAGCCGCAGCCGCGATTCTGCAAGCTGATGCCGGTGCCCGGCACCACCACGCCTGAACCAAAGCCCATATAGTTGGACTGAATAAAGGAGACCATCATGCCGCTGGCATCGGCAGTCGACAGATATACGGTGCCGCTCTGCTGTGGGGAGCCGAAGGTAAAATCCCCGGCCTGGTCAGGATTGATGAGCTGAGCGCGCTGCTTGAGGTAGCTGTCACTCAGCAGCAACTCTGCCGGGAATTCCAGATGGTCGTAATCGGTGACGTAACGATCCAGATCGACCAGCGCCAGCTTCATCGCTTCAATCGACAAGTGCAGCCACGGCACGGAATCAGGCGTGTAGCTGCCGATGTCCCACTGCTCCAGAATGCCGAGCGCAATTAGAGTGGCGATGCCCTGACCGTTGGGCGGTAATTCCTGCACCGAGCCATCGGCAAACGGGCGTGACAACAGATCCACCCAATCGGCGCGATGGTTGTTGAGATCGGCCATGCTCAGTGCCGCGCCGTGCTGCCCGGCAAATGCCACCATTTTTTCCGCCAGATCGCCCCGATAGAAGGCTTCCCCCCTGGTTTCGGCGATTTTCTGCAGTGTGGCGGCCTGCGCCGGGTTACGGAACAGCTCACCAGCACGCGGCGGTCGGCCATCTGGCGCAAAACACTCAACAAAACCCGGCTGAGACTTCAGTTTGTTGTAGCCGCGCTGCCACAGATGGGCGATCAGCGGCGAAACCGGGAAGCCGTCGCGGGCGTACTCGATCGCCGGTTGTGCCAGTGTGGTCAGCGGCAGCGTGGCAAAGCGCTCGGCCAGCGTGACCCAGGCAGAAACCGCGCCCGGTACGGTCACGGCTTCCCAACCGGTTTCCGGCATGGTGCTCTGTCCGGCAAAGCGTTCTGCATTCCAGCTGGCGGGGGAACGGCCGGAGGCATTTAAGCCATGCAGCGTTTTCCCATCCCAGATAATGGCAAACGCATCACTGCCGATGCCGTTGCCGGTGGGTTCCAGTACGGTGAGCGCCATCGCCGTAGCAATCGCCGCGTCTACCGCATTACCGCCCTGTTGCAACATGCGCATCCCCGCCTGTGCCGCCAGCGGCTGTGAGGTGGCGACTGCATTGCGGCCCATCATTGGGGCGCGGTGCGAGGCATAGCTAACGTTGAAATCCAAATCGCTCATAACGGTTCCTTAATGTGAGTCATTGCGCGGATCAAGTGCGTCGCGCAGTCCGTCACCCAGCAGATTGAAGCCCTGCACAGTGAGAAAAATCGCCAGCCCAGGGAAAATTGACATCCATGGCGCCTGCTCCAGATAGCCTTTAGCGGTGTTCAGCATCGCGCCCCAGGAAGGTGACGGCGGCTGCTGGCCAAGGCCGAGAAATGACAAGCTGGCTTCAGTGATGATCGCCGAGGCAATCGCCAGCGTGGCCTGCACCAGAATCGGTGACAGCACGTTGGGCAGGACATAACGCAGGATGATCCAGCGGTCTGGCAGCCCGATGGCGCGTGCCCCGTCGATATACTCTTCATGGCGGATAGCAATCACCTGACCGCGCGTCAGGCGAGCAAAGATGGGCATGGCGGAAAGCCCAATCGCTATCATTGCATTGGATAAGCTCGGCCCAAGGAAGGCACCCAATGCAATCGCCAGAATCAGAAACGGGCAGGCAAGCAGCGCTTCAATAAAGCGCGAGATAATGCCATCGCACCAGCCCTGCCAGTAACCGGCGACCAAGCCCAGCGGCACGCCAATCAAAATGGCAATCATCACGGAGATGCACCCCGCCAGCAGCGAGGTGCGGGCACCCCAAATCAGACGCGACAGAATATCGCGGCCCAGCTCATCGGTCCCCAACCAGAACAGCGCGGAAGGGGCTTTGCGCACGGCAAGGAAGTTCGCCTTGATCGGATCGGCCGGTGCCAGCCAGGGCGCCAGCAGCGCCACTGCAACAAACAGCAGCACGATCACCGCGCCGATCAGCGCACTCTTATTGCGCAGGAATTTCTTCAGCACCCGGCGGTTGGGCTTTGCGACCGCAGGCACAGCGCCTGCTGTTAACACCTCGCTCATGGCTAGCCTCGCATTTTCGGGTTGATTAACAGATAGAGCACATCCGCCAGCAGGTTCAGCAGCAGAAAGCCGATCGCCACCACCAGCACCACGCCCTGAACCACCGCGTAATCACGGTTAAACACCGCATCGACAATCATCTTGCCGAAGCCGGGCAGCGTGAAAACCTGCTCGGTTAACACCGCACCGCCCAGCAACTCACCAAACAGCAAGGTGGTGAGCGTGACGATCGGCATCAGTGCGTTACGAAAGGCGTGCTTCAGTACCACTTTCGGGGCCAGCAGACCTTTGGCGCGCGCGGTACGGATGTAATCGGCCTTCAGCACGCTGATCATTGACGCCCGCGTATGGCGCATCAGCGTGGCGGCGAGGCCGGTACCCAGCACCAACGCCGGCAGCAGCAGCGTTTTCAGGTTCTGCGCCACATCTTCACTGATGGGGACAAAGCCTGAGGCTGGCAGCCATTGCAGATGCACGGAAAACAGCAGGATCAGCAGAATCCCCAGCCAGAAATGCGGCACCGATATGCCGGAGAGCGCGACAAAATTGGTGGTGTGATCGACCCAGGTGTCTTTGCGCACCGCCGCGATAATGCCCATGCTGATGCCAATACCTAGCGCAATCACCATCGCCAGCAGCGACAGCTCCAGCGTTACCGGCAACTTACTGGCGATCAGCGAGGTCACTGGCTCTTTGGTGCGCAGTGACATGCCTAAGTCACCCTTCAGCGCATTGCCGATCCACGAGAAATACTGCGTGGGAATCGGATCATCCAGGTGATATTCCGCCCGCAGCTGTGCGATGACCGCAGGATCGCGCTCCTCACCCGCCATCGCCAGCACCGGATCGCCCGGCAGCAGCTTTTGCAGCGCAAACACCATGATGCTCACCAGCAGCAGCGTGGGGATCGCCAGCAGTAAGCGTTTAACTATCAGTTCCAGCATCATCGCTCCTCAGCGGTTTACTGCGCCATGCTCACACCCGCGAGGCGTACTAAGCCATCAGGCCAGGCTTTAAAGCCCTGCAGTTTTTTCGTCATGCCGAAGATGCGCGGCTCGAAATAGAGATAGGCGATTGGCATATCGGTTTGCAGCTGATTCACCACCTTGGTGTAAAACGCCTGGCGCTGCGCCTGATCGTTGGTGAGACGTGCGGCGTTCAGCCACTCATCAACCTGGGGATTGCTGTAGCGACCGTCGTTGAGCGTGCCTTTGCTGTTGATAAACGAGTAGATGCTGCCATCGGGATCGGGACGGCCGGACCAGCCAGATAAGCTGAGTTGGTAATCGCCGCGCTGCTGACGATCCAACAAGCTGGCGAACTCACTCATCTGCAAGTTGAGGTTAATGCCCGCTTCACCGACCATCGCCTGAATCACCTGGCCGACCTGCTGTGCGGTTGGATTGTTGGTGACCAGCAGCGTCAGATTGAGCGGCGTGGTGACACCCGCCGCCTTCAGCAACGCTTTGGCTTTCTCCACATCGCGTGTACTGATTGGGGTGTTGACGTGATAGGCACTGACCGGCGAGAAGGCTTGGTTGGATGGGGTATATAAGCCTTCAAACGCCACCTGATTCAGCGCATCGCGATCGATCGCCAGCGAGAAGGCCTCACGTACGCGCGGATCTTTTAGCGGGCTGTTGGCGTCAACCTTGCCGTTATTGATGTTGAAGGTAATGCCCTGATAACCGAGGCCGGTGACTTTGGCCAGCGCCAGCTTGCTGTCGCCTTCAACCGTTTTCACATCGCTGGCCGCCACGCCTTCTGTCAGGTCGAGATCGCCTGCGCGCAGGTTGGCGAGACGCACTGAGGCATCCGGGATCGGCAGGAAAATCACTTTATCGAAGTGGTATGCGCTTTTGTTCCAGTAGTTTTCAAAGCGCGTCAACACGATACGGTCCTGCTGCACGCGGCTGGCAAACTGATACGGGCCGGAGCAGACTGGATGGGTCGCGAAGTCCGGTTTTTTAGCGGCTTCCGGTGCCAGCATCGCGCCAGCGCGGTCGGTGAGCTGGCTGAGCAGCGCCGCATCCGGTGTTTTCAGGTGGAATTTCACCTGCATCGGCCCGCTCACTTCCACGCTGTCGATGGAAGAGATTTCGCTTTTACGCAGCGAACCCGGCAGCGTCAGCGCACGCTCAATATTGAACTTCACCGCGTTAGCATCAAACTTCTCGCCATCCTGGAAGGTCACGCCCTCGCGCAGGTTCATAGTCAGGGTTTTACCGTCATCACTCCACGCCCAATCGGTTGCCAGGCCGGGCACCACTTTCAGGTTCTCATCCACATCCACCAAGCGGTCGCACATAGCCGCAAACACGAAACGTCCGTAATAGGTGCGCGCCAGATGCGGATCGAGCATGTCTGGGTCGGCACCCAGACCAATGCGAATCACACTTTCCGCCTGGCTGTGTGCACTGGCACCGAGCAAGAGCAGGCCGCTTAAGGCCGTGAGTAACGTTATACGAGCTTTCTTCACAGGCGAATCTCCAGAGGGTTAGGCTTGTTGCTTGACCGCCTGCTCAAACAGCGCGCGGCGACGTAAAAAGGCGGCAGAAGGGGGGGCAATCACGATGACGCTGCGATCGCGGTTAATCTCCTGCCAGCGATGACAGGCAATCTGGCGGCCACCGCTCAGCACCTGGTTAATCGGTTCAAACTGACGGCAATCCGATGTCGCCCATGGGCAGCGTGTGTGAAAACGACAGCCACTAGGCGGATTGGCTGGATTGGGCAGATCGCCCTGCAACATCGGAATCTGGCGGCTGACACCCGGTTGCATCTGCGGCGCGGAGGCGATCAGCGCTTGGGTATAGGGGTGCAGCGGCGCGTCAAAAATCTCGTCCACGGTGGCGACTTCAACAATCTGTCCGAGGTACATCACCGCCACGCGATCGCTCATATGGCGAATCACCGCCAGACCGTGCGCCACGATGATCATCGTCAGGCCAAACTGCTGTTTCAGGCTTTCCAGCAGATTCACCACCTGCGCCTGCACGGAAACGTCTAAGGCGGAAACCGGCTCATCGCCCAGCAGCAATTTGGGTTGGGAGGCGAGGGCACGGGCGATGCCGATACGCTGACGCTGACCGCCGGAAAATTCGTGCGGATAACGCTCTGCCCAGGCACCCGGTAAACCCACGGTGCGCAGTAACTCAGCGACGCGCGCATGGCGCGCCTCTCGGCTCAGTTTTTCATGCAGCCACAGCGGCTCGCCGACAATCTGTTGCACCGTCATACGCGGATTTAGTGAGGCAAAGGGGTCCTGAAAGATGATTTGCAGTTCGCGGCGCAGCTGATTCAGGCGTGCGCCGCTGGCATCGGTAATACTTTCGCCCTGATAAAACACGTCTCCGGTACTGGCCGCCAGCAGACGTAGCAGCAAACGACCGAGGGTCGATTTACCCGACCCCGATTCGCCGACAATTGCCAGCGTCTCACCCGGCATCACCTGTAACGACACGCGATCCACCGCGGTGACGCCGCGATTGCGTTTGAACAGGCGGTTGGGTCCGGCAAAGGTTTTGCTTAAATCGCGGCACTCTAAAATCGGCTTCATGCGATCTCTCCCAACGAGACGTACTGTTCCAGCGGCGCGCGGAAACAGGCGACCTGATGATCGGTAGCCAGCGCACGCAGCGTCGGGCGGTTGTGCTGACAGCGGAGTTCGGCAAAGGGGCAACGGTTGGCAAAACGACACCCTGCGGGCATGTTTTCCGGTAATGGAACCTGGCCAGGAATGGTGGCCAGTGTGCCGCTGCGTGCGCTCAGGCTGGGAATCGATCCCATCAGGCCAATGGTGTACGGATGCTGGGGATCGTTAAAAATCGCTTCCACGCTGCCGGTTTCTACCACCTGACCGGCGTACATCACCGCCACACGCTGCGCGACTTCCGCCACCACGCCCAGGTCATGAGTAATCATCAATACGGCGGTGCCGGTTTCCTGCTTCAGGGTATTCAGCAGCGCCAGAATCTGTGCCTGAATGGTGACATCGAGTGCGGTGGTTGGCTCATCGGCAATCAGCAGCTTTGGATTGTTAATCAATGCCATGGCGATCATCACGCGTTGGCGCATACCACCAGACAACTGATGCGGGTAGGCTTTGAGGCGCATCTCCGGGGCGGGAATCTGCACTTTTTGCAGGATGGTCAGCGCGGCTTCCATCGCCGTGCGGCGATTGACGCGGCGATGACGCATCACCGCTTCACTGAGCTGATCGCCGAGGGTGAAGGCCGGATTGAGCGAGGTCATCGGCTCCTGGAAAATCATCGCCAGCTGATTGCCGCGCAGGCTAGCGTAATCGCTGGCACTAAGATCGCGCAGGCTGCGCCCGTCGAACTGCATCTCGCCTTGTAAAATCTCAGCACTGGCGGGTTGCAGGCCCATCAATGTGAGTGAGGTGATGCTTTTGCCGCAGCCCGATTCCCCAACCAGTGCCAGCGTTTCACCCGCGTGCAGCGTCAGAGAGATATCGTCCAATACCGTAACGGGCGAACCGCGAAACTGCACGCGCAGGTTGCGAACGCTAAGCACCGGGTGATCGTTCATGGCGTCTCCTCCTGATGGTTGTAAAGCGCTTCAAGCAGCGCCTGTTGCAGTGCCAGTAAGTGTTCGCGCATCGCGGCAGCGGCTTCATGCGGCTGGCGTTGCGCGATGTGATTCACCAGGCGCTGATGATGGTCGTCATAGTTGTTGAGGCGGGCGGGGGTGCGTGCCTGTACGCGCAGATGCTGCCAACCTGGATCGCGGCGCACGGCATCCACGGCGTCGAACAGGCCCAGCATCAAGCGATTACCGGCGGCTTCGGCGATAGCGCGATGAAAGGCGCTGTCCCACAGTTCGTGCTGGTCGCCATCCTCCGGTGCCGTGATGCCATTCATGCGTTCCAGCAGGCGCTTCATCAGTGCAATCTGCTCTTTACTGGCGCGCAGGGCGGCCAGTCGCGCTAACCCTGGCTCCAGTTGCAAGCGCGCTTCCATCACTTCCAGCAGATTCGACTGCTGCGGCAGGTCGTGCAGCGCCAGCGGCTGCACCGGTGCAGCAGGACCAACAAAGGTGCCTTTACCCTGTTTGCGCCAGATGCGTCCCTCCTCTTCCAGCACATCTAGAGCACGGCGGATCTCACGGCGTCCGACGCCAAAACGCTCTGCCAGTTCACGTTCCGTGGGCAGCGCGCGGTCGGGCTGCTGCTCCTGTTGCTGGATCAGTTGACGCAGTTGCTCCAGAGCAGAACTGGAGTTGCGGGCGCTATCTGACGTGTGACTCATGATTGGTTCGCCTGTTTAAGCATCAGAAAAAGATCGGTAATTCCGTATTAACCAGCACTTTTACTGATGAAAGGCTGAGCAATCGGCTTTATCAGCTTAGGCAAGAAGCGAACCAATATTGAATTGGTTCAAAGATGACAGGCACATGACAGCAATAACCCTTTGAACAGTAAGTAAAAGTTTTTTCGAGCTTCGTTTAAAACTGCGAGGTGCATCAATATTCGCGGTGGAAGGTGCGCTTCATGTTGGTGCGCTCACGCTGCATTGCTGTGCACGAGGCGAGCTGTTCAAACTGGAAATAACGTGAATGATGTTATTTTTCAATGGATTGAAATATTGGCACTTTTTTTGAATGTGTTTATGCAGATGCAGGAGCGATAGCGGGCAACCGATGTCGCCAGACAATTTGCAATGGGTCACTAGGGTTCCGGTCGAAAGATGCTGGTCCGAGAGTGACCGACCGTCCTCTGACGGTTACACGGCGGGACAAAAGCCCGGGAGGAAAGCGAGATCGTTGCTCGCCGCCTCCTGCTTTTATTTCGCCCGTTAACGCCAGAGGAACCATCATGATCAAAGCCTGCCTTCGCTTGCTGTTGCTTTGCACCGTCGCACTGTTCAGCGTCAATACGCTGGCCGCCGACAAACCCTCCTTCAAGATCTGTTGGTCCATTTACGCGGGCTGGATGCCATGGGATTACGCCCAGCAGAGCGGCATCGTGAAAAAATGGGCCGATAAATACGGCATCGACATCCAGTTTGTGCAGGTCAATGACTACATCGAATCGGTGAATCAGTACACCGCCGGCGGCTTTGACGGCTGCACCATGACCAACATGGATGCCCTGACCATTCCTGCCACCGGCGGCGTGGACAGCACCGCGCTGATTGTCGGCGACTACTCCAACGGCAATGACGGCATTCTGCTGAAAGGCAAAGGCAACATTGCCTCGCTGAAAGGCAAGCCGATCAATCTGGTTGAACTCTCGGTCTCTCACTATCTGCTGGCACGTGCGCTAGAGAAATCGGGCATGAGCGAGAAGGATGTCAAAGTGGTGAACACCGCGGATGCCGATCTGGTGGCGGCGTTCGGCACGTCTGACGTTCACTCCATCGTCACGTGGAACCCGCTGCTGGCCGAAGCGGAAAAGCAACCGGACAGCCATCTGATTTTCTCTTCTGCACAGATCCCGGGCGAAATCCTTGATCTGCTGGTGGTGAATACCGCCACGCTGAAAAAGTATCCGCAGTTGGGCAAGGCGCTGACCGGTGCCTGGTATGAAACGCTGAAAACCATGTCCGGCGCGAGTGACAGCGCCAAAGCTGCGCGCACGCAAATGGCGCAGGCTTCCGGCACCGATCTGGCGGGCTTCGATCAGCAGCTGGCCGCCACTCACTTATTCAGCGATGCCAAAACCACCCTCGATTTTGTCGACAGCCCGCAGTTGAAAGCCACCATGCAGCTGGTCGCAGAGTTCTCCTTCAAGCACGGTTTACTGGGTGAAGGCGCACCGAGTGCTGATGTGGTGGGCGTGGAAACGCCAGCAGGCAACTGGGGTGATAACAACAACCTGAAACTGCGCTTCACCGATGAGTTCACCAAACTGGCCGCTGCGGGTCAGCTTTAAGCGAGACGATGCCGATGCGTAAATTGATCAACTACCAACCGCTGCCGCTCGGTCGCCTGCTGCTTGGCATCCTGCCGCTGCTGGCGCTGCTGCTGGTCTATCTGTTCGCGTCGGATGCGCGTCTCAGCCTGAACGCCGCAGACAAACTGTTGCCAGGGTTTAACGCGATGGGGGACGCCATCAGTCGCATGGCGTTTCAGCCCAGCCCGCGCACCGGGGAATACCTGCTGTGGACCGACACCGCCGCCAGCCTGATGCGCCTGCTGAGTGGGGTGGCGATCAGCGCACTGCTGGCGCTGGCGATTGGCCTGTTCACCGGCGCGCTGCCGGTGGTGCGGGCAGTGCTGGCACCGCTGGTGACGGTAGTCGCGCTGGTGCCGCCGCTGGCGATTCTGCCGATTCTGTTTATCTGCTTTGGCCTCGGTGAAGTGTCGAAAGTAGTGCTGATCGTGATCGGCATTACTCCGCTGATTGCGCGCGATTTGCAGCTGCAGGTGGAGAAAATCCCACGCGAGCAGCTGGTGAAAGCGCAGACGCTAGGTGGGCACAGCGCGCAGATTTTGTGGCGCGTGATTCTGCCGCAGATGATGCCGCGCCTGCTGGATGCGGTGCGTCTGTCGCTGGCATCAGCGTGGTTGTTCCTGATTGCTGCTGAAGCGATCGCCGCCACCGAAGGGCTGGGATATCGCATCTTCCTGATGCGCCGTTATCTGGCGATGGATGTGATTTTGCCTTACGTGGCGTGGATTGCGCTGCTGGCCTTTGTGCTCGACCTGCTGCTGCGGCTGATCAGCCGTCGCTGCTGGCCGTGGTATCACGCGAAATGATTCAGGAGCGAACCATGCCATTACTGCAACTGAAAAACCTCGAAAAGCATTACGGCGATCAGGTGGTGCTGGAACGTCTCAACATCAACGTCGAGCAGGGCGAGTTTGTGGCGATTGTCGGGGCGTCCGGCTGTGGCAAAACCACTTTCATCAACATGCTACTTGGCACCGAATCGCCGACCAAAGGCCAACTGCTGCTGGACGGTGAACCCATCCCCGACGAACCCGATGCCCATCGCGGCGTGGTATTCCAGCGCTATTCGGTGTTTCCCCATCTGACGGTGCTCGGCAACGTGATGCTGGCGGAAGAGTTCAGCAGCGCCCGCTGGCTGGGACGTGTGTGGGGCAAAAAGCGGCAGGCGATTCGTCAGCGTGCGCAGGCAATGCTGGCGCAGGTTGGCCTGGAGCATGCGCAAAACAAATACCCGCACCAGCTCTCGGGCGGCATGCAGCAACGCCTGGCGCTGGCACAGGCGCTGATGAAACAGCCGCGTATCCTGCTGCTTGATGAGCCGTTTGGTGCGCTCGATCCCGGTATCCGCAGTGAAATGCACCAGCTGATTACCCGCCTGTGGCAGCAGCACAACCTGACCATTTTTATGATCACGCATGACCTGAAAGAGGGCTTCAGCCTGGCTTCACGCCTGCTGGTGTTCGACAAACTGCGTCATGACCCGCACGCGCCGCAAGCCTGGGGCGCGACTATCACTTACGACCTGCCGCTGGATCGCACACAGCCTGATGTTGCGCTGCCATCTGAGCCGCAGGTGGCTTAAAGGAGCAACACATGAATGCTTATCAAACCCTGTTACCGGCGGGATCGCACTGGTCGCTGGTGATGCGCAGCGGTACGGCGCTGACACTGACCGATATTGAAGGCGGTGCCAACGTCGGCATGCTGTTCCACAACCCGGAAAATCTGCTGGAGCGCTACAACGCGCCCGATACGCTGAAGTGCCAGCACACTTTCCGCCTGACGGCCGGGCACTGCCTTTATTCCGATATGGGGCGCATTTTTTGCGGCATCGAAGAAGACAGCTTCGGCTGGCATGAGAGCGTTTGCGGCACCTTGAATGCTGAGCACACTGCCGCACGCTTCGGCGCCAGCGACTATCAGCAGGCTCGCAATCTGCGCCATCAAAACGGCTACGACAGTTTCCTCGTCGAGCTGGCGAAATACGGCCTCGGCCAGCGTGATATGGCCTCTTGCCTCAACCTGTTTGCCAGGGTGCGCGCCGATGATAACGGCACGCTGCAACTGGAGCAGCAGGGTGCACCTGGCGCACAGGTGCGGCTGCGCTTCGCCATGGACACGCTGGTGATCCTACACACCTGCCCGCATCCGCTGAATGTAAGCAGCGAATATCCGCGCCAGCCGGTGCAGATCGCACTGGACGCCCAGCGCGCGCCGCTGCCGGACATTTGCCTGGCGCGTGCCGAAAACCAGCGCGGACTGCGCAACAACGCACTCTATCAGCTGCAAGGAGAAATCTGATGATCACTGAAAGCTTACTCTATCCCGCCGAAGCTAAATTCCAGCAGCAGGTGAACGCCGGTGATTACTGGTTGCAGCGCATCGAAGCGGGCCAGACCTTGCGTATCACCGATCTGGAAGGGAATCAGGCTGCCGATACCCTGTTCTTCAACGCCGACGACACTGCCGAGCGTTACAGCATGAGCGATACGCTGCGCGGGCAAAAGAATGTGTTCCTCAGTGCGGGCAGCGTGCTGCGTTCCAGCTTGGATCGCCCGATGCTGACGATAACTGCCGATACCTGTGGTCGCCACGATACGTTGGGCGGCGCCTGCTCCTGTGAAAGCAACACCGTGCGCTACGACCTGGAGAAGCGCCATATGCACTCCTGCCGTGACAGCTGGATGCTGGCGGTGGCTGAGAAGCCAGAATTTGGCCTGACGCGTCGCGATATCACCCACAACATCAACTTCTTTATGAACGTGCCGGTGACGCACGACGGTGGTTTGACCTTCGCCGATGGTATTTCTGCACCGGGTAAATACGTCGAGATGGTGGCGGAGATGAATATCCTGGTGCTGATCT
This sequence comes from Pantoea sp. Taur, assembly GCF_009830025.1. NCBI lineage: Bacteria > Pseudomonadati > Pseudomonadota > Gammaproteobacteria > Enterobacterales > Erwiniaceae > Pantoea > Pantoea sp. Taur. The sequence continues at coordinate 63,390 of NZ_SZZZ01000011.1, forward strand.
CCAACTGCCCGCAGCTCAACAATCCCTGTAACGGTTACAACCCGACGCCGATCTTAGTCAGCGTGTGGTGAATCTTTGACGCAACGGGACGACCCGTTTTTAAGCCGTCATTGTCCCTGCAGGACGACCTGCCGTAATAAGAGATTTCACTCATGATTGATCGCGTATTGATTGCCAACCGTGGCGCGATTGCTGTGCGCATCATCCGTACCTTGCAAGCGATGAACATCCGCGCGATTGCGGTGTATGCCGAAGCCGATCGCCACGCGCGCCATGTGCGACTGGCCGATGAAGCCTGGTCGCTGGGCGAGGGGCAGGTGCGAGACACTTATCTCAATCAGCAAAAAATACTGGAAATTGCCGCACAGAGCGGGGCGCAGGCAGTGCATCCCGGTTACGGATTCCTCAGCGAAAATCCCGAGTTTGTGACGCGCTGTGAAGCGGCCGGCGTGCAGTTCCTCGGGCCGAGTGCCGGGCAGATGGCCGCGTTCGGTTTAAAACATCGTGCGCGTGCGCTGGCACAGGAGAATCAGGTGCCGCTGCTGCCGGGCAGTGGTTTACTGACTTCGCTGGACGAAGCGCGAGTGATGGCGGAGAAGATTGGCTACCCGGTGATGCTGAAAAGCACCGCCGGTGGCGGCGGTATTGGCATGCAGCGTTGTGATGATGCCGAACAGCTCAATGCGGCGTTTACGCGTGTTAAACGTCTGGCAGGCAATAATTTCGCCGACGATGGCGTATTTTTAGAGAAGTTTATCGCCCGCGCGCGCCACATTGAGGTGCAGATCTTTGGCGATGGTGCTGGCAATGTGATTGCCCTTGGCGAGCGTGACTGTTCTGCTCAGCGCCGCAACCAAAAAGTGCTGGAAGAGACGCCCGCACCGGGATTGAGTGCGGCGGTTCGCGCTGAGCTACAAGCAACTGCGGTGCGACTGGCGCGTGCGGTCAACTACCGCAGCGCGGGCACCGTGGAGTATGTCTACGATGATGCCAGCCAGCAGTTCTGGTTTCTTGAAGTGAACACCCGTTTGCAGGTGGAGCACGGCGTCACTGAAATGGTGTATGGCGTGGATTTGGTACGCTGGATGGTGGAGCTGGCGCAACAAACGTTGCCGCCGCTGCACACCTTATCGACCGAAGCGCAAGGCCATGCGATTCAGGTGCGCCTGTACGCTGAAGATCCGGCCAAACAGTTCCAGCCCAGTGCCGGTTTGCTCAGTCACGTCCAGTTCCCGACGGAAAGTGAAGACGCCACGCTGCGCATTGACAGCAGCGTGGAAACCGGCATGGAAGTATCGCCGTTCTACGATCCGATGCTGGCGAAAGTGATTGTGCATGCGGCCAGCCGTGAAATGGCATTGCGCAGTCTGGCACAGGTGCTGGACGCCACCGAGCTGTACGGTATCGAAACCAATCTGCTGTGGTTGCGCCATCTCTGTTCCCTGCCGGAAGTGCAGCAAGGCCGCATCATCACCGCCACGTTGGGCGGCGTGCAGTGGCAACCGCCCACGCTGGATATCCTCAGCGGCGGCACCTTGACCACGGTGCAGGATGCGCCTGGCCGTGTCGGTTACTGGCATGTCGGTGTGCCGCCGTCTGGCCCGTTTGACAGCCGCGCGTTCCAGTTAGGGAATCGCCTGCTGAATAACAACGCCCAGGCGGCGGGGCTGGAGATCACCCTGCGTGGCCCCACGCTGCGTTTTAATCAGGCGTGCAGTTTTGTTCTGACCGGCGCACCGATTGCCGCGCAGCTGGATCAGCAGCCGTTAACGATGCATCAGATTGTCACCGCGCAGGCTGGGCAAACCCTGACGCTGGGCGATGTGAGCGAAGGGTGCCGCAGCTATCTGCTGCTGGCGGGCGGCTTGAATACGCCGCGCTATCTCGGCAGCCGCAGCACCTTTACGCTCGGCAAGTTTGGCGGCCACGCCGGGCGCGCTTTGCGGGCGGGCGATGTATTGCATCTTGCCGATCCGCAGGTGCTGGCAACGGCAGACTTGCCTCGCGAGTTGGTGCCGGAACTCAACGGCGAATGGCAGCTGCGGGTGATTTACGGCCCGCACGGCGCACCGACCTTCTTTACCGATGAAGACATCGAGGCGTTCTTTGCCGCCGAGTGGCAGGTGCACTACAACTCCAGCCGCACCGGCATCCGCTTGATTGGCCCCAAACCGACCTGGGCGCGCAGCGATGGCGGCGAAGCGGGTATGCATCCCTCCAATATTCACGACAACGCCTATGCCTTTGGCACGGTGGATTTTACCGGCGATATGCCGGTGATCCTCGGTCCGGACGGTCCTTCGCTCGGTGGCTTTGTCTGCCCGGCCACGGTGATCGAAGCCGATCTGTGGAAGCTCGGACAGCTCAAAGCAGGGGATCGCGTGCGCTTCCTGCCGATCGATCTCAGCAGTGCGGATCAACTGGCGCAGGCAGAGCGTGAAGCGATCATCAAACTGCAATCAGTACCGCTTACAGTGAACGCTGCGCTGCCCCTTATTGATCCACTATTGCACCATCAGGCGGCAGAAAATGGCCGCCCATCGCTCAGTGTGCGTGCGGCAGGTGACCGTTTCCTGCTGGTAGAGTATGGCGATTTGATGCTGGATATCGCCCTGCGTTTCCGCGTGCACGCGCTGATGCAACAGCTGGAAGCCCATTCTCTGCCGGGTCAGCTGGAATTAACGCCGGGCATTCGTTCGCTGCAGGTGCACTACGATGCACAGCGCTGTGCAAGAAGTGTGCTGTTGGCGCAAATTTTGCACATTGATAGAGAGCTGGGCGATCTGAGCGAGGCCGCCGTGCCCTCTCGTACCGTGTGGTTGCCGCTCAGCTGGGATGATGCGGCATGCCGTGAGGCCATTACCCGCTACAGCCAGTCAGTGCGACCTGATGCACCCTGGTGCCCCAGCAATATTGAATTTATCCGCCGCATCAATGGCCTTACCAGCATTGATGAGGTGAAGGAGATCGTGTTCAGCGCCGCCTATCTGGTGATGGGGCTGGGCGATGTCTATCTCGGTGCGCCCGTGGCGACGCCGCTCGACCCGCGTCATCGCCTGGTGACCACGAAGTACAATCCGGCGCGCACCTGGACAGCAGAAAACTCGGTAGGTATTGGCGGCGCTTACATGTGCGTCTATGGCATGGAAGGGCCGGGCGGTTATCAGTTTGTCGGGCGCACCATGCAGATGTGGAACCGCGATCGACAAACCCCGGCGTTCACTCAGCCGTGGCTGCTGCGCTTTTTCGATCAAATCCGTTTTTATCCGGTTAGCGCTGAGGAATTACTCACCATTCGCGAGCGTTTCCCGTGGGGTGACTATCCGCTGCGTAGCGAAGAGGGCGAATTCCGCCTTGCAGATTATCAGGCGATGCTGGTGGAGCAGGCGGAGGAAATCGACGCCTTCCAGCAGCAACGTCAGCAGGCTTTTGACTGTGAACTGGCGCGCTGGCGCGCAGAAGGGCAATTCACCTTCGACAGTCAGCTGCAGGAACAGAGTAGTGAAGAGATTACGGTGCCTGCAGGGTGTAGCCCGGTAGAGAGCCAGGTGGCGGGCAGCGTGTGGCAATGGTTGGTTGACGAAGGCAGTGAGATTGAAGCGGGTGCCACGGTAGGCATACTCGAATCCATGAAGATGGAAATCCCGATCGTGGCGCCAGTCAGTGGAAAAATCCATAGTTTCTATCGCCATGCCGGGCAGCAAGTGCAGGCAGGTCAATTGCTTATGGTGATCGATCCTTCTGCGGCATAAGTAAGAATAAAAAATAATCAGTAATCAGGCAGCAAAGCCGGGGATCTGACCCATAATTAGTAACCCGGCTGATTGTTGCATTGCTATGACATCTTTTTCGCAGTGTGCAACAGGCTGTGTCCCGTAACGGTTTAATAAAAAATTGAAAAGACCGCTGCGGGATACAGCCTGACTTGGCCGAGTTTCAGCGCCTGGTGGCGCTTACCTCTCTACTTTCACGTGCTTCATAGTGAGTTTTAAGGAGTTCTCTATGGAAATAAAAGATCCAATGGTCGAGTTATTGAGTAGCCTTGAGCAGATTGTTTTGACACGTGATGCACAGCCTTCCGTATCAGAAATTACACTCAACGCAGTATCCGTTCCCGAGCCACAGCGTTTACGCGAAATGACCGGCATGCAGGTGGATGAGTTCGCCCGCGTGATGGGGGTGAGCGTTTCATCTGTAAAAAGTTGGGAGGCGCAACGCACGCGCCCATCCGCTACGGCACGTAAACTGATGAAACTGCTGCAAGCAAATCCCTACCTGGGACGGCAGTTACTCGAGTAAGAAGACTATCGGTTCTCTGACCCGCCTGCACGGCGGGTTTTTTTTAGCTTAAACCGCCGTATTTTGCCGCCTGTTTCACAAACCAACTCTCCGGCACGCTGTGCGGTGGCTGCGCCAGCTGATCAATCCCTTGCTGAATGATCTTCTCTGCCTGCTGCCACAATTGCGGATCGCCCTGATTCAACAACTGAATCTGGATCTGTTTTTCAATCAGGTAGATACGTGCAAAGTCGGGATCGAAATGCACAATGGCGCGGGTGTTGTCGATGATATCGGCCAGCTTGATGGTTTGCGCATCGGGACAGGCTTCGGCGGTATGGCGGAAGTGCGCCAGTTTGCGGACGGCACGGTTTTTCGCCTCGGGCTGCGCGCTGTCAGTCAGCATATCGACCAGCTGCGCGACGCGCTGTCCAAAATGGCTCTCAATGTCCTGTAACGTGCTTGGGGTATCTTCTACGGTGTCATGCAGCCAGGCGGCGGCAATCATCTGTTCATCATCGGTGACGCTGCGCACCAGTTCGGCCACCGCCGCCGGGTGCACAATATATGGCTCATCGGTGTATTTGCGACGCTGGCCCGCAGCAGCATGTGCTTGCGTGGCATAACGGCGCGCTTGCTCTTCCAGTGAATCACGCATCTTTCACTCTCCGGAATAAAGTCGCTTGCAATTATCTAGCGCGCTATCTATATTGAATCGCATGAACAGTAATCAAGATGACAAAAAAGTGCAGCAGACGCCACTCCAGGTTGATCAACACCTCTGCTTCGCGCTCTATTCGGCGAATCTCGCGATGCACAAAGTCTATCGCCAGCTGCTGGCTGAGCTGGAGATTACCTATCCGCAATACCTGGTGATGCTGGTGCTGTGGAATCAGGATGATGTGACCGTATCGGAGATTGGCGAGCAGCTTTTCCTTGATTCAGCCACGCTGACGCCGCTGCTGAAACGCTTAGAAGCCGCTGGTTTGTTACGCCGTCAGCGTTCGCGTCGCGATGAGCGCCAGGTGGTGGTGACCCTGACAGATGAAGGTCGTGCGCTGCGTGAACGAGCACAAAGCATTCCCGAGGCGGTACGCTGTGCCACCGCCTGTGACGATGACACCTTGATTGCTTTGAAAAATCAGCTGGACGATTTGCGCACCAATCTTAACCGCGCCAAATAAAGCATTTTGGATGTCGCTAACGCGGCGTCATGGATATCAACGTCAAAACTGCGCATAGATATATAGTGCGCGATTATATAGCGAATAGTGAGGTTAATATGTCTTTAGATAAAGTTGTTTATACCGCAAAAGCCAAAGCCACCGGCGGTCGTGATGGTCGTGCCACTTCGTCTGACAACGTGCTGGATGTGAAACTGGGCGTGCCAAAAGAGATGGGCGGCGCAGGCGGCGAAGTCACTAACCCAGAGCAGCTGTTCGCCGCGGGTTACTCAGCGTGCTTCCTCGGAGCGATGAAGTTTGTGGCCGGCCGTGACAAAATCACCATGCCAAAAGATGCGTGGATTGAAGGCGAAGTCGGTATCGGCCCAATTCCAACCGGTTTTGGCATCGAAGCCAAATTGAATATCCACCTGCCAGAGATGGATGCAGCCGAAGCGCAGAAACTGGTGGATGCGGCACACATTGTTTGCCCATACTCTAACGCCACGCGCGGCAACATTGATGTGACTCTGAATATCATCAACTAAGGTCGCTGCCAGTCCAAAGAGAGGCTCCATCAGGGGCCTTTTATCATTTTATGGGGTCAGATCAATTATTGTCTGGTCTTACCATTGGTTAAATGTTCTACTGCTGCGCTGCATGCGCCTTCATTGCCGTTCCGGTTCAGATTCGTCCCGTTCCTGCTCGTTGCTTGCGCTTTTCTCGCTCACGGACGAACTCTATTGACTTTAAATAGTCACATTTAAGGTTGGTTTATTGACACCGGGTCAGGAATGAATAAGTAAATGAATTATATCAAAACGTTAACGCAGCAAAAGCTGTCGCTGTTGCTTGCGCTCTATCTCGGCATCTTGTTGAATTTGCCAATTTTTTATCGCCGATTTGACGGCTTCCTAACAAAATCCACCCTCTCTAACTGGTTTTCTGCGGTCGCAGAAGTGACCGCTGCGGTGCTGCTGACGTTTTTCCTGATGCGTCTGCTATCGCTGGGCGGTAAGTGGGTTTATCGCATCCTTGCCACGTTAACCGTGGTAATTTCCGTGGCTGCCGCCTATTACATGGCTTTCTTTAATGTGGTGATCGGCTACGGCATCGTGGCCTCAGTGATGACCACTGATGTCGATCTCTCTAAAGAAGTGGTCGGCATGCGCTTTGTGCTGTGGATGGTGCTGGTCAGCGCGCTGCCGCTGCTGCTGATTTGGCGTAATAACCTTAGCCAGACCTTGATTGAGCAATTGAAAACGCCGGGCCAGCGTCTGAAGCCTGCGCTGATCATGCTGTTGAGCGTAGCGCTGGTGTGGTTGCCGATTCGCTACTTCGACAAACTGCAAAAAGTGAATGAAGAGATCACCAATATCGACCTACCAAGTTACGGCGGGGTGGTGGCGCACTCGTATTTGCCTTCTAACTGGATTGCGGCGCTAGGTCTGTTTGCCTGGACCAAAGTCGATGAAGAGATGGATGGGGCGGAACTGCTCGATCCAGCGAAGAAGTTTACTTACGTGGCACCGCCGGGCATTGATGATACCTATGTGGTGTTTGTGATTGGCGAGACCACGCGCTGGGACCACATGGGTTTGCTGGGCTATGACCGCGATACCACGCCGAAGCTTTCAAAAGAGAAGAATCTGGTGGCGTTCCGTGGTGAATCTTGTGATACCGCCACTAAGCTGTCGTTGCGTTGTATGTTTGTGCGCGAGGGCGGCACCATGGATAACCCTGGCCGCACGCTGAAAGAGCAGAACGTTTTTGCGGTGATGAAGGAGCTGGGCTTTACCTCTGAGCTGTTCGCCATGCAGAGTGAAGTGTGGTTCTACGATAACGCCGATGTGAATAATTTCTCGTTCCGCGAGCAGATTGGTTCTGAGAAGCGTAATCAGGGTAAAGCGGTGGATGACATGCTGCTGGTGCCAGAACTGCAGGCCTCGCTGCAACGTTTCCCGAAAGGTAAGCATCTGGTGGTGTTGCACACTAAGGGGTCGCATTATCTGTATTCACAGCGCTATCCGCGCAGCTTCGCCCGTTATCAGCCGGAATGTATGGGCGTGGATGAGACCTGTAGTAAAGCGCAGTTGATCAATGCTTATGACAACTCGACTCTTTACGTCGATACCATGCTGGATAGCGTGCTCGATCAGCTGCGTGATAAGAAGGCGATTGTGTTTTATGCCGCCGATCATGGTGAGTCGATCAGCGATAATATGCACTTACACGGCACGCCGCGTGAGATGGCGCCGCCGGAGCAGTTCCGCGTGCCGATGATGGTTTGGGCCTCTGATAAATATCTTGAAGATCCCACCAACCGCAGTAACTTCGAGCGTTTACAGGCGCAGCAGCGCGTGGGGAAAACCCATCGTCATGTTGAGTTGTTCGATACCATTTTAGGCTGCCTGGGCTACAGTTCGCCGGATGGCGGGATTAAAGCGGCGAATAACTGGTGTCAGGCACCGACGGCGACACCTGCTAAAGCGTTGTAAGGGTTTTCTGGAAGGTGTTGAGCGGCAGGGCTTTTTGCGGCGCTGTTTGCTTTCCAGGCGATCGGGCGGATTTTACGGAAAAGGGATTGACGCTCCCAAGGGGGAGCAGTAATATTCGCCCCCATCGGCGAGTAGCGCAGCTTGGTAGCGCAACTGGTTTGGGACCAGTGGGTCGGAGGTTCGAATCCTCTCTCGCCGACCATATTTGAAGAAACCTGCTTGAAAAAGCAGGTTTTTTTTCGTCTGTTTATCGTGGGATCGGTGCAGTCAGGATGGAATACGCTCATGTGCGGGGTTTCAAAAGCGAAACCGGTGTCGTCAGGAGTGAATACGGGGCCGCTGCGTAAAGTCGCTGCCTCGTCCCTGATCGCTCGACACACGCCATCCCTGGCGTGTAACGCTTTACTCCGCGGCCCCGCATTCCCTCCTTCATTTGATTCTGTGCGCGCTTTTGGAAGTGAACATTTGGCTTTGTGTTTGTTGCCAGGGGCGGAGTTGTTAAGTTTGTGCGCGCTTTTAAAAGCGGAACCGGTGCAGTCAGGAGCAAATACGGGGCCGCTGCGTAAAGTCGCTGCCTCGTCCCTGATCGCTCGACACACGCCATCCATGGCGTGTAACGCTTTACTCCGCGGCCCCGCATTCCCTCCTTCGTTTGATTATGAGCAGGCTTTGAGAAGCTGGCATTCGGCTCTGTGCGTGTGTCCAGAGGTTAAACTGTTGCTTCTGTGCGGGGTTTCAAAAGCGAAACCGGTGCAGCCAGGAGTGAATACGGGGCCGCTGCGTAAAGCCGCTGTCTCGTCCCTGATCGCTCGACACACGCCATCCATGGCGTGTAACGCTTTACTCCGCGGCCCCGCATTCCCTCCTTCGTTTGATTCTGTGCGTGCTTTAGGAAGCGAACATTCGGCTTTGTGCGTGCTGTCATAAAGAAAACATGCTGTTGCTTAGATGCGTGCTGCTTTTCAAAACAGCAGCATCAATGCTGATGAGCGATGGGAAGGGGGCTCGGGGAGCAAAGCGTTCGCCGCAGGGATGCGGCGACCGAGGCTACAGGGATGTATTTACGCCGTCTTTGCGATCGAGCCGCCTTCCCTGAGCAGCGCACCATTTAAAAGCGATGTTGTTTGCACCTAACCTTGTAATTCACCTATCCCATCCGACAAATCACATTTACCCGCTATTATTCCAACTTTACCGACTCGACCCCTCACGCAATCAACCCTGCACGCTTAATTCGCGACACATTCTTCTTATGACCGATTAATGCTTTTTGCTGATTTCTTATGCCATTACACCAGCATATTTCGCTGCCTGAACGTCATAACGCACGACGAATCGTTCAGTTATTCGACGTTTACCAATAACTTTTGTGTGTTTTTTAGCGGTGATAATCACTGTCATTTGACTGTATAGCCAGACAATCACGCGGCATTGCGCGCTTTATCACCTTTTTAAATTTTGGCTCAGCGCAATAACCCTGTTTTTTATCGTTGCTTGCACTTACTCACACTCTGTGTAAATAACCCCACCTTGTATTGACGTTCTTTGCAACTGTTGACAAATTGATGCGTCAATAACATGCAGAGTAGGGCGATTCTGAGGAGCCATTGGCTATCGGATGACAAAATAAACCACTCGCATGCTGCCCGAACCGCATAAAAAAATTCAGAGGTCGGGCGACGCACACAACATCACATCACAATGGAGCAAAACATGATCAACTCCCTGGCTAAATCCAGGATGCTGAAGGTCGGTCTTAGCCTGATTGCTATGACTGTTGCCGCGGGTGTCCAGGCGAAAACCCTCGTATATTGTTCAGAAGGTTCGCCGGAAGGCTTCAACCCACAGCTCTTCACATCGGGTACCACTTACGATGCCAGCTCCGTGCCGATCTACAACCGTCTGGTTGAGTTCAAAACCGGTACTACCGAGCTGCAGCCTGGCCTGGCTGAAAAATGGGACGTTAGCGAAGATGGTAAAACCTATACCTTCCATCTGCGTAAAGGCGTGAAGTGGCAAACCACCAAAGACTTTAAGCCAACGCGTACCTTCAACGCTGACGACGTCGTGTTCTCCTTCGAGCGCCAGCTCGACAAAAACAACAAGTACCACGGTGTATCGGGCGGCAGCTACGAATACTTCGAAGGTATGGATATGCCGAAGCTGATCGAGAAAATCGAGAAAGTTGACGACTACACCGTACGCTTCACCCTGAGCCGTCCTGAAGCACCGTTCATTGCTGACCTCGGCATGGACTTCGCCTCGATCCTGTCAAAAGAGTATGCGGACAACATGCTGAAAGCCGGCACGCCAGAGAAGCTGGACCTCAATCCAGTGGGCACCGGTCCATTCGTGCTGCAGCAGTATCAGAAAGATTCACGCATTCTGTATAAAGCCAACCCGGACTTCTGGGGCACCAAGCCGAAGATTGATCGTCTGGTGTTCTCTATCACGCCTGATGCGTCTGTGCGTTACGCCAAACTGCAGAAGGGTGAGTGCCAGGTGATGCCGTACCCGAACCCGGCTGACATCGCCAGCATGAAGAAAGATGACAAAATTAACCTGATGGAGCAGCCTGGTCTGAACGTCGGTTACCTGTCATTCAACACCGAGAAAAAACCGCTGGATAACGTGAAAGTGCGTCAGGCACTGACCATGGCGGTGAACAAACAAGCCATCATCGACGCTGTGTATCAGGGCGCTGGCCAGGCCGCGAAAAACCTGATCCCACCAACAATGTGGGGCTACAACGACGATGTGAAAGATTACGCTTACGATCCTGCCAAAGCGAAAGAGCTGCTGAAAGAAGCCGGCATGCCGGATGGTTTCTCTATCGACCTGTGGGCGATGCCGGTACAGCGTCCTTACAACCCGAACGCCCGTCGTATGGCGGAAATGGTTCAGGCTGACTGGGCGAAAATTGGCGTGAAAGCCAAGATCGTCACCTTCGAGTGGGGCGAGTACCTGAAACGCGCCAAAGCCGGTGAACACCAGACTGTCATGATGGGCTGGACCGGTGACAATGGGGATCCGGACAACTTCTTCGCCACCCTGTTTAGCTGTGCCGCCGCCAAAGACGGTTCTAACTACTCACGCTGGTGCTACAAGCCGTTTGAAGATCTGATTCAGCCTGCACGTGCAGAAGCCGATCACAACAAACGTATTGAGCTCTACAAACAGGCTCAGGTAGTGATGCATGACCAGGCTCCGGCGCTGATTATTGCTCACTCTACCGTGTATGAGCCGGTGAGCAAGAAAGTGACTGGCTATGTGGTTGATCCATTAGGTAAACATCACTTCGAAAACGTCGATATCCAGGAATAACCTTTCGGATTATCGCGGTCTGGGCCAGCGCTGCTGGCCCTCGGGCGGCACCTTTGCCGCCCGGTCTCCGCACTTTTTTTCCGGCTAATTTCTTATATTGAAGCGCTTCTTGCGTCGCGATCGGCTTTGTCGATTGCGTGTTGTGAGCAATGTAGTCCCTGGCGGCAACGCCACGGGAAATGACTGAGAATCCGGCTTATGCTGCAATTCATACTCCGACGTCTGGGCCTTGTCATCCCAACGTTCATCGGTATTACCTTACTGACCTTTGCGTTTGTCCATTTGATCCCCGGCGACCCGGTACTGATCATGGCCGGCGAACGCGGTATCTCTCCCGAGCGTCACGCCCAGCTGATGGCCCAATTTGGCCTCGACCAGCCGATGTGGAAACAATACATCACCTACATTAATGGTGTGCTGCACGGCGATCTCGGCATCTCGCTGAAAAGCCGCATCCCGGTATGGGATGAGTTTGTCCCTCGTTTCAAAGCCACGCTGGAACTTGGCATCTGCGCGATGCTCTTCGCGATTGCGGTGGGCATTCCGGTTGGCGTGCTGGCGGCGGTAAAACGCGGTTCTGTGTTTGATCACACCGCTGTGGGTATCTCCCTGACCGGTTACTCCATGCCGATTTTCTGGTGGGGCATCATGTTGATCATGCTGGTATCGGTGCAGCTCAACCTGACGCCGGTATCCGGGCGTGTCAGTGATACGATTTTCCTTGATGACAGCCACCCACTCACCGGATTTATGCTGATTGATACGCTGCTGTGGGGTGAAGAGGGCGATTTCAAAGATGCGGTGATGCACATGATTTTGCCGGCCATTGTGCTCGGCACTATCCCGCTGGCGGTGATCGTGCGTATGACGCGTTCTTCAATGCTGGAAGTGCTGGGTGAAGATTATATCCGCACTGCGCGCGCTAAGGGCCTGACGCGTATGCGCGTGATCGTGGTGCATGCGCTGCGTAACGCCATGCTGCCAGTGGTCACCGTGATTGGTCTGCAGGTCGGCACTTTGCTGGCGGGCGCGATTCTGACGGAAACCATCTTCTCGTGGCCGGGACTGGGTCGCTGGCTAATCGAAGCATTGCAGCGTCGTGACTATCCGGTGGTGCAGGGCGGCGTATTGCTGGTGGCAATTCTGATCATCGTGGTCAACCTGCTGGTTGATCTGTTGTACGGCGTGGTCAATCCGCGCATTCGACATAAGAAATAAGGGGGGCATCATGACAACTGTTGATCCCGCAAGCGTAAGCGCTGCACCCAAGCCGATGACCCCGATTCAGGAATTCTGGCACTACTTCAAACGCAATAAAGGCGCAGTAATTGGCCTGGTTTACATCATTCTGATGCTGCTGATCGCCATCTTCGCTGATGTGCTGGCGCCACACGCGCCGTCAGAGCAGTTCCGTGATGCGCTGCTGCATCCGCCGGTGTGGCAGGAAGGCGGCAGCTGGAAATTTATCTTTGGCACCGATGACGTGGGCCGTGATGTGCTGTCACGCCTGATGTTCGGCGCACGTTTATCGCTGCTGGTTGGCTGTCTGGTGGTGGTGCTGTCGCTGATCCTTGGCGTGGTGTTTGGTCTGATGGCAGGTTACCTCGGCGGCGTCGTCGACGCGGTGATCATGCGTCTGGTGGATATCATGCTGGCGCTGCCAAGCCTGCTGTTGGCATTGGTGCTGGTGGCGATCTTTGGTCCGTCGATTGTCAACGCCTCGCTGGCGATCACCTTCGTCGCGCTGCCGCACTATATCCGTCTGACGCGTGCTGCGGTGCTGGTGGAAGTGAATCGCGACTACGTCACCGCTTCCAGCGTGGCGGGTGCCGGTACGCTGCGCCAGATGTTCGTCAATATTCTGCCTAACTGCCTGGCACCGCTGATCGTGCAGGCGTCATTAGGTTTCTCCAACGCCATCCTCGATATGGCGGCGTTGGGCTTTCTCGGAATGGGGGCGCAACCGCCAACGCCGGAGTGGGGCACCATGCTCTCCGACGTGTTGCAGTATGCGCAAAGTGCCTGGTGGGTAGTGACGTTCCCTGGTGTCGTCATCCTACTCACCGTGCTGGCATTCAACCTCATGGGCGATGGTTTGCGTGATGCACTCGACCCGAAACTCAAGCAGTAAAGAGGCACCGAGATGGCACTATTAAATGTAGAAAAACTGTCGGTGCACTTCGGCGACGAAAAAACACCGTTCCGTGCAGTAGACCGTATCAGCTACCAGGTTGAACAAGGCCAGGTGGTGGGAATTGTGGGCGAATCCGGCTCCGGTAAATCGGTCAGCTCGCTGGCGATTATGGGGCTGATTGATTATCCCGGCCGCGTAATGGCGGAAAAGCTGGAGTTCAACCAGCGCGACCTGCAGAAGATCTCCGAGAAAGAGCGCCGCCAGTTGGTGGGCGCTGAAGTGGCGATGATCTTCCAGGACCCAATGACCAGCCTTAACCCGTGCTACACCGTGGGCTTCCAGATCATGGAAGCGCTGAAGGTGCATCAGGGCGGCAGCAAAAGCACCCGTCGTCAGCGTGCTATCGACCTGCTGGATCAGGTCGGTATTCCCGATCCGGCATCGCGTCTTGATGTTTATCCGCATCAGCTGTCAGGCGGTATGAGCCAGCGCGTGATGATCGCCATGGCGATTGCCTGCAAACCTAAGCTGCTGATTGCCGATGAACCAACGACGGCGCTGGATGTGACCATTCAGGCGCAAATCATCGAACTGCTGCTGGAGTTGCAGAAGCAGGAGAACATGGCACTGATCCTGATTACGCACGATCTTGCGCTGGTGGCAGAAGCCGCACAGCACATCATCGTAATGTACGCCGGACAGGTAGTGGAAAGCGGGAAAGCGGTGGATATCTTCAAAGCCCCGCGTCATCCCTACACCCAAGCGCTGCTGCGCGCGTTGCCGGAGTTTGCCGCAGATAAAGCGCGTCTGGCTTCGCTGCCGGGTGTGGTGCCGGGCAAATATGATCGTCCAACCGGCTGTCTGCTCAATCCGCGCTGTCCGTATGTGACCGAACGCTGCCGTCGTGAAGAACCTGAACTGCGTGACATTCCGGGTCGCCAGTCTAAATGCCATTTCCCACTGGATGATGCCGGGAGACCGACTTATGAGTCTTGATAATACTCAGCAGGATTACCTGCTGCAGGCGATCGACCTGAAAAAACACTACCCGGTGAAGAAAGGGCTGTTTGGCCAGGAGCGCCTGGTGAAAGCACTGGATGGCGTCTCGTTCAACCTTGAACGCGGCAAAACGCTAGCGGTGGTCGGTGAGTCGGGCTGTGGAAAATCCACACTTGGACGCTTGCTGACCATGATTGAAACACCGACCGAAGGCCAGCTTTACTGGCATGGTCAGGATTTGCTGAAACACGATCCACAGGCGCAAAAACTGCGTCGTCAGAAAATCCAGATCGTGTTCCAGAACCCGTACGGCTCGCTTAATCCGCGCAAAAAAATCAGCCAGATTCTCGAAGAACCGCTGTTGATTAACACCTCTCTGACTAAAGCGGAACGTCGCGAGAAAACGCTGGAGATGATGGCGAAGGTGGGCCTGAAAACCGAGCATTACGATCGCTATCCGCATATGTTTTCCGGTGGCCAGCGTCAGCGTATCGCCATCGCGCGTGGGCTGATGCTCGATCCGGACGTGCTGATCGCCGATGAACCGGTTTCTGCGCTCGATGTTTCCGTGCGTGCGCAGGTACTCAACCTGATGATGGATTTACAGCAGGATTTGGGTTTGTCCTATGTGTTCATTTCTCATGATTTGTCGGTGGTGGAGCATATCGCAGACGAAGTGATGGTGATGTATTTAGGTCGTTGCGTTGAGCGCGGCAGTAAAGAGGCCATTTTCAGCAATCCGCGTCATCCTTATACGCAGGCCTTGTTGTCAGCCACGCCACGTTTGAATCCAGATGAGCGTCGTGAAAGGATTAAATTGACCGGCGAACTGCCAAGTCCACTCAATCCGCCGCCGGGCTGTGCGTTTAACGCGCGCTGCCGCCGCCGCTTTGGTACCTGCGTCCAGTTGCAGCCCAAACTTAAGCAATATGGCGAGCAGCAAATTGCCTGTTTCGCGGTGGATCAGGACGAGAATCAGCCAGTGGGCGTGTAATTAACAACGCCAAAAATGAATAAAGGCTCCTGCGGGAGCCTTTATTTTTTCCTGCGTTATACTTCAGGGATGCTAACAAGAGAAATGTTTCTGCCAGAATCGCCTGGAAATGTATTACTCCAGTGCATCAGTAATCGATTGGTCCTGATTAGGGGTTAAATCGTTAAGGCAAATTCTGAATAGCGTCAGGATTATGTGAGCATAATCACGCACCTGTTAAATCCGCAACTTGAACCACTTCTGCTTCATATCAGTAGCTTAGGTGAATGTTTTTGTCGTTATTATTTCAGTTAATCGATATTAATAAATCTCCGGCCTTAAATATCTGCACGCTTTTTGCATTGCCAGAATTTCAATCATATTGATAAAAGTCTTTTGTTGAATACGCCGTTTTTGTAATCAGAATTCCCTCACTCTCTTTTAATGTGTGTGATATATTCGCGGAAAATTCCCTCCCGCTTTTACAGGCTCTGATCATGAAGAATTACGACGATCTGCAGCGTTTTAAAGAAAAGACCAAAACGCTCGATATCGCTTTTAAGGATATGTCTGGGCAATCGCAGGAAGCGGATCACAGCCAGTGGGCGATCATTCGCCAATTAGCGACCGATAATGAGCCTGAGCTAGGCAGCGGCCAGCGTATTGACCTGCCACAGCCGCAGCCGATTCGCGGTGATGAGTTCAGCGCACCCGCTGCTGCACCGGCGGCAATTTCACCTGCGGCCAGCACTTCACGCGGTTCGATTCTCGACAGCCTGGCGGCCACTGCGCCTGCAGAACCTGCGCCAGCCACGTCGCCTGCGGGAGTCTCGTCTCTCTTCCCGCCTGCACCCGCGGCTAAACCGGCGCCTTCTGTCATCTCACAGGCACCGAAAGCGACCCATGTTGAGCGTCAGGCCACGACGTCGCTGTTTCCACCGCCGCCAGCGAAACCGGCGGCTGCACCTTTATCTGCATCCGCACCTATCGCTGCGGTACCTACAGTGACGCCGGCTCCCGCACCTGTAGCGAACCCTGCTCCAGCGCCTTTAGCCTCACCGATTGCCGCGACATCGGCTGAAGCGCCGCAGGCTACAACAACGTTCAGTGCGCCCGCGTCTACCTTTACCGCTCCGGTTGAACCGGCGCGTCCGGCAGCTTCTGCACCCTCACGTTTTGGTGCCCTGTTCCGCTCACGTGCGACGGAACCTGCTCATCTTTCAAAAGAAACACCCTTAAAACCGCTATTGGAGAAGATTGCGCTATGCCGTTAGTTTGTGTGTGCTCGCCAAAAGGGGGAGTAGGGAAAACCACCATGGCGGCCAACCTTGCATGGAGCCTGGCTCGCGCTGGCAGCAAGGTGTTGGCAATCGATTTCGATGTCCAGAACGCATTGCGCCTTCATTTTGGGGTGCCACTGCACGATGGTCGCGGCTTTGTTGCGCGCTCTGAAGAGCAGGCTGACTGGAGCCAATCCATCCTGACCACCGGCGGTAATATTTTCGTCATGCCTTATGGCGATGTGACCGAAGATCAGCGTGAGCGTTTTGAAGAGAACCTGATTAAAGATCCGCATTTCCTGCGCCGCGGTCTGGACACGGTTTTAAATTACCCGGGACTGGTCATTATTGCCGATTTCCCGCCAGGCCCAGGTCCGGCACTTAAAGCCATGGCCGCTTTGGCCGATATGCATTTAGTGGTGATGCTGGCAGATACCGCCTCGGTCTCTTTACTGCCGCAAATTGAAAATGACCGCATGATAGGTCAGCCACTCAATAATAAGCGTGGTCATTATTTCGTGCTTAACCAAAGTGACAATCGCCGCAATATTAGCCGTGAAGTCACTGGCTTTATGCAGCAGCGTTTGGGCGAGAATTTATTAGGCGTGGTGCATCGTGATGAAAGCGTCGCGGAAGCCAATGCTTCACAACAATCAGTTTATGATTTCAGCCCGGCATCAGCCGCAGCCTTTGATATCGAACTGGTGGCGAAGCGCGTAGCCAATATCCTGAATATTACCGTGGGTAACGGTGAAGTTCAGGCACCTATCCGCAGCCATTATTAATCGCCAGGCATTTGCCTGGCGGTATTAGCAATAATAACAACACAGCTTCTTTAGGGTGAATCATGAGTAAACTCGGGTTTTACCTGCTGCTGCTGGTGCTTGCACCTGTGGCCGCGGTAATCGTCATCACGCCTATGGACAGCCAAAAACAATATATTTTTGGCTTAATCAGCATCGGGATGATGTTTTTACTGGGCTTCAGCAAAAGCCGCAAAATAACTGTCATCATGGTTATCCTTTCTGCGCTGATGTCGACCCGATATATCTGGTGGCGCACCACGGAGACGCTGCAGTTTAATTCCGAGATTGAAGCGATTCTTGGCATCGGCTTATATCTGGCCGAACTGTATGTCTGGCTGATTCTGATTCTCGGCTTCCTGCAAACCACCTGGCCATTAAAACGCACCATTGAACCGTTGCCGGACGATACCAGCCTGTGGCCTACCGTTGACGTCTATGTCCCGACCTATAACGAAAGCCTCGACGTAGTGCGTGATACCGTGCTGGCGGCGCAGTGCATCGATTATCCGCGTGACAAGCTCAAGGTCTATCTGCTGGATGACGGCAAGCGCAGCGAGTTTGCGGTTTTTGCCGCCGATGTAGGGGTGGGCTATATCACCCGTGACGACAACAGTCATGCGAAAGCCGGTAACCTCAACCATGCGATGAAAATCACCAAGGGTGAGCTGATCTGCATCTTTGACTGTGACCACGTCGCCACCCGTACTTTCCTGCAGGCGACCGTCGGTCCGTTCCTGAACGATCCCAAGCTGGCGCTGTTGCAGACGCCACACTATTTCTATTCACCGGACCCGTTTGAACGTAACCTGCGTGCAGCGCGTACCATTCCGAACGAAGGCGCGCTGTTCTACGGCCCGGTTCAGCAGGGTAACGACAACTGGAACGCCACCTTCTTCTGCGGTTCCTGTGCGGTGATTCGCCGTAGCGCGCTGGAAGAGATTGGTGGATTTGCGGTGGAAACCGTGACCGAAGATGCGCACACCGCATTGAAAATGCAGCGCCTGGGTTGGGGGTCTGCCTTCCTGGCGATTCCGCTGGCTGCAGGTCTGGCAACCGAGCGTCTCGGTTTGCACGTGGTTCAGCGTAACCGCTGGGCGCGTGGCATGACGCAGATCTTCCGTGTGGATAATCCGCTGTTTGGCCGTGGTCTGAAATGGCAGCAGCGTCTCTGCTACCTCAACGCCATGCTGCACTTCCAGTTCGGTCTGCCGCGCGTGGCATTCCTGACCGCGCCGCTGGCGTACCTGCTGTTCAACCTGAACATCATCCACTCGTCGGCGTCGCTGATCTTCGCCTACGTATTGCCGCATCTGGTGATGTCGCTGTACGTCAACTCCCGCATGAACGGCAAGTTCCGTTACACCTTCTGGGGTGAAATCTACGAAACCGTGATGTGCTTCCACCTTGTGATCCCGACGTTGCTGACCATGCTGGCACCAAAGCGCGGTAAATTTAACGTAACGGATAAGGGGGGCCTGCTGGACCAGGGCTTCTTCGATTTCCACATCGTCCGCCCCCATGTGATTGTCGCGGTACTGCTGACCATTGGTATCGTCGCGGGTGTGGTGCGTGCAACGGCACATGATTACTTCGGTGTTGATCCCTATGTTATCGCCCTCAACGTCGGCTGGGCGGTGTTCAGCCTGATCATCCTGATGGCGGCGATTGCCGTGGCGCGCGAAACCAAGCAGGTACGTAAAACCATTCGTATCGAAGTGCAGATTCCGGCGGTGATTCACTACGCCAGCGGTATCTCATCACGCACCCAAACCAGCGACCTGTCGATGGGCGGCGCGCAACTGGATGCACCGGACAACCGTCATGAGCATGATGAAATTGAAGAGATTGATCTGCTGCTGAAATCCGGTGCCATCACTATTCCGGTGAGCAAAATCTCCGGCGATGAAGAGACCATTCGTCTGCGCTTTGGTGATATGCCGCTATCGCGTCGTCGTGAGCTGGTGCGTGTGGTACTGGCGCGCGCCGATGCGTGGATCCAGCCCGAGTATAAGCAGGACAACCCGCTGGTATCGCTGGGCACCATTATTCGTACCGTATTTGAGCTGTTCTGGCTGACCTGGAAAGATCGCCGTGAGAAGCATAAGCGTGAAAACCAGTCGGCAGTGAAAGAGGACAGCGCAGTATGAAGAATTTGACGCAAACGTTGCTGGCAAGCTCGCTGGCGACGGCGCTGATGCTCGCCCCGGCCTGGGCAGAAACCCCTGCGGTAACGCAGGATAGTTCGGCCTTGTCCAACGTGCCGCCACCGCAAGGCATCCAGAGTGAAGCGGATGCCCAGTTGCAGCAGGCGGCGGGTGCAACACCTTATGCGCCCACTGAAAATGCACCAGCAACTGAAAATACTGCCCCGGCTGCGACGGATATGCCAGCAGCCAACGCCACGAACTCGGCTGCACCACAGACGGAGCCGCCTGCTACCACGCCAGCGCCAGAGATGGTGCTGCCTGATGTGGCACCTGCGGCATCAGTCGCCGCACCCGTGGTTTCCGCTTCTGCGATGCTCAATCAACCTATCAGCAGCACCATTTCCGTGGCGCAGATGGGCCAGCCGCAGGGCATCACCTTAACGGGCGGTCAGCTGCAATCGGGCATCGTGTTTACTCTGCCGAGCGATGAAGTGATCACCAACGCGCGTCTGAATTTGTCGCTGCGCGTTTCAGCAGCACTGGCGGCGCGTAATACCTCGTTGCAGCTGATGCTGAATGGTCAGCCGCTGGGCACTTTGCCGCTGGGTTCGAGCGACAGCGATGTCAGCGACTACCAGTTGGATATCCCAGCTGCAATGGTGGTCTCAAGCAACAACCTCAGCTTCAAAATTAACGATGCCGACAAACTGCTGTGCGAAAAAGAGAGTGCACAGCAGTATCAGGTGTCGATTCTGCCTAAAACCACGCTGAGCCTCGAAGGCCAGCAGTTGAATATCGGCACCAGCCTGCGCAACTTCCCGCGTCCGTTTATGGATGCGCAGCGTATGACGCCAGCCAGCGTGACCTTTGGCTTTGCCGCCAATGCCACGCCGGACAGCATCAGCGCGGCGGCGTTAGTGGCATCATGGATGGGTATTCAATCGGACTATCGCGGCATTCGTTTCCCGGTGGTGCGTGGCGATCTGCCTGAGCACAACGGCATTTTGATTGGTCATCCCGGTGAGAAGATCGGTTCTGTGACTTTACCTGCCACCAACGGTCCGCTGTTGCAGGTGATTGATAACCCGAACAACCCGGTTTACAAACTGCTGTTAGTTGTCGGTGCGGATGATGCTCAGCTGCGTCAGGCGGCAAACCGTTTGACCACGCAACCGCTGGCGACCGATGCCAGCAGCCTGAACGTGCAGCCGCAGCCGATTGGCCTGCGTAAGCCGTATGACGCGCCGCGCTGGATCAATACCACTCGTCCGGTGCGGTTGAGCGAGCTGCTGCGTAAAGATCAGAGTCTGACCACCACCGGCATCTGGCATGATGCGCTGAGCGTGAACTTCCGCGCGGCACCCGATTTGTTCATGTGGGATGGCGACACTATTCCGGTCGAGCTGCACTACCGCTTCCCGTCGGAAAGCTGGATTGATGAGAACAAATCGTTCCTCAACGTGATGCTTAACGGCACCTTCCTGCGCAACCTGACCGTAAACAAAGTCGGCTTGCTGGAGAGCGCCTGGCATCGTCTGGGCGGCGACGCCCGTCAGGAGCACTACACCCTGAAGCTGGAGCCGTATCTGATTTACGGTGATAACCAGCTGGCGCTGTACTTCAACATCAAACCGAAAGCGGACGCGCCATGTGGTGTGTTGCTCAACAACAACATCAAGAGCCGCATCGAAGATGATTCGTGGATCGATCTGAGCCACACGCGTCACTTCACCATGCTGCCGAACCTGTCGTACTTCGTTGGCGCATCATTCCCGTTCTCGCGTCTGGCGGACTTCTCGCAGACCACTTTGCTGCTGCCAGAAAAACCGACCGATGCAGAGATCTCCACGCTGCTGGATATGTCTTCACGTGCGGGTAACGCGACCGGTGTACCGCTGGTGCAGAACCAGGTGCTGTTTGGTTTGCCAAATGGTGGCACTAACCTGACACGCCTGCAGGACAGTGATCTGTTGGCGGTGAGCACCACACAGAACAGTGAATTCAATCAGCAGATGCTGGCTAACACGCCTTATCAGACCAGCGGTAATACGTTGGGCGTGAAAGATCCGACGACCTGGGACAAGCTGCGTGGCTGGCTGACCGGCGACTGGAATCTTCAGCAGCTGGATGCCGATCGCTACTTCTCCTCCAACGAAGCGTGGCGTGGCTTTGTCAGCTACCGCTCGCCGTGGAATGCCGATCGCCTGGTGGTGATGACGGTGGCGACCAGCGATCAACAGCTGCTGCGTTTGCATGAAGATCTCAACTCGGCGCGCATTAACGCGGGCATTCGTGGCGATACCGCCATCATCACTGATGAAAACGGTATTCGCAGTTTCCGCGTCGGCCCACAGTTCCCGAGTGGCGAAATGCCGTGGTACATGATGGTGGTGTGGTATGCCAACCAGCATTCGGTGCTGATGGCGCTGGCCGCTCTGGTGCTGGCAACGCTGGTCGGCGGTAGCGCATGGGCGATGCTGAAGCGTCATGCATGGCGACGCCTCAACCCGAAAGCTGATAGCAAGTCCGGCAAGAAGTAAGGATAAAAACAATGAAAAAAAATCTGTTGAGTGCCGGTATTCGTCATGCCCTTATTCTGGGTGGGGCACTGGCGTTCTCTCAGCCGCTGCTGGCGGCGGAGAGCACCAATCCTGCGTTACAAGCGTTGTTTGATCAGGCGGCTTACTGGCATCAGAAAGCGCATGACGATTTGGCCAAATCTTCGCTGCAAAAAGTGTTGATGGTGGAACCCAACAACACTCAGGCGCTCTATTTGCTGGCGCTCTATTCCCAGCAGAGCGGCAGCAGCGCGGAAGCGGCGCAGTGGCGCGCGCGACTGAGTGCCGCATCGCCAAACGATCCGCACCTCACCGAGCTGGATAATGCGCGTCAGCTGCAAACCATCCCACAGGCGCAGCTGTCGTTAGCGCGCCAGCAGGCCCGCAGCGGCAATATTGCAGCTTCGCTGCAAACCTGGCGCAATACCTTTAATGGTAATGAGCCACCACCGAGCGTGGCGGCGGAATATTACCTGACCATGGCCGGAGACCGTGCCCTGCTGCCGCAGGCGGTCGAAGCGCTGCGTCAATTCGCGGCCGATCATCCACAGGATACCGGCGCGAAACTGGCGCTGGGCAAGGCACTGACCTATCAGGAATCGACCCGTCGTCAGGGTATTGATCTGCTGGGCACGCTGGCGGATGGCAATAAAGACGCTGACCGTTCACTGCGCCAGGCGCTGCTGTGGCTCGGGCCGCAGGCGTCTGATGCTTCCCTGTACCAGACCTGGCAGCAGCGCCATCCGCAGGATAATGCGGTGATGGATTACTACCGTAAAAATGTCGGCGGTGCTGAGAAGGGGGCTGGCTTCACCGCACTGAACAGTGGTGACGTCAGCAACGCGCAGAACAACTTTGAGAAAGTGCTGCAGGCGAACCCGCAGGATGCCGATGCACTGGCAGGGATGGGCTATGTGGCCCAGCGTGCCGGGCGCTATGCCGAAGCGGCTGATTATCTGACGCGCGCCGCGCAGATGGGCGGCGATCAGAGCGAGACGCGCCAGAAGCAGGCAGCCGATGCGCGCTTCTATGCTCAACTGGCGACCGCGCAGCAGGCGCTGAAAAACGGTGACAGCGCGCAGGCATTAGCCTTGAGTGAACCCCTGGCGCAGGCCGATGGCGAGAAAGGCGTTTCAGCTAAGCTGTTCCGCGCGGACGTGCAGCGTCGCAGTAACCAACTCGACCAGGCAGAACAAACTTATCGCTCTATCCTGCAAGCCGATCCGAACAACCGTAACGCCAAAGAAGGCCTGTTCTACGTGCTGCGTCAGCAGAACCGCAGTGCCGAAGCCAACACGCTGCTGGCTTCTCTGCCGGATAGCGTGCGCCAGAGCGTGGCCCCGCGCGGCAGCAGCACCGATCCGATTCGTGCGCAGGCTAAGCGTGAGCTGGCGGCGGGCAACAACAGCGCCGCGATAGCCACCTTGAACAGCGGTATTCAGCGCTTCCCGAATGATGGCTGGTTACGCCTCGACCTGGCGCGTATTTATCGCGCACAGGGCGATAATATGATGGCCGCCAATATCATGCAGCCGTCAATGCGCAGCGGCGCCAGCACGGCAGAGCTGTATGCTGGCGCATTGAACGCCAGCGAGAGCGGTGCCTGGCAGCAGGCGAGTTTACTGCTGTCTCGCATACCGAACGGCAGCAAGAGCAGCGATATGCGCGAGCTGGCGCAGCGTGTGAACTTCAACCTGCAGATGACCACCGCCGATCAGTATCTGGCGCAGGGCTCGAATGCTGCAGCGGCGAATACCCTGCGTGCGCTGGCCTCGTCACCTCCGGCCAACCCGGTGGATGCCGGTAACCTGGCACAGAAGCTGGCGAAAGCGGGCGATCTCACCACCGCTGTCTCTGTGGTGCGCAGCAATATGCAGCGCGGCATTCAGGGGAATGCCGGTGATTACGCTGCACAGGTCGCGGTGCTCAACCAGGCGGGTCTGAATACCGAAGCGCAGAGCTTCCTCAGCAGCCCGGAGTTGCAGGCGCGCAGTACACCAACGCAGCTGGCGGGTATTCGCAACGGTTACGTGATCAACGAAGTGGATCGTTTGCGTGAACAGAAGCAGTACGCCGCGGCTTACGACAAGCTGGTGGGCGCACTGCAGCACGATCCACAGAACCGCGATCTGATGTTCGCCATGGCGCGACTGTATCAGTCCGGCAAGATGAACAAAGAAGCGGGTGTGGTGTATGACTACCTGATGACCCAGGATACGCCAACGCAAGATGCGCGTACCGGTGCCATCAACGTGGCACTGGCGAATAATGACGTCAATAAAGCCAATACCCTGACACGCGGCCTGAATAATGAGCAGTCACCGGATCGCCAGCTGTTACTGGCGCGCGTGGCTGAAGCCAATGGCAATCACAGCCAGGCCATGAGCTATCTGCGCAGCGCGCGCGGGCAGTTGATTGGTCTGCAGGGTGCCACCAACGGTGATACACCAAGCGTGGGTGGTCTGGCATTGGCGGATAACCCGTTCATCAACCGGGGTACTTCGCCGGTGGGACGTTCTCCGTCTGCTTATGGCGCTGTGATGCCATGGCAATCGGCACCGGATGTCACCAGCAGCGCAACGGGGACCACGCTGGCCAGCAATACACCGGCAATCCAGCAGAGCCAGACGCTGCGCCAGATCGACAGTATGATGGACGATCTGCAAGAGAAAACCGGCACCTGGATTCAGGGTGGCATGCAGGTACGTGGTCGTGACGGCGAATCGGGTCTGAGCAAACTGACCGAAGCCAAAGCGCCACTGACTTTCTCCACCGTCCCGTTTGGCGAATCGCGCTTTGACTTTACTATGACACCTGTCTCGCTCACGGCGGGCAGTGCGGCGGGCGACGCGTGGCGTCGTTTCGGCACCAATGCCCTGGTGCAGGGTAATGTGGTGGCGTCTGGCGATGCCAAAATTGACGATGTCCCGTCTTCATCCACTGATTCGCAGAAAGCCACCGGTGTTGAGCTGAACCTGGCATTGAAAGGCGACAGCTACAAAATCGACCTCGGCAGTACGCCACTGGGACAGGATTTGAGTACCCTGGTGGGGGGCGTGCAGTGGTCACCGAAACTCACTGACTTCCTGACGCTGATCCTCACCGGTGAACGTCGTGCGATGACCGACAGCCTGCTCTCCTATGTGGGCGTGGAAGATAAAACCAGCGGTAAGCGCTGGGGTCGCGTGACCAAAAACGGCGGTAACGCGTTGCTGAGCTACGATAACGGCGATGCCGGTTTCTATGTCGGCGGCGGCGCTTACAGCTACATCGGTGAAAACGTGGCGAGTAACAACAGCGTGCAGGCGACTGCCGGTGCGTATGTGCGTCCGTTCCACTACGACGATCGCGAGCTGAAAGTGGGCATGAGCCTGTCGTGGATGGATTACTCGAAAAACCTGAGTTACTTCAGCTACGGTCAGGGCGGCTATTTCAGCCCGCAGAACTATGCATCGGTCTCGTTCCCGATTGAGTTCTCCCGCAAGTTCGACGATCTGAAAGTGAACGTTGGCGGTTCGGTGGGTTATCAATCCTACAGCCAGGATAAGAGCGCTTACTTCCCGAACGATCCGACTTACCAGGCACAAATGCAGAGTCTGGCCGATCAGGGTTACGTGAAAAGCGCTTACTACAGCGGCGAGAGCAAGAACGGTATTGGCTACAACTTGCACGCCGGTGCGGATTACAAGATCAACAAAGATGTCACTGTGGGTGGGCAATTAGGCTACGACACCTTTGGCGATTACAACGAGAGCACAGCGAATCTGTACTTCCGTTATCTGTTCGGAGACAACTAAATGAGTGAGCAGGCAACCGCGCGCGTCAGCCATCCGCATCAGCCGGGTTGGTTTGATCTGGTCAGCGTGATGATTGAAGGGATGCTGGACAACGCGGGCGAGGAAGCCGAAGGCTTCCTCAACAATGTGGGCGCATCGCTGGCAGCGCGCTATCCTTTAGCGGAAGCGCGCACCGTGCAGGATCTGGAACGCGAGATGAATCTGCAACTGGCGCGCTTTAGTTGGGGTTTCACCCAGCTTCAGCCGCTGGAAAATGCCATTCTGATTCAGCATCATGCGCTGCCGCAGGGCGACAGCAAGGTGGGTGCAGAGCGCTGGCAGCTGGCGATGAGCGCCGTGCTGGCCGGTGTTTATTCACAGTGGCTGCAGGCACAGGGCGGCAGCGCTGCGGTGCCGGTTACCTTCGAAAAGAATGACGGCAACACGCTGCATTACCGATATCAATAGGATTGTTTGATGAGAGTCATGCGCTTCTGGCGTCAATGGATGCTGTGTTTCATGGTGATGTTTTTCAGCGCCCAGGCTGCTGCAGATGGCTGGAGCACCTTCAAAGGCCGCTTTATGAGCGGCGATGGACGTATCAGTGACACGGCCAACAATAATGTCAGTCATACCGAAGGTCAGGGTTATGGCATGCTGCTGGCCGTCGCGAACGACGACCGCACCACGTTTGATCTGCTGTGGAAGTGGACGCGCACTCATCTGCGTAATCCGCAAAACGATCTGTTCTACTGGCGTTACACGCCGGGTGCTTCAGACCCGATTGCCGACAAGAACAATGCCTCTGATGGCGATGTGCTGATTGCGTGGGCACTGCAGCGCGCAGGCCAAAAGTGGGGCGGTGATTATCAGTCAACTTCTGACCGTATTCAGCGCGCCATCGTCAAACAAAACGTGATCACGTTTGGCGGCCACACGGTGATGTTGCCTGGGGCACAGGGCTTCAATAAAAACAGCTATGTGGTGCTGAATCCCTCTTATTTCCTGTTTGCCGCCTGGCAGGAGTTTGCTGAGCGCAGCCATTTGCGCGTATGGAATAACCTGATCGATGACGGCATGGAACTGCTCGGTGATATGCACTTTGGCAAAACCGGCCTGCCGCTCGATTGGGTGGCGCTGAATGCCGATGGTTCAGTGGCACCGGCAGTGGGTTACTCCAATCGCTTTAGCTACGATGCGATTCGTATTCCTCTCAATATCTGGTGGTATGACCCGCAAAGCCTGCGTCTGGTGCCGTTCCAGCGCGTCTGGCAGGGTTATGGTCGCCAGACGACACCGGCCTGGTTTGATGTGCTCGCCAACACCCCTGCGCCATACAATATGGACGGCGGCTTGCTGGCGATTCGCGACCTGACCCTGAATCAAACCGGTTATCTCAGCGATCGTTTAGCGCCGGATCAGAACTACTTCTCCGCCAGCTTGCAGTTACTGACCTGGCTGGCGTATCAGGAAAAGCGTTAAATATTTCGCGATATATCGCGTTGTCAGCACATAGCGCGATTTTTGTAGCAGTGCAACGTACTACGTAATTGAAAGGGCCGCACTTCATCAACGAAGTGCGGCTTTTTTATTTGAAGTCCGCATACGGTTCAAGCGGTTGTGGTGGCATATCCATATCGCCATTCCAGCCGCCCATTGAATAACGCATGTAGATCAAGCCGTGGCTCGGGGTGTAATCCTTGGCTTGCTGAATATCCATCGCGAGACCGACTGACCAGTGCGGCGTGATGCGTCGCTCTACCACTGCTTGCAGGGTGTAACCGAAACCGTTGCCGGAGCTGCTGTCGGAGGTCGGGTTGGAAGCCAGCGTAAAGCCAGGATTGACCGGATAACGCTGCTGACCGTCGGTTTGCGATTGTGACCAGGAGACCGAGCCACCCAGATCAAACGACCAGTTCTCGGTGCGCTGGCGATAAGTGACCGGCACCGCCAGCGAGAAATACTGCTGCGGACTGTAATAGCCCCCCTGGCCGAAGGTGTAGTCGCTAAGGTCTTTTTGGTAATGCCACAGCATGCTGTTCAGTCCGACGGTGGCACGGCGATTATCTTCGTTGATCAACTTGTAGTAATAGCCTGCCATCAGGCGTTCACGGCTGTTGTCTGCGACATTTTCTCCGGTAATTTGGTGGGCGCTGATATCGGCCCATACGCCATTCGCACCGCCCTGATCGTAACTCAGCCCCACCGAACCACCGGTTGCCACTACGCCGCCCCAGGTTTTACCGCCGTTGGCCGACGGATCGCGTGCACCGGCATAGGCCAGCAGCGAGCTGGAGATCGGTCGGCGTGAAGCGGTGAACGTCACGCCAATATCTTCCACGTCGGTTTTCCAGCTCAGACCGCCCACCCAGTTAGTGACTTCAAAGCCGAGCGGTGTGGTGCCGATATCGCCAGACCAGCGATCGTTATGCCAGCCAACGCCTATCGCCGTGCCTTCATCACGCTGGGTAAAGTCGCGGCTACAGCCACCGGAGTTATCATCATTACAGCTACCAAAGCGTTCGCTGTGGCTGCTATTGCTGGTAGAGAAAGTGCCCGCCGATACCAGAACATGATCGACGCGTAAAAAGCTGCGCCCGTCGGCCAGCGGGGTCTCCGCCTGCATCATGGTGGTATGCGCGGTGAAATCGGAGATACCGCCGGTGCCTTTATCGCGCGAATAATCCTGTTCGAGCGTGAAGGTGGTGTCCTGCTGGCGATAGAGATCGGCGGCATCGCTGCGAATGCCGCGCTTCAGCCAGTCATCGCTGGCATCGTTACGCGTCGAACGGGTGTAGCTGTCATTATCCTGCGGTGCGCCGGCGCTGATACCGCTGGCCGTCATTGCCAGACGATAGTCCTGCTGCGCCGCATCCGGCTGTTGCTGCTGTGTTTCCAGCCGTGCGGCATCGCGATACACCAGCGCTTTGCTTTGCGACGGGGCTTCTTTGGCGGCGCGCATTTTTAAATCATTGAAAAGCTGCTGGGCACGCGCCGTGTCGCCGCTGTTTTGCCAGGCCAGCGCCACGCGGCGTCCGCTGTTGATATTTTGCTGCGCCACGCTGGCGGGTAAAGCCTGCAGCGCTGTGCGTGCTTCACCGGTGCGCTTCAGAGCGATGAGTGCTTCGATACGGCCCAGTGCTGCATCATTGTTGGTTGCATCCTGCTGCAGTACGTGTTGGTAACTCGCCAGCGCCGATTTCGCGTCGCCGCGTTCCAGAGCCCAATCCGCCAGGGTGATATCACGTCGCGTCGAGGCCGGCTGCTGTTGCAACAGCGCCAGCGCGGCAGATTCATTGCCGTTGGCGCGCAGCTCACTGGCACGAGCGTAGACTTTATCCTGCGTTAAGCGGTCCGCCAGCTCGTGCATATTGCTGTCCCAACGCGTTTCCGGCAGGCGATGCAGTGCCGCCAGTGCCGCATCATCCTGATCGCCGGACGAGAGCCACAGCGCCCAGGCATAGAGCGCGGCGGGTTCCTGCGCGTGCTGACGCACCATGGCATCCATCACCTGGGCGCCTTGTGCTTCTTCGCCACTGCTGCGTAGCGCACCGGCTAAACGATACGAGAGCCAGATATCGTTGGGGTTATCCTGCGCGGCCTGGCGATATTTCACCACCGCCTGATGCCACTGACCTTGCTGGGCCAGCGCATCGGCTTCAGCCCGCAGGCTGTCGCTGCGCAGTGAACGCAACGTCTCCGCCAGCGACCGCTGTTGCGCGGTGGGCAGGGCATTGATAAACGCCATCGCGCGAGCCGGTGACTGCTGCTGATACAGCGCTGCCAGTCGGCGCACGGCGGTGGTATTGCTGCGATCCAGGCGCAGCGCCTGTTGCCAGTACTGTTCTGCCTGCGCGTCGTTTTTGCGCGCCTGCGCGACATCGCCGAGGCCAATCAACGCCCAGCTGTCACGGTTATCAATGGCCTGCGCACTGCGATACTGGCGTTCCGCACCGGCCACATCGCCTTTTTTTAGCGCGTCGTCACCGTTGTTGATCGCCAGCCAGTAGCGGTTGGTTTGCAACAGTGATTGCCACTTGCCAATCTGGGTGCTGGCCTGTCCGGCCTGAATCGCTTTCTGCAGCCAGCCGATCGCCGCTGCGCGGTTATTGGCTCGCGCCTGCGCCTGACCCATCGCGCCCATCAGTTCGGCATCATTCGGGTTGGCTTTCAGCGCGACGCTGAGTGACGCGATGGCACCTGCGCCTCCACCAGCATCGACCAGCGCCAGCCCGCGCATGCGTTGACGATAAGCGGGATCGGCCAGCAGCTTCTGCTGTCGGGCCAGTTCTTCCTCGCCGCGCTGTTGCGCATCACCGGAAGTGAATACCTGCAGATACTGCTTCAGACTGGCAACCGTGCTGTCTGACACCGGCTGATTTTGAATCTGTTGCAGCCAGAGTTCGGAGGCGGCATCACGCCCGCCGTCACGATTGGCCAGACGACGCAGCTGCACCAGCGCCTCGCCTGGCTGATTGTTATCAAACGCCATGCGCGCCAGCTGCAGTTCAACCCCAATATTGCCGGGATAACGCGCTTCCAGCGCCTGCAACTGGCGATAAGCGGTGGGCTGCTGACCGGGTAAACGTGCCACCAGTCGCCAGTATTCCAGTTCAGTATTCACATCCGGGAACACGCCGTGGAACAAGGCATCCCAGGCCGTTTTCGCTTCTTCAACGCGACCTGCGGTGGCCAGCAAACGCGCCTGCTGCAGTTGCTGGCGCCCTTCAGCGCTCATCAGACGCAGGCCGGTTTCGGATTCACGCGTCGCCACGTCATTGGGCGCGACCTTCTTCAGTTCATCCAGCAGCGTCTGCGCTTTTGCCTGATCGCCCTGACGCAGTGCCATGCGAATTTGCGCTGCCAGCACCTGCGGATTATCAGGGTCGATTTTTTCCAGGCGATAAAGCGACTGCTGCACCAAATCATACTTGTTGGTGGATTCACCGGTGCGAATCTGCATGAGTAGCCATGCGACCGGTGACACCTGCGGACCCTCGGCAGCCATGCCGGAGCCCGCCAGGATAGTGGCAATCAGCAGACCGAGTGGCAGTTTATTCATCGTCTTCCAGCTCGGCCAGGCGGCGACGGCTCACCATGCGCATCAGGCGCCATGCCATCAGAGCAAACAAGATCACCACCACCACGGCACAAATCGCCAGCCACACCGGATGCGTTGCCAGCAGATTCCACAGCCGCTCCCACCACGGCAGATGACCGACGAAGTAGGTATCGCCGACGCGCACGCTGGTGACGCCCGACTCGCGCACAACGGTAGCAGAACCGAACACGGCGGCGCGCTTGCCGCTATCGAGCAGGGCATTATTCAGCAGATCCCAGCCGCGCGGGCTGTCGGCCAGCAGCGCAACCACGCTGCGCTGATCGTTAAACGGCGACTGGAAGCCGACGATGGCACCCATCGGGCCGCGTGAGCGGATACCGGTCTGGCTCTCTACCGCACGATCGCTGGCGGACACCGGTACGTTCTGCGCGGTAATCGGGCGTGATGGCATGTTGATCCAGCTACGCGCCGCATCCGCCAGCAGGTTGATCTTTTTGTCATCCTGCAGATCCTGCGGAATGCCGCCGATCATTAGCAGGTCTGCGTCTTTATCTTTTGCCTGGTTCCAGTCATCGCTCATCTGCACGCGCAACGCCGGATAGCCGGTCTGGGCACCGATGGCGCCCAGTGCGTTCAGCATGGTGCTGACTTCACCATTAGCAGGTTTTGGTTGCACTAACACCAGCGTCTGCGCCAGATCGGCATAGCGGCTGTAAGGGAAACCGGCGTTGGCGTATGCACCCAGTGAAGGCATTTCGATGTAGTGGCGATAGCCGGAGAAATCGATGCTGGAGTTGTCATCGATCACCACGTGATGACCGACGGCGGTGACGGTTTCGCAGCGACCGTCAGCGGTGCCACCGATAAAGGTGTTGGCGTAATCAAAGCTGAAGCGCAGTTGGTTGACCACGCCGAGACGCAACGCCGGGATGGTCAACTGGCGGTTGCTGTCCTGCAGGCCTTGCATCAGCGGAATGCGCATGATCTGCTGACCTGCCGTATCTTTCGGCGTCAACGGATAATCCTGCATGAACTGATTGTTCAGATGCACCGCCAGGCGCGAGCCATCTTGCTGGATCGGCGAGGTATAGCGGTAAATCAGATCCATGTCGATGCCGCGTGCGCGCACCAGGAACAGGTCCGGTGGCAGGTTCAGCGTCAGACTGATCGGGTTCGGCTGCAAGCCATCGGCCTGCAGCTGGTTCTGATACTGCGTCAGCTCGGCAAACGTGGTGCGGCGATCGGTGCGCACCCAGTTTGGCGCATCATAGGCCTGACGCGGTGCCAGCATTTTTACACTGTCGATGGTTGAGGTATCCCCGCGCAGCAGCAGTTCGCCTTGCGCAATACCTTCGACGGCGGTCAGCAAATCGTTGTCATCGCGGCCGAGAATCAGCAGCATTTTTTCGTAGGGATTGTCCGGCTGGCTCACCATTTCCACCGTGGGTTTCTCCACCGGTGGCAGATCTTTCAGGAAGTCCGGGCGATGGTCGTTGGTGGCAAACACCACCGCATGCTGTTCTTTTGGTAACTGGTTATACAGGACCGGGAAGGATTGACCACGCCACTGTGCTTTGCTGCCGAACCACGAAGCCAGAATCCCTGCGGCACGCTGCTGCAGCAGGTTAGGCTGAGTGCTGAACACCATCGGCAATTGCAGTGGGCGGCTGTCGCGGGCATCAAAGAACGGTTCCGGGAAGTGCGACAGGTCGTTCTTCAACGGCAGCTTTTGCAGCGTCAGGTCGAGTTTGCTCTCTTTACCGATATCCATCCAGATGGTGCTGTTGGCCGGGTTTTCACACACGTTGGCGTAATGGCCCACCAGTTCGAGGCGCACGCGGTTAAAGTCACCGATAAAGCGCGGATCGATCGGCAACTGAGTTTGATTTTCTTTGCCCAGCTGATCGGCGGTCACGGTGACCAGTCCCACCAGCTCATCGTTGAGATAGACCTTGAGCTGCGACAGCGTCGGAATCAGCGCCGGTGAAGGGCGATAGCTGAGCGTCAGCATGGCGCGTGTCACCACTTCATCACTGCGCACGCCGAACTCGATCTGGCTGGTAGGCTCGGTGCCGCGCAGCGTCATGCTGCCCGGCGGCGGCGCGACCTGATTAAACAGCAGTTGGCTGTCGCGCAGCGGGGCATTGGCATCCAGCGGCTGGCTGACGACCGGCAGCGGTATCTGTGCGCTGGCGCGCGGTGCTTCAGGGGCAGAAGGCTGCGGTGCGGCCTGTGCCAGCGTTGCAGTGCCCAGCAGCAGGGCAGTAAACCAGCTCAGTTTTCTCGTCATGGTCATATCATCAACTTATGAAAAATCGGTTTTGATTGCCGCAGGTGCGCGGCTAATGCCCTGCGGCAGCAGTGTTGCCAGCCAGCTCACCAGGGAAGTCAGTGCACGGAAAAGACGGCGAAGCGGGGCAGGGCCATACTCCGCCAGACGCAGGTAACCTTTGAAACCCAGAACCATAATATCGGCCAGACTCTGCACCGGTTTATCTTCCGGGAAGCCGTCCTGCCACAGCGCCCAGGTGTCGGCGCGGGCGAAGGTACACTGGATAAATTCAATATGCTGGCGGGTGGTGAGCTGATGCAGGCGAATCCCCGCGCGACGGCCAAATACACGCTGAACCTGGCACGGGAAGCTGAACTCCTGCTGGCCACGGCGCAGCAGCAGCCACACCGGCTCATCCTCTTTCAGTGCATCCGCCTCACGCAGTTCGACACCGACACCACCATCTGAATAGTCGCGCAGGGTGCACGGCACCATATGGCCATCTTCACGTGCAATGGCGGCGGGCATGGCGATCTCCACGCGATGTGCTTCACGAATCTGGCGCGCTTCCACCGAAACGGCTACGGCACCGCCGAGAATAATCATGTTGTACACCACCCACACCAGGCTGACCCAGATGGTGAGTAACTCGTTGGCCGGGCCATACGCCATGCGCCAGAACGCCATGCCGATGCCCGCGATATTCAGCAGCACCAGCATCATGTAGGGCTTGGTGATCACCCAATCGAGGTGGCGCTCTTCGACCAGGCCACCTTTTGCGGTGACGTTGAACTTGCCTTTGTGCGGGTTGAACAGCGCGACGGTGGTGGGACGCGCGATGTACCACGCCAGCACGGTTTCATACACTTCACTCCAGAACGAGTGACGCCAGCGTCCCTGAATACGGGAGTTGGTCAGGCTGGTGTGCACCATGTGTGGCAGTACATAGATAGCAATCGCCAGCGCCGGCGCGTAGATGATGTAGGCGTGGCACAGCAGAAACGCCAGCGGTGCCAGCAGGAAGATCAGACGTGGAATCCCGGCGAGGAAGTGCAACATGGCGTTGGCGTAGCACAGCCGCTGTACCAGCTTTAGGCCCTTGCCCATCAGCGGATTGTCGAGGCGGAAAATCTGCACCATGCCGCGCGCCCAGCGAATACGCTGGCCGATGTGTGCGGACAAACTCTCGGTGGCGAGGCCCGCCGCCTGTGGAATACGGATATAGGCGGAAGTGTAACCCTGACGATGCAGACGCAGCGAGGTGTGCGCATCTTCGGTTACGGTTTCCACCGCTATGCCGCCAATCTCATCCAGCGCGGCGCGGCGCAATACGGCGCAAGAGCCGCAGAAGAACGCCGCATCCCAGGTATCGTTACCGTCCTGCACCAGGCCGTAGAACAGCGAGCCTTCATTGGGTGTCTGGCGGAAGCGACCGAGGTTACGCTCGAACGGATCGGGCGAGAAGAAGTGGTGCGGCGTTTGCAGCATCGCAAGGCGGTGATCCTTCAGGAACCAGCCCATGGTCATCTGCAGGAAAGAGCGCGTCGGTACGTGGTCACAGTCAAAAATCGCCACGTAATCGCTGCGGCAGGCCACTTTCAATGCGTGATTGATGTTGCCGGCTTTCGCATGTTCATGGGTAGGGCGCACCACGTAATTGATGCCCACGCTGGCGGCAAATTCGCGAAACTCCTCGCGGCTGCCGTCATCCAGAAGGTAGATGTTGAGCTTGTCCTGCGGCCAGTCGATGCCCATCGCGGCATAAA
Source organism: Pantoea sp. Taur (assembly GCF_009830025.1). Classification (NCBI taxonomy): domain Bacteria; kingdom Pseudomonadati; phylum Pseudomonadota; class Gammaproteobacteria; order Enterobacterales; family Erwiniaceae; genus Pantoea; species Pantoea sp. Taur. The sequence goes on from NZ_SZZZ01000011.1 coordinate 98,426, forward strand.
TGGTTGGTTTCACCACGCTCAGCGGTTCGTTGTAGGTGGGCACCAGGATATCGACGCTGGGCCAGGAAGTGATCTCGGGTGGCATGGAGACCGGCTGGCGATTGAGTGGCCACAGCGTCTGGAAATAGCCCAGTACCAGCACCGTCCATGAGTAGGTTTCAGCGCCAATCAGCAGCAGACCGAATGTCAGACTCAGCGGATCGTCCCAGTTCAGGGTTTCAGTGTAGCGCCACCACAAATAACGACAGGAAATGGTGAGTGACAGCACAATCAGCATGATAGTAGAAAGGCGGCCCGGCACGCGGCGCACCATCATCGCCAGGCCCCACAGCAGCAGTACAAAGACAAATTGCGTGGTGATGCCAAATGGCTGTGAAATACACAACAGCGCCAGCAGGCTGGCGACAATCGCCGCGATAATAAACAGCAGTTGGCGTACACGCGGTGGCAGTTTCTGCAACTGCTGTTCGGTACGCAGATGAATGCCCGTTTTCGCCATGTGCGCGGGAAGCGCTCCCAGCCATTGATAAAACTGCTGGCGCCAGCGGAACAGGGGGCCAAACGCGTTAAACCGTTTGCGCTCGCTGCGTGCGCTGTTGTCGAGCGGTAACACCAGCATCAGCCACAGGCTCTGCATGGCGTAACGCACAACGTCTAACGGGCGTGGACGTAGCGGTGAGATTTGCGGATAGTAGCGCTGACGCTGTTGCAGCAAGCGCTGCCAGCCGGGCATTTCCAGCCGTAGCAGCGACCAGGCGAGCACGCACCATAGCAGATGCAACATCACGGTTAAGCGGCCCGCGCCGTGCTGGCGCGCCACGCGGGCACGGCTTTGCAGCGCCTGCCAGGCCTGAGGTACCAGCAGCCAGCGCAACGGATTCACGCCGCACCGCCCGCAACGTTCAGCAATAGCCAGTTCGCCAGCGTATTGATTTCTTCGCTCGCCAGCGCATGAGGACGATATTCACCCACCGGTTGTTTCATCATTAAGGCTTCTGCCAGTGCTTCATCGCGGTGAATCACCTGCGGAATCAGATTCTTCAGCGTGCGCAGCCACAGCTGATGCAGATCCTGTTGCAGCTGACTGTTGGCATTGAATTGATTGATCAGAAACAGCGTGTGCGGCAAAAAACGCGGATGGTGCAACCGCAACTGGCAGTTAGCATCCAGCGATAGCACCTGCAGCAGGCGATCGGCGTGGAGGGCGAAGGATCGTTGCCACGGCAGCAGATCCGCTGGAAGGTCGAGGATCACCCAGCGATAGTGTGATTTCAGGGCCGGCAACGCCTTCAGCAACGGCGTGGCGAACGAGGTGTCGGCGTTTTGCAGACTTAAGCACTGCTGAGAGGTTAATGCGCCAAACGGCAGGAAATCGAGACCGGTCTGATAGCGCTGCGCGCACTGCTGCCACGGCTGCTGTTCCAGCAGCGCAGCAACCCAGCCCTGAGTGTGATTGAGCGGCAAGTTAAAATGGGCAGCCAGTTGATTCGCATCAGAAAAGTCGATGACCAGCACCGACTCCTGTAAAGCATTGAGCGCCCAGCCAAGTGCCGCACTGAGTGATGTTGCGCCACAACCGCCGCGCAAACCTTGTAAGGCAATGACCGGCATTAGCGTTCAGGCTCCTGGTCGGCGGATAATTCACGCAGCAGCGGCCAGCGCGTCAGCAGACTATTCAGTCGCTCTTCGCGGGCAATATCAATGTAACGAAATGCCTTAAGGGAAAAGGCTTCGCTCAGGGTATTAATGTCATCCTGATCTTCAGTGGTAGACGCGATCAGCGAAAAGGCATTCTCTGTTTTCATTACTTTTTGCCACCAAAAAACAGCAATGGATGAATTGTGGTTCTATTTTTTGTAAAGTTTAAACCCGGAAAAATGCGCAGACTATGTAAAAATCGATATCATTTGAGATAGCGCAGGTTTTAATTATTTCAGCAGTTCCAATCGTTGCCGTCTATATTAAACTAGCCTGGATTGTTCTGATCGCGAAACAAATATGAAAAATCGCTATGCGCTTGGCCTACAACAGGTTCAGCAGGAATTAGTTACCCTGCAAAATCCGGGGTTTTATTGGATTACCAGTCAGCGTCAGGAAGACGCGCGGGTACTGCTGCGTCAGGTGGTGAGCCATCAACAGGCGGCAACCCTGGTCAGTTCAGATGAGAAGCCTCAGTCTTTACTTACGCCGGACCCACTGACGGGCCCAGCGCGCATTCCCTTATTTTCGCTGCCGGCCAATAAAACCGGCCTGCAGCATCTGGAGAATGATTTCGCGCGTGTACTGAATAGCCGCAGTGGTTTAGTGCTGTTTTACAGCAACGCTGCGCAGTGGAGTAAATTATCCGAGGATGAACTCACGCTTTGGGTGAAACGCATGCGGCGGTTGTTGATCAAAAAACAAATCACGCTGTTACTGATCACCTCGGGGGCGTCGATTATTCATCTGCGTAACCATCTACAGCGTTATTTTCGCCAACTTGATGGTGTCGCACATTTAGAATTTCAACAGGATAGCTGGCAATATCGAATTAACTGGTGGTACTCCGCAGACAAATTACTGGCTGACCGTGCGATTCGCCTGAGTTGTAATGATAATCAATTCATTACCATTAATGACGTTGAGCAAACCACCCCCCTTAGCCTTAATGATGAAAATCAATTTCTGGCACAAGAAGGGGTGCTGGAAGGCGCACCGCCGCTTTCCAGCCAGTGGCAGCTGTTTAGCGATAATGAAAGCGTATTTTCGCGTGCGCAACAGGCCAACGCCGCCACGGTCATTTTTAGTCTGGCCCATAACCAGGATATCAATGCCCTGGCAAAAATGGTCCACAGTTTGCGCCGCTCACGCGGTAACGCATTAAAGATTGTGGTACGCGAAATCAGTACCAGTCTTAGGTATAGCGATGAGCGATTATTGCTGGCATGTGGCGTCAATGCCATCGTGCCCGGCGCTCAAACGCTGTCACGCTTTCTCACCACGCTGGAAGGGATTCAGGGCCAGCAGTTTACGCGTCATGTTCCGGCCAACTTGCCCGCGCTGATGCAGGCATTACAGCCGCTGCAGCAAAAAGGGTATTTGCAGCTGGAGCCGTTCTGCTCGGCGGTACAGCAGCTGATGAGTAATACGCTGCTGCCGGAAAACGACAAGGGGCTGATGGTGGCATTGCGCCCGGTGCCGCAGCTGAAACCCGAGCAGATTCTGACGCTGTGTAAACCGCGTCGTTTTGGTGATTTGGTGACGCTGATTAACGATCGCATCTATCTGTTTCTGTCATCCTGCCGCTTCAACGATTTGGATATTGCGTTGAAATCGATTTTCTCGCTGCCGCACGATGAGTTGTTTAGTAACCGCGTGGTGTGGTTCGAGGACAACCAGATTTTGTCGGAAGTGCACAAGATTCGCCAGCTGACGCCGGTGGCGCAGCGTGAAGTGCCGATGGCACCGATTGAGGCCCCGCGTGCAAACAAGGTGTCCGCTTCTGACCTGCGTGGGGCGCAAACCCCGCAACCTATTGTTCTCAATCTTGATGGAGATCGCCGCTGATGACACTGATGGATTGGGTGCAGGTGGCGATCCTGCTGTTATTAATTTTACTGTTCCTGAAATCGTTGTTTGTGCGCTGGTTACCGCGCAGTAGCACCAGCCTGCTGATGCGTCTGCTGCCACCGCGTGCGCTGAAGTCGGAAGGGCAGTGGCAACGCAAATCTGCTAAAACGGATACCAAACCGTAATGAGTGATAACAAACCTTCGACGCTGCACGCTTCGTGGTGGCGCGGTCTCGGCGGCTGGAATTTCTACTTCCTGATCAAATTTGGTCTGTTGTGGTACGGCTACCTTAATTTTCATGCGCTGAGCAATCTGGTGTTCCTGGCGTGGCTGCTGTTCCCGCTGCCGTCACGTCGTTTGCATCGTGTGCGTCACTGGGTATCCTTGCCGATTGGCTTTGCGCTGTTCTGGCATGACACCTGGCTGCCGGGGCTGGATTCGATCATGAGCCAGGGTAGCCAGGTCGCGGGCTTCTCCTCAGCTTATCTGCTCGATCTGCTGGAGCGCTTTATCAACTGGCAAATGATTGGCGCAGGCTTTGTGCTGCTGGTGATCTATATGTTCGTGGCGCAGTGGATCCGCATCACGGTGCTGGTTTCACTGATGCTGATCTGGCTTAACGTGCTGACCATTGCCGGACCGGCGATGAATCTGCTGCCAACCAAAGCGGCGACACCGGAAGTGGCATTGAATAACCCTCCAGCCGCGACCAAAGCACCGGAGGGACTGGACCAATCTGCACCACCGACCAGTGCCAATCTGACCTCTTGGCTCAATCGTTTCTACGACAGTGAGCGCCAGCGCGCCACCCATTTCCCGGATGCGCTGCCCGCGGATTCTCAGCCGTTTGATATTCTAGTGATTAACATCTGTTCGCTGTCATGGTCGGACATGGATGTAGCACAATTGCGTGACCATCCGCTATGGAAGCATTTTGATATCCTGCTGGACAACTACAACTCTGCCACCGGCTACAGCGGTCCGGCAGGGATTCGTTTGCTGCGTGCCAGCTGTGGCCAGACTTCACACTCTAATCTGTATAAGGCCACCGACCAGCGCTGCTATCTGTTTGATAACCTGGCGAAACTGGGCTTTAAGCAGGAACTGATGATGGATCATACCGGCGTGTTTGGTAACTATCTCAAAGAGCTGCGTGAAGAGGGCAATTTGCAGGCACCGCTGATGTCACAAGCGGGAATTGCGCCAGAATTGACCTCCTTTGATGGTTCGCCAGTGTTCAATGACGGGCAATTGATGCAGCGCTGGCTCGACGATCGGACTAAAAGCAGCGATGCGCGCAGTGCCACCTTCTATAACCTGATTCCGTTGCATGACGGCACGCGCGAACTCGGCAGCACGCGCACCGCTGACTGGCAGCCGCGCGCTAAAATGCTGTTTGATCAGCTGGATACATTCCTGACCAATCTGGAGAAATCAGGACGCCGCGTGATGGTGCTGGTGGTACCGGAGCACGGTGCTGCGCTGCAGGGCGATAAAATGCAGATGTCCGGTCTGCGTGATATTCCCAGCCCGAGCATTACGCATGTGCCGGTGGGCATTAAGTTTGTCGGGATGAAAGCGCCACACCAGGGACAGCCGTTGAGCATTGATACACCAACCAGTCTGCTGGCGATTTCCGAGATCATTTCCCGTGTGGTGGATGGTCAGGTGTTTAACGCGCCGAACGTCAATATGTCGGTGTTAGCGGATAATTTGCCGCAATCACCGGTGGTGTCCGAGAATGATAATGCGGTGGTGATGATGTATCAGGGTAAACCCTGGATTCGTCTGAACGGCGGCGATTGGGTGCCTTATCCGCAATAGCAGGGGGCGCGGCGCTAATTTTGCGCCGCGACTTTAACGTGCACAATTCCTAATCACCACTTTATCTCGCCCTTCCTGCCTTTTTTCGACTTTATCCCGGCGCATAAAAATGCTGACCTGCGATATACTCGCTGCGCATTTCATCTATACCCGTCATTCTTCAAGTTGCAGGTGCGTTGGCTGTGCTCATTTATCCCAGTCACTTACCTGAGTAAGCTCCTGGGGATTCATTCCCTTGCCGCCTGCCTGCACCTTGAATAATTTAGGGTATACATAGTCGATTTAAGTGGTTGGGAGAGGGTTTTGTTGCGCGTCAGTCGCTCGTTAACGATAAAACAGATGGCAACGGTGTCCGCCGTGGCAATGGTGACCATCAGCATTTTTATCGTCATCCAGTTATTCCACTTTGTGCAGCAGCGCAGGATTGACTACGCCCAGCAGATGGAAAATATCGCGCACACGGTGCGCCAACCGCTGTCGGAAGCCGTTCTGAAAGGCGATATTCCGCAAGCTGAACGCATCCTGAATACGTTGAAACCGGCGGGCATCCTGTCTCGTGCCGATGTAGTATTGCCGAATGCGTTTCAGGCGCTGCACGCCGATTTTGTGCCGGAAAAACCGGTGCCGCGTTTCGTGGCGCGTCTGTTCGAGCTACCGGTGCAAATTACACTACCGCTCTATTCGGTTGAACGCACCGGGCTGCCCAAACCGATTGCCTATCTGGTGCTGCAGGCTGACTCGTCACGCGTTTATCAGTTTCTGCTGAGCACGTTATCGACGATGATCACTACCTATTTGCTGCTGGCGCTGATCCTCTCCGTGTCGATTAGCTGGTGTATCAATCGTCTGATTGTCCATCCTTTGAGAAGTTTGTCGCGTGATTTGCAGGAGTTGCCACCGCAGGCCATTCTCACGCACAAGCTCGACCTGCCGCATAATCATCGCGACGATGAAATCGGCATGCTGATCCGCAGCTACAACCGCAATCAACAGGTGCTGGAGTCGATTCATGATGAAATGAGTCGCATGACCACCCATTTTGCCGTGACCGACCTGCCCAACCGTGCCCTGTTCCTTGCGTTACTGGATCAGCACGCCAGTCATCGCCATAGCCGTCAGCCGTGGGGATTGATGGTGATTCGTATTGAAACGTTGCAGGAAGCCAACGGTGTACTGAGTGATGAACAGCGCGACACCCTGATGCTGACGCTGGTGGAGAAGATTCGTAGCACCGTTGACGACCACACCCTGCTGGCGCAAACCGGACCCAGTGATTTCGCGCTGCTGATGAAGCGCGCGCACAACCCGTTCCGCGCCATGCGTCTGGCGCGCAACCTGATGATTCGCATTAACCAGCCGGTGAACCTGCATCAACTTCAGCTGCGTCCAAACGCCAGTATTGGCCTGGCGCTGCATGATGACAGCGTCGTCAGTGCCAGCGAGCAACTCGACCGCGCGACCTCGGCCATGATGTCGGCGCGTCATCAGGGCAAAAACCAGATTCTGTTCTTTGATCCGGCGCTGACTGAGCGGGCGCAAAAACGCCTGACGCAGGAGCACGATATCCTGCAGGGGTTGCAGGATGGTCAATTTGCACTCTATCTGCAGCCGCAAATCAATATGCAAACCGGTGAGCTGGCGGGCGCGGAAGCGCTATTGCGTATGCGTATGCCGGATGGCAGCTATGGTTTGTCAGAAGAGTTTATCGCCAGCGCGGAAGAGATTGGGGTGATTTCCGCGATTGGGCGCTGGGTGTTTGAAGAAGCCTGCCGCATCCTTGCCGCGTGGCAGAAGCTGGGCATCAATATTCCGCTGAGCGTCAATATATCGGCAGTTCAGTTGCGTGACCCCAGCATGGTGAGCCATTTGCAGGGCTTGCTGGAGCGCCATCGTATTGCACCCGGCAATTTCGTGCTGGAAATTACCGAAACCGCGCAGATTGGCGATGCCGAGCAAGCGATTTCGCTGCTGCGTTCATTGCAGCAAACCGGCGTGGCCGTGGCGCTGGATGATTTTGGCATGGGTTATTCCAATCTCAATTACCTGCATCAGTTTAAAGCGCTGCCGGTGAACAAGCTGAAGATGGACCGCAGTTTTGTCGCGGCGCTACCGGATGATGACACCATGGTGCGTATTGTCGCGGCGATTGCGGACATCATTCATCTGGATGTTATTGCTGAAGGCGTGGAAACCGATGAGCAGCGAGACTGGCTGCTGGCACGCGGAATTACTATAGGGCAAGGCTACTTATACGCTGAAGCGCTCCCTCTTAACGTCTTCAACCAACGCTGGCTTGACAGCTCGTCACATCCTGAATAATCACATTGTTTATTGATTTTCCTCACGAAATTGCAGTCAGATAGTTTGCTGAAGCGTTTCAGTTCATAGTTAGAGTTTTGTAACTTTTGTAAGGAATGTAAGGGTATATTAATCCTGTTATCGGAGTGTTATTTTCCCGCAATCGGTAAGGTTTTTCGCTTCCAGGCGGCTTGCCGCATGCGTTCTCCATAATAACGGCGGTGAATTCCGTCTATACCTGGACACCTGTTATGAAACTGTTCAAAAGCCTCTACTTCCAGGTGCTGGTTGCCATCGGCATCGGCGTCCTGTTAGGCCACTACTATCCTGAGTTAGGCGCGCAAATGAAGCCGCTTGGCGATGGTTTCGTTAAGCTGATCAAGATGATCATCGCCCCCGTGATTTTCTGTACGGTGGTGACCGGTATTGCCGGCATGGAGAGCATGAAAGCAGTTGGACGGACTGGCGCAGTTGCGCTGCTCTATTTTGAAATTGTCAGCACCATCGCGCTGATTATTGGCCTGGTCGTGGTTAATGTGGTGCAGCCGGGCGCGGGGATGAACGTTGATCCGGCGACTTTGGATGCCAAAGCCGTGGCGGTTTACGCCCAGCAGGCGCAAGAACAGGGTGTTGTTGCCTTCTTGCTTGATATTATCCCGGGTAGTGTGATCGGTGCCTTTGCCAGCGGTAATATCCTGCAAGTGCTGCTGTTCGCTATTCTGTTTGGTTTTGCCCTGCATCGTCTGGGTAACGCCGGTACTGTGATGTTCAACGTCATTGAGAGCTTCTCCAAAGTGATCTTCGGCGTTATCAATATGATTATGCGCCTTGCGCCGATCGGTGCCTTCGGTGCCATGGCGTTTACCATTGGTAAATACGGCGTGGGCTCACTGGTGCAGCTCGGTCAGCTGATTATCTGCTTCTACATCACCTGCGTGCTGTTTGTGGTGGTGGTGTTAGGTTTGATTGCACGCTGGGCCGGCTTCAACATCTTCAAATTTGTTGCCTACATCAAAGAAGAGCTGCTGATCGTGCTGGGTACCTCTTCATCTGAATCTGCGCTGCCGCGTATGCTCGACAAGATGGAGAAGCTGGGTTGTAAGAAATCGGTGGTGGGTCTCGTTATTCCAACGGGGTACTCTTTTAACCTTGATGGCACCTCGATTTACCTGACCATGGCGGCGGTATTCATTGCCCAGGCCACCAATGCGCACATGGATATCTTCCACCAGATCACGTTGTTAGTGGTGCTGCTGCTCTCCTCAAAAGGCGCAGCGGGCGTGACCGGCAGTGGCTTTATCGTGCTGGCGGCCACCTTGTCTGCAGTCGGACATTTGCCGGTAGCGGGTCTGGCGCTGATTCTGGGTATCGACCGCTTTATGTCCGAAGCGCGTGCATTGACCAACCTGGTGGGTAACGGCGTGGCGACGGTTGTTGTGGCGAAGTGGGTCGGTCAGCTGGATGAGAAGCAGATGAAAGCGACGCTTTCTTCAGCGAAAAAGGTCAATAACGCCTCACAAACCAGCGTCTGATCGTCTATTTGCGTTAATTTCCTGAGAAATGCCCGCTGTCGCTTGCCCTGACAGCGGGCATTTGCATAATAAACCCCATTGATTTTTTTCCCGATTTTTTACCTCGTTGCGCGACATCCTGACCTTCCTGTGGTCAAAGAGTCTGTTCTTCATTAAACGTGGCGGCTATGGGCCGCGCCGGTCACCAATGATGTGACCGTACATGTCGCGATAACGAGCGTTGATCTGTTTATGTAGGGGTTCACATGCAGGGCACCAGAATTCGACTTTTGGTTGGCGGATTAATCCTTGCGGCATCCGGCTTTGGCGCGCACGCCGAGACACTCCAGCCCGATCCCGCATGGCAGGAAGGCAAACTGGACAATGGTTTTAGCTGGCAGTTACTCACCACGCCACAACGTCCAAGCGATCGTATTGAATTACGTCTGATTGTTAACACCGGTTCACTGGTGGAGAGCGCTCAGCAAACCGGTTTCAGCCATCTGATACCGCGTCTGGCAATGGTGCACAACACCGCGCTGGATACCAATCAACAGCGTGCACTGTGGCAGCAAGCCATGGATCCGCAACGCCCGTTGCCGCCAGCGATCTCATCGTACGATTACACCCAATATAACCTGAGCTTGCCCAACAACCGCCCGGAGCTGCTGAAAGAAGCACTGAACTGGCTGGCGGCGACCGCAGGGAAAATGACCATTAATGAGCAGGTGGTTTCGACCGCGCTGACCGCGACCGATCCGATTGCCACCTGGCCGCCAAATACCCAGGATGTCTGGTGGCGCTATCGCCTGAAGGGTTCAGCGATGCTGGCGCACGATCCGGGCGAGCAGCCGCGTGCGCCGGTGGATATTGCACAGCTCAACAGTTTCTATCAGCAGTGGTACACGCCGGATGGCATGACCCTGTATGTGGTGGGCAACGTTGACAGCCGCAGCATGGCAGAACAAATCAACAAAACCTTCTCCGCACTGAAGGGTAAACGGGTTGCGCCCGCAGCGCTGCCTACGCTCTCTCCTTTGCCGCATCAGCCCGTCAATCTGGTGAATGGCGGGATGAGTCAGGATCGCCTGTCGCTGGTGTGGGATACGCCGTGGCAACCGATTCGTGACTCACAGAACTTACAGCACTATTGGCAGAGTGATTTGGCGCGTGAAGCGCTGTTCTGGCATGTGCAACGCGCGCTGGCGGACAGCAAAGCACAGAGCGTGCAGGTGGGCTTTGATTGCCGCGTGCTTTACCAGCGTGCGCAGTGTTCCATCAACATGGACAGCCCGAACGCATCGCTGGCGCAGAACATGAACCAGGTGGCGAAAGAACTGGCGGCAGTACGTGATAAAGGGTTACCGCAGGATGAGTTTGATGCGCTGATGGCGCAGAAGCTGCTGGAACTGAATAAGCTGTTCGCCACCTATGCGCGCACGGATACCGATATCTTGATGGGGCAGCGTCTGCGCTCGCAGCAGAATGCGGTGGTGGATATCGCGCCGGAGCAGTATCAAAAGCTGCGTCAGGCGTTTCTCAGTGGCTTGACGCGTGACCAGCTGAATCAGGAATTGCGCCAGCAGCTGACGCAGGAATTGACGATGGTGCTGATTCAACCACAAGGTGAAGCTGAGACCAACGTGAAGATGCTGCAGGACGGCTGGGATAAAGTGATGAAGGTACCGGATGCGCCTGCGGCACCGGCGGCTTCTGATGAAGCTAAACCGGAAAGTAACGGCAGCGCGAGTGCGACCGACCCGGCTCAACCCTCGTCATGACGCAGGATTTATCATTCATGGCCGAGTCATAAAGTCTTATGATTCATGGCATATGAGATCGCCAAAAAAATTTGAGTAGCAGCACAAAAGCGCCTTGAGGCGCTTTTGAACATCACATCCATGCAGCCACGTCGCTGCGTTTCAGGGCATGAATTATCCCTGAAATAATTTGAGCCGCAGTAAGGCGGCAAGTATGTTCATCGCCAGTCACTGACTTAAGCCGGTGACTGGGGTGACTGCATGCAGCCAGCGCCGCTGCGGTTCAAATTATGAAGGGGATTATGTCTTAGCGCGGAGCCATTCGGTGACCAGCATCGGCCAACTGGCGAGGGGCAGATCCGCGACGCCGCGAATGCCAAATCCATGGCCGCCTTTCTGATAAAAGTGAATTTCCACCGGCACCTTGTGCTCACGCAGGGCGCTGAAAAACACCATGCTGTTGTTTACCGAAACCGCGTCATCATCGCTAGCGTGAATCAGCAGCGTGGGCGGTGTCTGCGCATGTACGCGCGTTTCCATGGAATACGCATCAATCAACCTCTGATCCGGCCATGCGCCGAGCAGGCGAGTGCGCGAGCTTTCGTGTGCCAGACCGTCGCGCATGCTGATCACCGGGTAGAGTAGCACCATGGCATCTGGACGTGGCGAGAAGCTGTCGGCCTGATCCTGCACTGGATAAATTTTCTCACCAAAACGCGTCCCCAGGCTGGCAGCCACGTGCCCACCCGCTGAGAAGCCCATCATCACAATGTATTTACCGTTCATGCCGCGCTGCGCACGATCGCGCAACACGCGCACCGCACGTTGTGCATCGGCCAGTGGGGCATCGGGACCTTCGTGATGGCCATCGTAGGGCAGGCGATAAGTCATCACTGCCAGCGTATACCCCATCGATGTGAAGAACGTGGCGAGGGCACTGCCTTCACGGTCAATCAGCACTCGCTGATAGCCGCCGCCGGGCGCCACCAGCAGCGTAATGCCGTTGGAGGTTTCCGGATGCCAGATCGCCATTTCAGGGCAACGCACGCCGGTCGCGGCACGGTCATAGGGTTCGTACTCTTTGGCGAGATCGACGATTTGCGGTTGAGCGCGCGAATCACTCGCGCCTGGCGCATCACCGTGTGGCCAGATATTAATGATTTCTGTGTGCATAAATCAGTCCTGAGCGAGTCGTGTTGTCATTATTTTGTTCGCGGCCGGATTAACAGCGTCCTGCTGTTGTTGATTAAAACATGGTCTGTTTTCGCGCTGGCGTCCAGCCGAAAACCCACCATTTCTGCAGTTTCGGACTATGCCTGGCGGCCCGATTTCTGTCCGTAATCTATTGAATTTAAATTGATATGGTAAGGGTTGCTAAACTGGCGTAGGCGGATATGAGCCAAAGATGGATCGCTGGCGAGGTTAGTTAAAATTCACAGTGTAATCTCGGGATTTAAGGCAAATTATCCTGTGCATTGTGTAAGTCGTGATTATCAAATCAACAGCGGTAAAGTGAACGACTGGCGCCCTGCATCGTGCCAACGGATATCCAGCGGCGCCAGGCGTCGTGCCTGACATAGCGCCGCTGGGAAATGTTGAGGGGAGGGTTATTGCGGCATAGCGCTTAAAGGGATAATGGCTCCGCGATGCTGGATCACCGTGCTGGCGGTGAGATGACCGCGCGCGGCCGCATCTTCTGCCCTCCCTCCGGCTAAACGTACAGCCAGATAACCGGCGCTGAAAGAGTCGCCTGCGGCAGTGGTATCGATCACCTTCTCTTTTGCCAGCTTGATGGCGGGCACTTCACGCAGCGGCTCATCGCCTATCGCCACTAAACAGGAATCGGCACCGCGTTTGATGGCAATTTCCTGTACACCGGCTTCGCGCGTGCGTGCAATCACTGCGTCCAGCGGCTGTTCACCCCACAGCAGGTGCTCATCATCCAACGTCAGGAAGGCGATATCGGTATGACGTAGCATCTCAGCGTAAGCCTGTTGCGCGCTGGATTTGTCTGTCCACAGACGTGGACGGTAATTGTTATCGAAAATGACCTTGCCACCGTTTTGGCGACAGGCGCTGAGCAGTGCCATCAGTTTCTCTCGGCTGGTGGCCGGCAGAATCGCCAGGCTTATACCGCTGAGATAGAGGTAATCGTAGTGGGCCAACTGGGCGCAAATCGCGTCAGACTCTGGGCCATCCAGCCAGAAGCGCGCAGCGGCATCATTGCGCCAATACCAGAAGGTGCGCTCGCCGTGTTCGTCGGTTTCAATGAAATAGAGGCCCGGCATTTTATTGTCGAGGCGCTGAATGAGCTGGGTGTGAACCTGCTCCTGCTGCCAGGCAGCGATCATCTGGTCACTGAAACTGTCGGTGCCCAGCGCGGTGACATAGTCCACCCGCAGCTGCTGGCTATCTGACTGGCGTGCCAGATAAACCGCCGTGTTTAGCGTGTCGCCGCCAAAACCACGTTTGATGTTCTCACCTTTTTCGGACAGCTCAATCATGCATTCGCCAATGATGGCAATGTTCTTCTGCGTCATGGTCTTCGGCCTGTAGTGAATTCTGCCCTCGAGTCTCGCGTCTGGTATGGCAGCTGTCAATGGTTTTTAAAACGATGTTTTAATTTAACTTAAGGTGCCTGCACCCACTTTCCACGGCGATTTAACGGACAAAGCGCCGCTTGTTTTGCCGATTAAGCCTGAAACGCGCTGATACACTCAACTGCTCGTGAGGTGGCTGAGACCAATAAAGTTATCGTGTTACTCGCCGATACTTGCCGCTGAGAAACAATTTGCAGGCACCCACCACCTACCAGGAAAAAACCATGGTGATGAACAATTTAAGTCATCGGCTGCCTATTTCAATTGAACTGGAGCAACAACAGGAAACGCGTTTCTTCTGGCAGCAGTGCCAACGATTCTATACTTTCCAGCCGATTTACCAGGTCTCCGGCCGTTTACTGGCTATTGAATTACTGACTGCGGTGACACACCCCTCCGCACCAGAGAAAAGGTTGTCGCCCGAAACCTATTTTGATGCGCTGACTATCGCGCAGCGCCTTGATGTCGTCGAGGAACAGCTTGAGCTGTTATTACAGTGGTCACACTTTTTCAGTCAGCGTCAGCTGGTGGCCTCGGTGAATATTGATGGTCCGACGCTGTTAGCCATTGAGCAGCATGACGATATCCGCCAGTTGATTACGCAACTCCCCTGGGTGCGATTTGAACTCACGGAGCACCATGCATTGCCGCAGGAAGAGATGGTGGCGAAGATGCCTGAACTGGGCCCGCTGTGGCTTGATGACTTTGGATCAGGCATGGCAAACTTCTCTGCGCTGACTGAGCTGCGCTATGACTACATTAAACTGTCGCGCGAACTGTTCATGCTGCTGCGCTCTACCGATGAAGGCCGCTCGCTGTTCTCCATGCTACTGGCGTTGATCAATCGCTATTGCAACGGCGTTATTGTTGAAGGCGTGGAGACCGAAGAGGAGTGGCAGCAGGTGCGCAATTCGCCTGCAATGGCGGCACAAGGCTATTTCTTCTCGCGGCCTGTTCCCTTCAGCACGCTGGAATCCCTGGCGCTCGAGCTTCCCTGATCCCGATCCGCAACGTCTCGACTACAGTTATGTGAGACGTTGAGGGCAAGGAGGAAGCAGAATGTCACGTACGGGAAAAGTCCTGAGTTGGGTTTTCGGGATTTTATTGTTGTTGGTTGTGGTGGTGGTGGTGATTATCGCCACGTTTGACTGGAACCGCCTGAAGCCAACCATCAACCAAAAAGTCTCCACTGAGTTAAACCGGCCTTTCGCCATTCGGGGTGATCTGGGTGTTGCCTGGGTGCGCAATCGCGAAGAACCCGGTTGGCGCAGTTGGGTGCCGTGGCCGCAGGTGCATGCCGATGACATTATGCTGGGCAATCCGCCGAATATTCCCGATGTCACCATGGTGCATTTGCAGCGCGTTGAAGCCACGCTTGCGCCGCTGGCGCTCCTGCATAAACAGGTTTATTTGCCGTGGATTAAAATGCAGCTGCCCGATGCGCGGCTGGTGCAGACGGCGGATAAAAAGAATAACTGGACCTTCAACTTAGCCAGCAGCGAGAACAGCGATGCCAATGCGCCGCCTTCTGCCTGGTCTTTCCGCCTCGATAATATTCTGTTCGACAAAGGTCAGATTCGCTATCGCGATGCCATCAATAAAGCCGATGTGACCGTCACCCTTAATCCACTGGGCAAACCGGTGCCTTACGCGCAGGTAGCGGGCGGTAATGACCAGCAGAAAGGCGCGGGCGATTTTGTCTTTGGCTGGCAGGCGGAGGGGACATACAACAATCAGAAATTAACTGGCGACGGCAAGATCGGCGGCATGCTCTCGTTGCGCAGCAAAACCACTCCGTTCCCACTGCAGGTGGATGTGCGCAACGGCACCACGCGCGTGCGCGTTGACGGGACGTTGCAGGATCCTTTAAATCTCGGCGGGCTGGATGTGCGTCTGCGTTTTGCTGGCGATACGCTGGCGAATCTGTACGGTTTAACCGGCGTGCTGCTGCCTGATACGCCGCCGTACGAAACTGACGGCCATTTGATCGCGCGCTTCAATGAAGAGAAAGGGCCGCTGTTCCGTTACGAAAACTTCAATGGGCATATTGGCGATAGCGATATTCACGGCTCGCTGGCTTATCACCAGGTGAAACCGCGCCCAACGTTGACCGGAGAATTAACCTCGAACCAGTTGCGCATGGCGGATTTAGGCCCGCTGATTGGCGTGAATTCGGGCAAGGGCAGTGAGAAAACCCAGCAGGCTAAAGCCCAGCGTGGTGACGCTTCAACGCAACCGGCCGATCGCGTGCTGCCACATGACAAGTTTGATACCAAAAGCTGGGACGTGATGGATGCGGATGTGAAATTCAGCGGAAAACGCATCGAACACAGCAGCAAGCTGCCGCTTAGCGACCTTTATACCCATCTGCAGTTGAAAAACGGTGACCTGCTGCTCGATCCGCTGCGCTTCGGCATGGCAGGCGGCAGTATCAACTCCACCATTCATCTGGAAGGGGATAAGAGCCCGATGCGCGGTCGCGCGGATTTGCATGCGCGTAAGCTGCAACTGCGTCAGCTGTTCCCGAATGTCACGGCGATGCAGCGTAGCCTGGGTCAGTTAAACGGCGATGCCAGCCTGAGCGGTACCGGCAACTCGGTGGCGGATATTCTGGGGACCAGCAACGGCGAGCTGAAACTGCTGATGAATGACGGATTGATCAGCCGTA
Source organism: Pantoea sp. Taur (assembly GCF_009830025.1). NCBI lineage: Bacteria > Pseudomonadati > Pseudomonadota > Gammaproteobacteria > Enterobacterales > Erwiniaceae > Pantoea > Pantoea sp. Taur. The sequence continues at coordinate 114,637 of NZ_SZZZ01000011.1, forward strand.
GTCTGATGGAAATTGCCGGCCTGAATGTCGGTAACTATGTGGTCGGCAAACTGTTTGGCGATGATGAGGTGCGCATCAACTGTGCCGCCACCGATCTCAATATCCGTCAGGGTCTCGCCACGCCGAAAGTGTTTGTGCTGGATACGGAGAATGCGGTGATTAATGTCACCGGCAACGTTAACTTTGCCAATGAAAGGCTGGACTTATCCATTAATCCAGAGAGCAAAGGCATTCGTATCATCACCTTGCGATCGCCACTGTATGTGCGTGGCACCTTCAAAAATCCGGATGCGGGAGTGAAAGCCGGGCCGCTGATCGCACGTGGCGCTGCTGCGGTGGCGCTGGGCGCAGTGGTGGCGCCGGCCGCCGCACTGCTGGCACTGATTTCACCCAGTGATACCGACGCCAACCAGTGCAGCAACGTGTTGCAGCAGATGAAAAGTAAAAAGTGATCAGTTACGCCACAGCACTTTGATGATGTGATAACCAAAGGCGGTTTTCACCGGTCCGTAAGGTTGCAATAGCGGGCAGGAGAAGACCGCTTTATCAAAGGCGGGCACCATCTGGCCTTTACGGAATTCACCGAGGTCGCCGCCGTTACGTCCTGATGGACAGGTGGAGTGTTTTTTTGCCAGCTGCTGGAAGTTCGCGCCCTTTTCCAACTGGGCCAGCAGGGATTTGGCCTGCGCTTCATCCTTGACGAGGATGTGTAAAGCTGCCGCGGTTTTCGCCATGTGGGTAACTCTATATGTATGTATAATGTTCGGCGCATTATATCCCCGTCATACTTCAAATTGCAGGTGCGTTGGCTGCGAATGCCCGGTACGGTGACTGATTAAATCAGCTTTCGATATTCATCCACCTGTCGTATTCCTGCCATTCGACATCGTCAGGGGATCTCCTTTTCATTAGTTGAGTGATATTCCGTTATGCGTTTAAACCCCGGCCAACAACGTGCTGTCGAATTTGTCACCGGTCCCTGCCTGGTGCTGGCCGGTGCAGGCTCGGGTAAGACCCGCGTCATCACCAATAAAATCGCCCACCTGATCCGCGAGTGTGGCTATCAGGCGCGCCATATCGCGGCCGTCACCTTCACCAATAAAGCCTCGCGCGAGATGAAAGAGCGTGTCGCACAAACGCTTGGACGTAAAGAGGCGCGTGGCCTGATGATCTCCACCTTCCATACGTTGGGACTGGAGATAATCAAACGTGAATACAAAGCGTTAGGCATGAAAGCGAGCTTCTCGTTGTTCGACGATCAAGATCAGCTGGCGCTGTTGAAAGACCTCACTAAACAGTGGCTGGAGGAAGACAAAACGCTGTTGCAGCAGCTGATCTCCACCATTTCCAACTGGAAGAATGATCTGGTCGATCCGCAGGGTGCGGCTGGCCTGGCCAAATCCCAGCGTGACCAGATTTTTGCCCACTGCTATCAGCTGTACGACCAGCATCTGAAATCCTGCAACGTATTGGATTTCGACGATTTGATTGCGCTGCCGACGCTGTTGCTGCAACGCAATCAGGAAGTGCGCGAGCGTTGGCAGCAGCGTATTCGCTATTTATTGGTGGATGAGTATCAGGATACCAACACCAGCCAGTATGAGCTGGTGAAACTGCTGGTGGGCGCGCGGGCGCGTTTCACCGTGGTCGGTGATGATGACCAGTCAATTTACTCCTGGCGTGGCGCACGACCGCAAAACCTGGTGTTACTGAAAGAGGACTTTCCGACGCTGGAAGTGGTGAAACTGGAGCAGAACTATCGCTCAACCCAGCGCATTTTGAAGTCAGCTAACATCCTGATTGCCAATAATCCGCATGTGTTTGAGAAGCGCCTGTTCTCCGAGCTGGGTGAGGGCAGCGAGCTGAAGGTGTTGAGTGCCAACAATGAAGATCATGAGGCCGAGAGGGTCGCCGGTGAGTTGATTGCCCATCACTTCGTTAATAAAACCGCCTACAAAGATTATGCGATTCTCTATCGCGGTAACCATCAGTCACGCGTCTTTGAAAAGCAGCTGATGCAAAACCGTATCCCCTATCGTATTTCTGGCGGTACCTCGTTTTTCTCGCGCCCGGAAATCAAAGATTTGCTGGCCTATCTGCGCGTACTGACCAATCAGGAAGACGACAGTGCTTTCCTGCGTATCGTCAATACACCGCGTCGTGAGATTGGCCCCGCCACGCTGCAAAAGCTGGGTGAATGGGCCAACCTGCGCAATAAAAGTCTGTTCAATGCCAGCTTCGATATGGGGCTGGAACAGACGCTGAGCGGGCGCGGTCTGGAGCATCTGCAGCGCTTTACCCAATGGCTTAACGAGATTATTCAGCTGACGGAGCGCGAGCCAGTGAATGCGGTACGCGATCTGATTCGCGGTGTCGATTACGAAAGCTGGCTATTTGAGACCTCGCCAAGCCCCAAAGCCGCCGAAATGCGCATGAAAAACGTCAACACGCTGTTCCAGTGGATGACCGAGATGCTGGAAGGTGACGAACTCAATGAGCCGATGACGTTGGCGCAGGTGGTGACGCGCTTCACGCTGCGCGACATGATGGAACGCGGTGAGAGCGATGAGGAGAGCGATCAGGTGCAGCTGATGACCTTGCACGCCTCCAAAGGGTTGGAGTTCCCGTATGTTTATCTGGTCGGTATGGAAGAGGGGTTGTTACCGCATCAGAGCAGCATTGATGAGAACAACATCGAAGAGGAACGCCGTCTGGCCTATGTGGGCATTACCCGCGCGCAAAAAGAGCTGACCTTTACCCTGTGCCGTGAACGTCGTCAGTATGGCGAACTGGTGCGTCCGGAACCGAGCCGCTTCCTGATGGAGCTGCCGCAGGATGATGTGGTGTGGGAACGCGAGAAAAAAGTGATCAGCGCCGAGGAGCGGGTGAAAACCGGGCAGACGCGCGTCGCGGGCTTACGTGCGATGCTGGAGAATGCGAAGAAGGGGTAAATCCCCCGCCGTTCGTTCAGGCCAGGCCTGTAGCGAGAACCGTTGCGAGCGTAGCGGAGGCAAGACGAAAAGTTCCCGGCAAAGCGGAGTTCACATGCCGTCAATGAGCATTTGACGGGAGCTTTTCAACGCAGCATCAGCAAGCGCAGCAGGTTTGATTAAGAGATAGTCAGCAACCAGTGCACATAAGACTGGTAATGACTCTCTTGTTCCAGCAACTCGGCACGCAGCGGATGCGCATCCAGCCAGCCAGCAGGGAGTGTCAGGTGCAGCGCATCATCATCCGCCTGTAAACGAACCGCAGGCAGCGTGTCATCGCGACGACGGCTGGAGAAAATAATCGCCAGACGCAGTAAACGGCTTAAGCGTTCCGCCATACGTGGTGGCACAGCGTTCTGCTGCGTCAGTAAAGCGAGATCGATACTGCCACTTTGATTTTGCAGCAGGCAGGCGAGCATTTTTTTCTGTGCGGGCGTAAAACCAGGAAGATCGAGATGGCGAATCAGGTAAGCGGCGTGCTGGGGTGCCTGGCGGAAATCGACGCTCAGGCCTATTTCGTGAATTGAACAGGCGCTCAGCAGCAGATCGCGACATCGGTTATCCAGCTTCCAGACAGTGCTCACCTGGCGGAAAAAGCTTTCAGCCAGCTGACGCACGCGGCTTGCCTGCTCCACATCGATAGAGAAGCGGCGCTGGACGTTTTGCAACGTGCGGCTACGAATGTCGCGGTCAATCGGCAGATGCAGCATGCCGTACACCAACCCCTCACGCAGTGCGCCACCGGCCAGCGTCATGCTGTCGATGCTAAGTTCATGGAAGATAGCGATCAGAATCGACAGGCCGCTGGGGAATACCAGCGCGCGCTCGAGTGTCAATCCTTCGATTTCCAGCTCTTCCAGCTTGCCGCACTGAATCGCACGCTGTTTTAGCTGCTGCAGCTTGCTCAGGGTGATGCGTTCATCCATGCCCTGCGCAACCATAATTTCCTGCAGTGCCTGCACGGTGCCAGAAGCACCGACGCAGATCTGCCAGCCTTTTTCGCGCAGTGCCGCCGCGACCGGACGAATCATGTCGCGGGCCGCTAATTCAGCCTGCTCGAAATTCTCTTTCGCCAGGTGACGATCGCCAAAGTAGCGTTCCAGCCAGGTGACGCAGCCCATCGACAAACTAAACAACGTGGTCGCGTGTGAACCCTCGCCGGTGACCAGCTCGGTGCTGCCGCCGCCGATATCCACCACCAGGCGCTGATCAGAGCCTCCGGTAGTGTGGGCAACACCTTGATAAATCAGGCGTGCTTCTTCCTCGCCGCTGATGACATTCACCGGGCAGCCAAGGATTTCTTCGGCGTGAGTCAGGAAGTCCTGGGCATTTTCAGCAATACGCAGCGTAGCCGTGGCGACCACGCGGATTTGCTCGGGGGGAATATCTTGCAGCTGTTCAGAGAAGAGTTTCAGACATTGCCAGCCACGCTGCATCGCCTCGGCGGAGAGGTGATTGGCTTTGTCCAGACCGGCAGCCAGACGTACCTTACGCTTTATACGCGCAATGGTCTGAATACTGCCGGACACTTCGCGCACCACCAACATATGAAAGCTGTTAGAGCCTAAATCAATCGCAGCATAAAGTGACGATGCGCTCAGCATGGTGTGCTTAACTCGAACGTTTACGGTTGTTATTGCGCGGCGCGCCGCTACGACGGTTGCTGTTGTTCCCGCCACGGCGTGGGCCGTTTCCAGAACGGCTGCGCTGCAGACGTTTCGGCGGAGGCAGCTCACTCATCAGTGCTTCACTGCTGTACTTACTCACCGGAATACCGTGACCAATATACTCTTCAATCGCTGGCAGGTTCAGTGCGTACTCTTCGCACGCCAGGCTGATGGAATGTCCGCTGGCACCCGCGCGGCCGGTACGACCGATGCGATGCACGTAGTCTTCACGGTCGTCAGGCAGATCGTAGTTGAACACGTGGGTCACTGCAGGAATGTGCAGACCTCGCGCCGCAACGTCAGTCGCGACCAGAATATCCACATCACCTTTGGTGAAGTCATCCAGAATACGCAGACGTTTTTTCTGTGCCACATCGCCCGTCAGCAGACCTACACGGTGACCGTCCGCGGCCAGATGGCCCCAGATATCTTCACAGCGGTGTTTGGTGTTGGCGAAGATGATGGCGCGGTCGGGCCACTCTTCTTCGATCAAGGTTTGCAGCAGACGCATCTTCTCTTCATTCGAAGGGTAGAAAAGTTCTTCTTTGATGCGGTGGCCGGTTTTCTGCTCCGGTTCCACTTCCACGTATTCAGCGTTGTTCATATGTTCGAACGCCAGTTCACGTACGCGGTAAGAGAGGGTCGCCGAGAACAACATGCTCAGACGCTGGGTGGCCGGCGGCATGCGGCGGAACAACCAACGGATATCTTTAATAAAGCCAAGATCGAACATGCGATCGGCTTCATCCAGAACCACGACCTGAATGGCGCCGAGGTTGATGTGATTTTGTTTCGCATAGTCGATGAGGCGACCGGTGGTGCCCACCAGGATATCGACGCCATCGGCCAACACTTTCAGCTGTTTGTCGTAGCCGTCACCGCCATAAGCCAGACCCAGTTTCAGACCCGTGACTTTCGACAGTGGCTCTGCATCGGCATGGATCTGCACAGCAAGTTCACGCGTCGGGGCCATGATCAGCGCACGTGGCTGATTAATCTGGCGGCCTTCAGCGGCTGGATGAGAAAGAAGATGATGAAACGTTGACGTCAGGAACGCCATCGTTTTGCCGGTACCGGTTTGCGCCTGACCCGCAACATCACGCCCTGAAAGCGCAAAAGGCAGTGCCAACGCCTGAATAGGCGTGCAGTTAGAAAAGCCTTTGGTATCAAGGGCTTCAACCACCTGTGGGTGCAGGGCGAAGTCGGAAAACTTCTGTTCAGTTAAGTGTGTTTTGCTCATAGTGTGGTAGAATATCAGCTTACTAGCGCTTTACGAAAGCGTATCCGATGAAATAAAGTCAACCTACGTTGGTATATTTTACGCCAATTCGCCAGGCACAATCTTTGGAGTTAAACATGAGCAGCGATAAAATCGTTCACTTGACCGATGACAGTTTCGACACTGACGTGCTGAAAGCCGACGGTGTCACTCTGGTAGATTTCTGGGCTGAATGGTGTGGTCCTTGCAAAATGATCGCCCCAATTCTCGACGAAGTCGCAGAAGAGTACGACGGTAAGCTTACCATCGCCAAGTTGAACATTGATGACAACCCGGGCACTGCGCCTAAATATGGCATTCGTGGTATCCCGACACTGCTGCTGTTCAAGAACGGTGAAGTGGCTGCGACCAAAGTAGGCGCCTTGTCTAAAGGCCAGCTGAAAGAGTTCCTGAACGCTAACCTGGCCTAAGCCCGGCGCGGTGTTGTTCCGCAGTGGTGAATTTTTTCGCCACTGCTGGACGTCTCCCTTCAGGCGTGTTAAGTTGACCTCACTGCATTACGCACTTACCTTGTAGTTTGCATCTAAAGTTTTCCCTTGTCAGACCCTGCTCGCATTGAACGTTATCGTGGTTTGGCAATCTGATGACTAGCACATTCGGCATCACCTTTCGACCATCTCTTCGTTTCCTATCGCCACATCAGACGATAATCGTCGAGCAGAGTTGAAAAAGAGCCATTAACGGCATGGAATTTTTGCCATACCACCCACGACAATCATTTCGAGAATTACCCCGAGTTTAAGAACCCTCACTATGAATCTTACCGAATTAAAGAACACGCCGGTTTCTGAGCTGATTACCCTCGGCGAAAATATGGGTCTGGAAAACCAGGCACGTATGCGTAAACAGGATATTATTTTCTCTATCCTTAAACAGCATGCGAAAAGTGGCGAAGACATCTTTGGTGATGGTGTGCTGGAGATATTGCAGGACGGATTTGGTTTCCTCCGCTCTGGAGACAGCTCCTACCTCGCCGGTCCCGATGATATCTACGTTTCTCCCAGCCAAATCCGCCGCTTCAACCTCCGCACTGGTGACACCATTTCTGGTAAAATTCGCCCGCCAAAAGAGGGTGAACGTTACTTTGCGCTGTTGAAAGTTAACGAAGTTAACTACGACAAGCCGGAAAACGCGCGTAATAAGATTCTGTTCGAAAACCTCACGCCACTGCACGCAAACAATCGTCTGCGTATGGAGCGCGGTAATGGCTCAACCGAAGATTTGACCGCTCGCGTACTGGATCTGGCATCGCCGATCGGTCGCGGTCAGCGTGGTCTGATCGTGGCGCCACCGAAAGCCGGTAAAACCATGCTGCTGCAGAACATCGCACAGAGCATTGCGTACAACTATCCGGATTGCGTGCTGATGGTGCTGCTGATTGACGAGCGTCCGGAAGAAGTGACCGAGATGCAGCGTCTGGTGAAAGGCGAAGTCATCGCATCCACCTTCGACGAACCGGCTTCACGCCACGTTCAGGTCGCTGAGATGGTGATCGAGAAGGCTAAGCGCCTGGTCGAGCATAAGAAAGACGTTATTATCCTGCTTGACTCTATCACCCGTCTGGCGCGTGCTTACAACACCGTGGTACCGGCTTCCGGTAAAGTATTGACCGGTGGTGTGGACGCCAACGCCCTGCATCGTCCGAAGCGTTTCTTCGGTGCAGCACGTAACGTGGAAGAGGGCGGCAGCCTGACCATCATCGCGACTGCGCTGGTTGATACCGGTTCGAAGATGGACGAAGTGATTTACGAAGAATTTAAAGGTACAGGTAACATGGAACTGCACCTGTCGCGTAAAATTGCTGAAAAACGTGTCTTCCCAGCGATTGATTACAACCGCTCCGGTACCCGTAAAGAAGAACTCCTCACCACGCAGGAAGAGCTGCAGAAAATGTGGATCCTGCGCAAAATCATCCATCCAATGGGTGAAATTGATGCGATGGAGTTCCTCATCAATAAGCTGGCGATGACCAAAACCAACGACGAATTCTTCGATATGATGAAGCGTTCGTAAGTTGGCGATATTGAATCGCTAAGCGAAGCGATTCGGTCGCACAATTTGCCAGGATTTATTGCTAACGCCACGTCTTAACGTGGCGTTTTTCATTTATGGGCATTAGGATTAGCCCAGTCAGGAAGCAATATGATGATTGTGCCAGAAAGGTGCTGATTTTTTCAGCAATAAGATTTTTCCCAGGCAGAATTCGGACAAAGGATATACGGCAATGGCAAGAATCTTGCTTATTGTTGTCGATGATTTTAGCTGAGAGCGTTAACGTGAATTTACTCACTATGAGTACTGAGCTTGGTTTTGTTTTTCTGTTTACTTTAGTGTTCCTATTTTTTGCCCGTAAAGCCGCTAAAAAAATTGGGCTGGTAGACACACCTAATTCAAGAAAACGACACCATGGCGCCATTCCGTTAGTGGGTGGGATCTCCGTTTATGCGGGGATTTGCTTTGCTTTCGCTATTTCAGATTATTATTTACCCCATGCGGCACTCTATTTAAGTTGCGCAGGGGTGCTGGTGCTGGTGGGTGCACTGGACGATCGGTTCGATATCAGCGTTAAAATCCGCGCATTAGTACAAGCGGCGGTGGCCATCGTGATGATGGTCGGCTCAAAACTGTATCTGCTGAGCCTCGGATTTATCATTGGTCCGGTGGAATTGGTTGTTGGGCCATTTGGCTACGTACTTACACTGTTCGCCGTTTGGGCGGCCATTAACGCCTTTAACATGGTGGATGGCATTGATGGCTTACTGGGTGGGCTGGCCAGTGTGACCTTTGCCGCCATGGGCATCATCCTCTTTTTCGACGGGCAAACCAGTCTTGCGATGTGGTGTTTCGCCATGATCGCCGCCACCATCCCCTATATTTTGCTCAATCTGGGTCTGATTGGTCGCCGCTACAAAGTGTTTATGGGCGACGCCGGCAGCACCATGATTGGCTTCACCATTATCTGGATCCTGCTGGAAACCACCCAGGGCCTGAGCCATCCGATTACGCCGGTCACGGCACTGTGGCTGATCGCCATTCCGCTGATGGACATGGTGGCGATTATGTATCGCCGCCTGCGTAAGGGGATGAGTCCGTTTTCAGCTGACCGCCAGCACATTCACCATTTGATCATGCGTGCCGGTTTCACTTCGCGTCAGGCCTTTGTGCTGATTACCGTGGCTGCAGCGCTGTTGGCCGGTATTGGTGTGCTGGGCGAATACCTTGCCTTCATCCCCGAGTGGGTGATGCTGGTGCTGTTCCTGATGGCCTTTTTCCTTTACGGCTATTGCCTGAAACACGCCTGGCGTGTGGCGCGCAAAATCCGTCGTATTAAACGCCGCTGGCAAAGCAGTGGCGAAGATAAAAAATAAATTACCCCGATCAGTACCCCGATAAGGACTTTTGTTATGACCTCTGTCGTTGTGGAGAACGAACTGGATGTGCGCGGCCTTGGCTGCACGCTGTGGCGCGGTAAGCGCTGGATCATCGGCTTTGCGCTGCTGTTTGCCTTATTGGCTTGGCTCGCCTCGATGCTGATGAAGCAAGCCTGGAGCACCACCGCCGTTACCGATCGTCCAACGGTTAACATGCTGGGTGACTTCTTCGTGCAGCAGCAATTCCTCAATAACCTCGATGTGCGTAACAACACGCTCAATCTCAACACACCCGCCCCAACAGTGATGGATGAGGTCTATCAGGAGTTCACTATGCAACTGGCCTCCTGGGACACGCGCCGTGACTTCTGGCAGCAGACCGATTACTACAAAAGTCGCAAAAGTGGCAATACACACAACGATGCAGCACTGCTGGATGATTTGATTACCAATATCCAGTTCACACCAGCGGATGCGGCGCATAACACGCTGGATAACATTAAGCTGATTGCCGAAACCGCCGGCGACGCGAATAACCTGCTGCGCCAATATATCGCCTATGCCAGCGAACGCGCGGCGCGCCATTTGAATGCGGAATTGAAGGGTGCATGGCAGGCGCGCAGTGCGCAGCTGCAAGCGCAGGTTACCCGTCAGCAGGAAGTGGCACAGGCGGTGTTTGATCGCCAGCGTCAACGTATTGAACAGGCCTTAAAGGTTGCTAGTCAGCAGGGCATCAAAGAAAACCGTGCACCGGCCATTGGCGAAGCGCTGCCTGACAGCGATCGCTTCCTGCTCGGGCAGCAAATGCTGCAGGCTCAGCTCGATACATTGCAGGCCAGCGGGCCCGCTTACGATTTGAGCTATGATCAGAACAGAGCGATGCTGGGCACGTTGCAGGCAGGCGCGCAGTTGGATAAGCCATTCCAGACTTACCGCTATCTGCGTACGCCTGAAGAGCCGGTGTCGCGCGACAGTCCGCGCCGAATGTTTATGATGATCATGTGGGGCGTCATTGGCGCGCTGGTGGGTGCAGGTGTGGCGCTGGTGCGCCGTCCTCGTCCGACGTCACCAACGAGCCATTAAGAGAAGCCACGTGAAAGTTCTGACCGTATTTGGCACGCGTCCTGAGGCGATAAAAATGGCCCCGCTGGTGCAGGCACTGGCGCAGGACCCGGCGTTTGAATCGCGCTTGTGCGTGACCGCGCAGCATCGTGAAATGCTCGATCAGGTGCTGCGGCTGTTCAAGCTGCAGCCTGATTACGATCTCAATATCATGCGCCCGGAACAGGGGCTGACGGAGATCACCAGCCGCATTTTGCAGGGGATGAAAACGGTGCTCGCCGATTTTCAGCCCGATGTGGTGCTGGTGCACGGTGATACCACCACCACTTTTGCTGCTAGCTTAGCCGCTTTTTATCATCAGATTCCGGTGGGGCACGTCGAAGCAGGATTGCGCACCGGCAACCTGATGTCGCCCTGGCCGGAAGAGGCTAACCGCACCTTAACCGGTCATCTGGCGAGCTACCATTTCACCCCAACCGAGAGTTCGCGGCAGAATCTGCTGCGTGAAAATTTGCCGGATTACTGTATCGTTGTTACCGGCAATACGGTGATTGATGCGCTGCTATGGGTGCGCGATCGGGTGCTGGATGATGGCGATCTGAATGCACGTCTTGCAGCACGTTACCCGTTCCTTGATGCGGATAAAAAACTGATTCTGGTCACCGGCCATCGCCGTGAAAGCTTTGGCGGCGGTTTCGAACGCATTTGCAGCGCGCTGGCGCAGATTGCACGTCAGCATCCGCAGGCGCAAATCGTCTATCCGGTGCACCTCAATCCCAACGTCAGTGAGCCAGTAAATCGTATCCTGAGTGGGATCGACAATATCATTTTGATTGAGCCACAGGAGTATTTGCCGTTTGTCTGGCTGATGAACCGTTCCTGGCTGATCCTCACCGATTCCGGTGGTATTCAGGAAGAAGCGCCATCATTGGGCAAACCGGTTTTGGTCATGCGTGATACGACTGAGCGTCCGGAAGCGGTGGATGCGGGCACAGTAAAACTGGTCGGTACCGATATCAACCGGATTGTCGAAGAAGTCAGCCTGCTGCTGCAGGACGAGGAAGCCTGGCAGAGGATGAGTCGCGCGCACAATCCGTATGGCGATGGACAAGCCTGCTCGCGCATCCTGCAGGCACTGAAACAACACAGAGTATAATTATGCGTTTTGAAACCATTTCCGTTATCGGACTGGGCTACATTGGGCTGCCAACGGCGGCCGTTTTTGCCTCAAAGGGAAAAAAAGTGATCGGCGTGGATATCAATGTCCGCGCGGTCGAGACCATTAATCGCGGCGACATTCACATTGTTGAGCCGGAGCTGAGTGACGTGGTGCGCGACGCCGTTCAGGCAGGACATCTGCGCGCCACCACGGAAGCCGAAGCTGCGGATGCCTTCCTGATTGCTGTGCCCACGCCGTTTATCGGCGATCATCAGCCGGATCTGAGCTACGTACAGGCAGCCGCGTTGTCGATTGCAACGGTGCTGAAAACGGGCGATTTGGTGATCCTCGAATCGACTTCACCGGTTGGCGCGACCGAACAGATGGCCGCCTGGCTGGCGGAGGCACGTCCTGACCTGCGTTTCCCGCAGCACGGTGATAACTGTGACGTGTTTATCGCTTACTGCCCGGAGCGCGTGCTGCCCGGCAAAGTGATGGTAGAGCTGCTGGAAAATGACCGTGTGATTGGCGGCATGACGCCTGCGTGCTCAGCACGGGCCAGCGAACTGTATCGCATCTTCCTGCGCGGCGAATGTGTGGAAACCAACGCGCGTACTGCCGAGATGTGCAAACTCACTGAGAACAGCTTCCGCGATGTGAATATTGCGTTTGCCAATGAGCTATCGCTGATTTGTGCGGAACAGAAGATCAACGTGTGGGAGTTGATTGCGCTGGCGAACCGCCATCCACGCGTCAACATTCTGCAGCCCGGACCAGGCGTTGGCGGCCACTGTATCGCTGTCGATCCCTGGTTTATCGTGGCGCAAAATCCGGAACTGGCGCGTCTGATTCGTACCGCGCGTGAAGTGAATGATGCGAAACCGACGTGGGTGTTAGATCAGGTCAAACAGCAGTTGGCGGATTGCCTGACTGCCAGCGGCAAACGTGCTTCTGAGGTGACGATTGCCTGCTTCGGCCTGGCGTTTAAACCGAACATTGATGATTTGCGTGAAAGCCCGGCAATGACAGTGGCGCACCTGATTGCCGAGTGGCACAGCGGTCGCACGCTGGTGGTTGAACCGCATGTGGCAGACATTCCTGCGCGACTGGCAAATGAAGCAACACTGGTTTCCACTGAGGATGCGTTGCAGCAGGCTGATATCATCGTGATGCTGGTGGATCACGCGCCGTTCCGTGCGATCGATGCCAGCGAGATCACGCAGCAGTGGATTATCGATACCAAAGGTGTCTGGCGATGAAACAGTTCCTGGTGACAGGTGGCGCAGGCTTTATTGGTTCCGCACTGGTGCGATTTCTGATTGAGCAAACCGACCATCAGGTGGTGGTGGTGGATAAACTCAGCTACGCAGGCAACTTAGCCTCTCTGGCTCCAATACAGAATGATGCGCGCTATGCCTTTGAGCAGGTGGATATTTGCGACCGAGCCGAACTGGATCGTGTCATGGCCCAATATCAACCGGATTGCATTATGCATCTGGCCGCAGAAAGCCATGTGGATCGCTCGATTGATGGCCCGATTGCCTTCATCGAAACCAATATCGTGGGCACCTATCAGTTACTGGAAGCCGCACGCCATTACTGGAATGGTATGGCGGATGAGCGTAAAAAAGGCTTTATCTTCCATCACATTTCCACTGACGAAGTGTTTGGCGATTTGCATGGCAGCGATGATTTCTTTACCGAAACCACGCCGTATGCGCCCAGCAGCCCTTATTCAGCGACGAAAGCCAGCAGCGATCATTTGGTTCGCGCCTGGTTACGCACTTACGGCTTGCCGATCATCGTCACCAACTGTTCGAACAATTATGGCCCTTATCACTTTCCTGAAAAATTGATTCCACTGACTATCATCAATGCGTTGGCGGGTAAGCCTTTGCCGGTGTATGGCAACGGCAGCCAGATTCGCGATTGGCTGTATGTAGAGGATCATGCGCGAGCACTCTACAGTGTGGTGAGCAGCGGCAAAGTGGGTGAAACCTATAATATTGGTGGTCACAACGAACGCCGTAATATTGAGGTGGTGGAAACCCTGTGCGATCTGCTGGACGAACTGGCACCGCAGCAGCGCGCCACGCATCTGACGCGCTATCGAGATCTGATCACTTTTGTCACCGATCGTCCCGGTCACGATCTGCGTTACGCCATCGACGCCAGCAAAATTGCGCGTGAGTTAGGCTGGACGCCGCAGGAAACCTTCGAAAGTGGCATTCGCAAAACCGTGCAGTGGTATTTGGCAAACCCACAGTGGTGGCAGGCGATTCTCAACGGTAGCTATCGTGGCGAGCGGTTGGGTTTAACCACGCCGCGCTGAGGCGCAATACAGGAGCAGCAACGATGAAAGGTATCATCCTGGCGGGCGGTTCGGGCACGCGTTTGCACCCTATTACTCGCGCTATCTCAAAGCAGCTACTGCCAGTTTACGACAAACCGATGATCTACTATCCGCTGTCGGTGCTGATGCTGGCGGGGATCCGCGAGGTCCTGATTATCACCACGCCGGAAGATCGCGCGCACTTCGCGCGTTTGCTCGGTGATGGCAGCGAGTTCGGCCTGCAGCTAGAGTATGCTGAGCAACCCAGCCCCGATGGTCTGGCGCAGGCGTTTATCATTGGTGAGTCCTTCATTGGCAATGACAGCTGCTGTCTGGTGCTGGGCGACAACCTCTATTTTGGCCAGGGCTTCAGTCCGAAACTGATAAAAGTAGCTGCGCGCAGTAGCGGTGCGACGGTGTTTGCCTATCAGGTGATGGATCCCGAGCGGTTTGGTGTGGTGGAGTTTGATGACGACTTCAATGCGCTTTCCATTGAGGAGAAGCCGCAGCAACCTAAATCACGTTGGGCGGTAACCGGCCTCTACTTCTACGACAATCGCGTGGTGGAGTTTGCCAAACAGGTGCAGCCTTCTGCACGGGGCGAGCTGGAAATCACCGCGATTAACCAGATGTATCTTGAGCAGGGTGAACTCTCTGTCGAGTTGCTGGGACGAGGTTTTGCCTGGCTGGATACCGGTACACACGACAGTCTGATTGAAGCGAGTATGTTTGTTCAGACCGTGGAGAAACGTCAGGGCTTTAAAATTGCCTGTCTGGAAGAGATTGCGTGGCGCAACGGTTGGCTAAGTGACGAACAGTTGCTGGCGGCGGCGCAAGCGTTGACCAAAACTGGCTACGGCCAATACCTGATGGATGTTCTCCATGCCCGTCCGCGTCAGTATTAACCCCCTTGAGTGGGAAAGCGATTTCTTTGGCGTGAACAGCGCGCGTATCGACCTGGATGGCGACTTCACCCTTGCCGACGCGCTGCAACAGCCAGATACGTTGTGGCAGGCCAAAGTGCCCGCCGAGCGCACCGACGCCATTGATGCCTTAAGCCAGCACGGTTTTCAGTTGGTGGAAGGTGAGGCCGATCTGGCCATCAATATCAAACGCACCGAGCGCCAGGTTGGCGTGCGCATAGCGCGTGAAGCACAGATCCCGGCATTGCGTGAGGCGGCATCGCATGCCTTTCGCCAAAGCCGTTTTCGTGCCCCCTGGTTTAACGCCGATGACAGCGGTCGTTTCTATGCGCAGTGGATTGAAAACGCGGTACGCGGCACCTTTGATCACCAATGCCTGGTGGCCAGCGACGAATCCGGCCAATTACAAGGCTATGTCTCGATGCGTGAAGTGAACGGTGATGCGCGTATTGGCCTGCTCGCCGTGCTACCCGCAGCGCAAGGGCAGGGCATTGGTCAACGCTTGCTGTTGGCGGCAGCGGATTGGGGCCGCGTGCGGCAACTTGAACGACTGCGCGTCGCGACCCAGCTTAGCAATCTTACGGCGATGCGCCTCTATTTACGCAGCGGTGCTCGCCTTGAAAGCACCGCCTACTGGTTTTACAGGACAGCTACATGATCCCATTTAATGCGCCGCCAGTCGTGGGCAGTGAACTTGAATATATGCAGTCGGCGATGGCGAGCGGCAAACTCTGCGGTGACGGTGGATTTACCCGCCGCTGTCAGCAGTGGATGGAGCAGCATTTTGGCAGCAAAAAGGTGCTGCTGACGCCATCCTGCACCGCCTCACTGGAAATGGCCGCGCTGTTAATCGATATCCAGCCCGGCGATGAAGTGATCATGCCGAGCTACACCTTTGTTTCCACCGCCAATGCCTTCGTGCTGCGCGGTGCTGTGATCGTGTTCGTCGATGTGCGCCCCGATACGCTGAATATCGATGAAACGTTGATTGAAGCCGCGATCACTGAGAAAACCCGTGCGATTGTGCCGGTGCACTACGCGGGCGTCGCCTGCGAGATGGATAGCATTATGGCGCTGGCGGCGAAGCATCAATTATTTGTGATTGAAGATGCGGCGCAGGGCGTGATGTCGCAGTACAAGGGGCGTGCGCTCGGCACGATTGGTCATATTGGTTGCTTTAGCTTCCATGAAACCAAAAACTACACCGCTGGCGGTGAAGGTGGAGCAACGCTGATAAATGACGCGAAGCTGGTGGAGCGTGCAGAGATCATCCGCGAAAAGGGCACTAACCGCAGCCAGTTCTTCCGTGGCCAGGTGGATAAATACACCTGGCGCGATATCGGTTCGAGCTATTTGATGGCGGATCTGCAGGCTGCCTACCTGTGGGCGCAACTCGAAGCGGCTGAGCGTATTAACCAGCAGCGTTTGCGCCTGTGGCAGCGCTATTATGATGCGCTGCAACCGCTGGCGGCGGCGGGACGCATTGCCTTGCCGGTGGTGCCGGAAAACTGCCGCCACAATGCGCACATGTTTTACATCAAACTGCGCGACAGCGACGACCGTCAGGCACTGATTAACTGGATGAAAGAGGCGGAAATCCTCACGGTGTTCCACTACATCCCCTTGCACTCTTCGCCAGCCGGTGAACGTTTTGGTCGCTTCCACGGTGATGACCGCTTCACCACCAAAGAGAGTGAGCGCCTGCTGCGCCTGCCGCTGTTTTATAACCTGTCGGATAACAATCAGCGCACCGTTATCAGCTCGCTGTTGAGTTTCTTTGCCTGATGTCGTTAGCCAAAGCTTCAGTCTGGACGGCCTCATCGACGTTGGTAAAAATCATTGCCGGACTGCTGGTGGTGAAACTGCTGGCGGTCAGCTTTGGGCCAGAAGGGGTTGGCCAGGCCGGTAACTTTCGCCAGATGATTACCGTATTAGGTGTATTGGCCGGCGCGGGCATTTTCAACGGCGTGACCACCTACATCGCGCAATTTCAGCAGCAACCTGAGCAACTGCGTGCCGTGACGGGTACGGCATCCACCATGGTGATCGGCTTCTCCACGCTGGTGGCGCTGGTGTTCTTGCTGGCAGCGGGGCCGATTAGCCATGCGCTATTTGGTCACGACGACTATGCCAACGTGGTGCGCATCGTGGCTTTTCTGCAGTTTGGCATTGCCTGGGCCAATCTGACGCTGGCCTTGCTCAAGGGGTTTCGCGATGCGCGCGGCAATGCGCTGGCGCTGATTATCGGTAGTCTGGTGGGCGTGCTGGGTTATGTGTTGTGCTGGTGGCTGGGTGGATATGCCGGAGCGTTAGTCGGCTTAGCGCTAGTGCCTGCACTGTTGGTGTTTCCGGCACTGCTGATGCTGCGCCGTCATCGTCAGGTGCTGCCACTGCGCTGGTTAACACCGAGCTGGCAGCCGGATTTGGCGCGAAATCTGGCAAAATTCACCCTGATGGCGCTTATCACCTCCGTGACCCTGCCAGTGGCGTGGGTGATGATGCGTAATCTGCTGGCCGAACAGCAGGGGTGGGCGCAGGTAGGCCTGTGGCAGGGTGTGACCAGTATTTCCGATGCCTATCTGCAATTTATCACGGCGACTTTTAGTGTCTGGTTACTGCCGACGCTGGCGCGACTGGAAAGTAAGCCGCAGATTGCGCGTGAAATTGGGCGTGCGCTGCGTTTTGTGTTACCTGCAGTGGCGGCTGCGAGTTTCTGCGTGTGGTTACTGCGTGACATTGCCATCTGGCTGCTGTTTTCACCGCAGTTTACCGCGATGCGGGACCTGTTTATCTGGCAGTTATGCGGTGACGTCTTTAAAGTTGGCGCCTATGTTTTCGGATATCTGGTGATCGCTAAAGCTTCACTGCGCTTTTATATTTTGACGGAAATCAGCCAGTTTGTGCTGTTAACCGCGTTCTCACATTGGCTGATTCCATTACATGGAACCGCCGGAGCCGCACAAGCCTATATGGCGACTTACGTGCTCTACTTCGCCCTTTGCTGTGGCGCCTTTATGATTTATTGCCGAAAAAAATGACTTTATTTCACGTGCTGGGATCGGATATCCCACATCATAACCATACGGTGTTGCGCTTCTTTAATGAGGTGATGAGCACCGAATTGCCGGGTGCTGGACCGCGCCAGTTTATGGTGGTGACTTCAACGCCTGAAGCGATGCAAGCCTATACCGCGCTGCAAATCGAAAGCTATCCCAGCAAGCGCGCACTTGCACAGGCGGTAATGTCCCGTGCGGCTGATCGTACGCAACGCTTCTTCTTTCATGGACAGTTTAATCCGCAAATCTGGCTGGCTTTGCTCAGCGGTAAATTACGGCGTGAGCAGGCGTTCTGGCATATCTGGGGCGCTGATTTGTATGAAGAAGGGCGTGGCCTGAAGTATCAGTTGTTTTATCTGCTGCGCCGCCTGGCACAGCGTCGCATTGCTCACGTGTTCGCAACGCGTGGGGATTTGCACTTTTTTCAACAACGCCATCCGCGTGTGCCCACTTCACTGCTCTATTTCCCAACACGCATGCCCGATGCCGCAGTGCCGGGCGGTAGCACGAGCGGTGATTTCACCGTGCTGTTGGGTAACTCAGGCGATCGCAGCAACAACCATATTGAAGGCTTGCAGGCGATTCGAGCACAGTTTGGCGATCGGGTGAAAATACTGATCCCGCTGGGCTACCCGGAAAACAATCAGGCATACATTGACGAGATCAGCGTGGCCGTACAGCGTCTGTTTCCGCAAGGTCAGGTGACCTTGTTGCGAGACAAGATAGATTTTGACACCTATCTGCAATTGCTCAGTGAATGCCAGCTCGGCTATTTTATGTTCGAACGTCAACAGGGTATTGGCACGTTATGTTTGCTGATTCAGGCCAACATTCCCTTTGTGCTGAACCGAAAAAATCCCTTCTGGCGCGACCTCAGCGAACAAGGGTTGCCGGTTCTTTTTAGTGAAGATGCACTGGATGCGTCGAGTGTGGCTGAAGCTCAGCGTCAGCTGGCACAGTGTGATAAATCCGCGATTGCCTTTTTCGCCCCTGGTTATCTGGCTGGCTGGCGCAACGCGTTGAGCCTGAGTGAAAGGGAGAGAACATGAGCCTGATGCAGTTTAGTGGTCTGCTGGTGGTTTATCTGTTCTCGCTAGGTTTCATTTTGACGCTGACCTGGCGGGAATTTAAACGGGTGCGTTTTAACTTCCACCTGTTCTTCACCATCCTTTTTTTACTGACCTTTTATTTCGGGTTCCCCCTCACCAGTGTGCTGGTATTCCGCTTTAATGTTGAAGTGGTGCCGCCGGAGTACCTGTTACAGGCGTTGCTGGCCGCGACCAGTTTTTATGCGATTTATTACGTCAGTTATAAAGTCCGGTTGAGGCCGATCAACGCTGCACCGCGCAAACCCTGGTTGCAGATGAACCGAGTCGAAACCCATCTTACCTGCCTGTTACTGGCGCTGGTGGCGATTGGCACGGTCACGGTGTTCTTCATGCACAACGGGTTACTGTTGTTCCGACTCTCTGCGTATAACCAGATTTTCTCCAGTGAAGTCTCTGGCGTGGCGCTTAAACGCTTCTTTTACTTCTTTATTCCGGCGATGCTGATCCGCTATTTCCTCAACCCAACGCAGCGTCAATGGCTGTGGTTTTTGCTGGTGTCGGTGGCGTTTGGTTTGCTGACCTATGCACTGGTGGGCGGGACGCGCGCCAATATCATCATCGCCTTCGCCCTGTTCCTGTTCATCGGCATTACGCGCGGCTGGATCACCTTGTGGATGCTGGTGGGCGCAGGCGTGATGGCGATTGCGGGTATGTTCTGGCTGGCGCTGCGGCGCTATAACCTCGATGTGGTGGGCGATGAAGCGTTTTACACCTTCCTGTATTTAACGCGTGATACCTTCTCCCCCTGGGAAAACCTCGCGCTGTTGTTGCAGAACTACGACAAAATTGATTTCCAGGGCTTAGCACCGATCTGGCGTGACTTTTATGTCTTTATCCCGAGCTGGCTCTGGCCTGGCCGTCCATCGATTGTGCTCAACAGCGCCAATTACTTTACCTGGGAAGTGCTGAACAACCATTCAGGACTGGCGATTTCGCCGACGCTGCTGGGCTCGCTGCTGGTGATGGGCGGCGTGTGGTTTATTCCGCTGGGCGCGATTGCCGTCGGCTGGCTGATGAAAGGGTTCGATAACCTCTATCTGCAAGGCCGTGATGCTTCAAACCGCTATAGCGGGGCGATTCTGCAGAGCTTTTGCTTCGGTGCGGTCTTCAATATGATCGTGCTGGCGCGTGAAGGGCTGGATGCTTTCGGTTCGCGCGTGGTGTTCTTTTGCATTATTTTTGCTGCCTGCATGGCGGTGGCTAAATTGCTGTACTGGCTGTTAGCGCGCGCGGGTTTAATTCGCTCACGTAGCGAGCCGGTGGTTCACAGCCTGTCTTAACCTTTGGGAACATGATTCATGAAAACCGATAAGCCGCGCTATAACCTGCGCGGTGTCGATCTTCACGCCTTTAACGACATGGACAGCTTCCTGCACTTCTTGCTGCCGGATGGCCAGCCGCGCTGCGGCACGCTGGTGGCGATGAATGCAGAAAAGATGCTGACGCTGGAAGAGGATGCGCAACTGCGTGCACTGATTGCTGAAGCGGAATTTAAATATCCGGATGGCATTAGCATTGTGCGCTCCTTACGCAAAAAATATCCGCAGTTGCAGGTTAGTCGCATCGCTGGCGCCGATCTGTGGGAAGCCCTGATGGAGCGCGCAGGCCGCAGCGGCATTCCGGTGTTTCTGATTGGCGGTCGTCAGGCTGTGCTGGATGAAACCTGTGACAAACTGCGTCGTCAGTGGAATGTGAACATCGTCGGCAGTCAGGATGGCTATTTTGCCCCGGCAGAGCGTGAGGCGTTGTTTGCGCGCATTGCGGCCAGCGGTGCACAGATTGTCACGGTGGCGCAGGGCTCGCCGCGTCAGGAGTTGCTGATGCGTGATTGCCGCGCGCACTGGCCGCATGCGCTCTATATGGGCGTGGGCGGTACCTACGATGTTTTCACCGGCCACGTTGCGCGTGCACCGCGAATCTGGCAGAAATTAGGGCTGGAATGGCTCTATCGTTTGATTCGGCAGCCTTCGCGCTGGCGCCGCCAGTTAAAACTGCTGAAATATTTGCGTTATCATTGGCGTGGCGATCTCTGATATCGCCGATTTTTTCAGCAATATCATCAGTGCAGCCAGTAAAACTGCATTAATAATCGACGGAATGCACAAAGCGTAATCAAACGCGTTTTTTTTATAAAAAAGCGCTGGACAGTATGAGGTCAAGCCCGTAGTATGCCCATCCGCAACGGCGCTACGCGCCCGTAGCTCAGCTGGATAGAGCGCTGCCCTCCGGAGGCAGAGGTCTCAGGTTCGAATCCTGTCGGGCGCGCCATTTGGTTTGTGCGCAAGAGCTTCGGTGGTTGGTTTAACCGCGTTATGCAGTGAAAATAGTAAGCAGAGGTGCTTACGCACCAGAATTATGGTGGCTATAGCTCAGTTGGTAGAGCCCTGGATTGTGATTCCAGTTGTCGTGGGTTCGAGTCCCATTAGCCACCCCAAATTTTGCTGGGCACGCGATGGTGGCGGAATTGGTAGACGCGCTAGCTTCAGGTGTTAGTGTTCTTACGGACGTGAGGGTTCAAGTCCCTCCCTTCGCACCAGGCAAAATTACGCGGTAGCGTGAAGAAATAAGATACAGAAAAAATCGGCGAGTAGCGCAGCTTGGTAGCGCAACTGGTTTGGGACCAGTGGGTCGGAGGTTCGAATCCTCTCTCGCCGACCATATTCGAAAAGCCTGCTTGAAAAAGCAGGCTTTTTTCGTTTTATCTTTGCCAAAACTGATCTTATCCTCTTCAGCAACTCAGCAACTCAGCAACTCAGCAACTCAGCAACTCAGCAACTCAGCAACTCAGCAACTCAGCAACTCAGCAACTCAGCAACTCAGCATCCCGGCTTTTCAACACCATCCGGCTTCTTAAATCACACCACCGGCTGTTGTCGTCATAATGAGACTCATAACCCATTGATATTAAATGGACTGACAGTTCCTTGCATTGGTTGTCGTTGAGAGGAGACAGTTATTGAGGGGAGTGTTGCGAAATAACGACGCACTTCTCAGCCTGAAGTGAGGCCGCACGGTTATCTTTCTGATTTAAAATAACTTATCTCTGAATCTGCAATTCTGGCACGGCTTATGCAATAATAATCCTGTAGATGCTCATTCCACCTCTTATGTTTGCTGATGCTACATAAACCTGGGAATGATGCAGAGCCCCTTACGGTATCCGTTGTCCAGCCTGGCAGTTATTGCGCACGCTTTACTGCAGTAAGAAGGACATTACGTTGAGTCGGATACCATCAGTTGTCTGAACGACCTGATCTTACACCTGCTTATGGCAGGTGTTTTTTTATCTGCGATTTACCTTCATGCCGCTCCGCTTCAGGCAAAAAAAAGCCGGGACAAGCCCGGCGTGCACAAAAGTAACAATCGTTAAATTAAGCGTTTGGATTCGTCTTCAAGGTGAGAAGCAGACCTTCACGGCGCATTTGAGCAGCGTCCTCGGGGCGATGCAGGCGATCATAGACATCGGCCAACCAGGCATAATCAAAAGCATCAGGGCGTTGTGCCAGTGCCTGCTGGAAAGCTTCAGCGGCCTGCTGCCACTCACCGTGGCGCATCAGCATCTGGCCCAAGGTGCTGTGCAGCAGCGGCGTTGCGCCATGTTGTTTGATTTGCTGGCGCAGCGCTTTCTCCAGCGATTGCGGATCGCCACTTTTAATGCGTGGCATTAACAGCACCAGGCGATCGTCATATTGGCGCTTCAATCCTTCCAGCACGATGCTTTGTGCGGTATCCGGGTCATCACACTCAATCAGATGTTCCGCCATTGCCACCTGCAGCGCCGTTTCCTGACGCGTTTTACGGCTCTGGTTTTGCCACCACTTCTTCAGGCCTTCGCTGCCTTGATCGGCCATGGCCTGATTCATCATGCCTAGCCAGGCTTGCTGTTGTAGCGCCTCACGATGGGCTTCATCGTTAACCTGTGATTTCTGCATGGAGGGCAGAATATCCAGCAACGCGCCCCATGCGCCGGTGCGAATATAAGCCTGTTCAGCCAGACGCAGCACTTCCGGATGACGCGGTGCGACTTCCAGCAATCGGTCAATGCCATGACGGGCGGCGTGATCTTCATTACGTGCCAGTTGCAGGCGTACGCGGGTGATTTCAACCGGAATGGTGTCGTTATCGGACAGCTCAGACGCACGTTCCAGATGTTGATTGGCACGCACTTCGTCACCACGCTGCTGCGCCGCTTCGGCTGCCAGCAGATAGTTAGCCACCGGCTGATCGGCGTGATCGGCATTCTTTGACAGCAGTTTTTCAACCTGCTTGTAATCACCTTCCGCCAGCTTCATCAGAGCGCTCTGCGTGTGACGCTGTGCGCTGCGGCGTTTACGTCCAGTGAACCAACCACGCGTGCGTGCACCGGTGCGGAATACGCGGCGTAAAATCCATTCAATGAACAGAATCACCAGCAGACTGAGAATCAGGATGATTGCCAGTCCCGTAACGCTGGTTTCCACGTTCCAGTTATCAGTCTGAATCAGCACGTAGCCCTGGTGGCCGGCAATCATCGGCCCCAATACCACGCCTGCGATCAGCAGCAGGAAAAGCACCAATACTTTCAGCATGCTTAGCCTCCCTGTTGATCAGCCGGAACCGATGGCTGTGCCAGCAGGTTGCGCACGCGCGTCTGCATCAATTTTTCCAGCAGCGCCTGACTTTCCAGCGTATCCGGCACATCCATTGAGATGTTTTGCTGACTCAGCTCATCCAGCTGTGCGAGGAAGGCTTTGGTGGCAGCGTCGTTGGTGTCATACCAGGCGCGCACCCAGGTTGAGACCGCATCAATCGACTGTTTGTAGATTTCATCCTGATGACGTGGCACAGCCTGGGCGGCAATCAGCAGACGTGAACGAATGTTTTCACGCAGGTAAACGTCCTGATTCGGTGCCAGTAGCGGCTGTGCGGTGTTATCACGGCGGCGGATGGTAATGAAATCATCCATAAAGTTATGCCAGCTCTTCAGCAGGTTTTGACGCCATTCGTGCAGCGAGCTCGAAAGCTCTCCGCCATCGGCATCCATCGGTGAATCATCACTGTCATTGTCAGCCAGACGCAGATTATCGACGCCGTTCGACAACTGATTGAGTTTGAGGATGATGCCATCGTAATCGACCTGGCTCACCGTTGAGAGAGAACTGATGTCCTGCGTTAAAGCACGACGCACGTTCATCACGCTCGGGTCATTCATATCGGCGAGGCTGGTATCGGCGCTTTTCAGCAGTGCGGCGGCGGTGGTGACATCCTGATCGCTCCACAGTTTGCGGCCGGCCAGTTTCACGAGGTAATCCGCCTGTGCCAGCAGCCAGGTGCGGGTGTCATTACCGGAAATCGTCGCAACTTTATCGCGCAGGGTTTCCAGCTCTTTGGCGCTGTTGTCCTGTTGGGTACGCGCTTCCTGCAACGCTGTGTTCGCGGTGTCCAGTTGTTGCGTCAGCTGCTGTTTGTCGCTGCCCAGTTGCTGCTGCAGGGCGCTCAGCTGTTCACTCAGGTTCTGGTTTGTCTGAGCCTGTAAATCGGCCTGATGTTTCCCATTGAGGTAAAGTCCCGCGCCAATCGCCAGCGCAATCACGATCGCCACCGCGCTCAGTACTTTGCCATCGCTTTTTTTATCGCGAGGCTTTTTACCGTCTGGCGTGGGGGAAGTGTCCGCAGGGGTGGTTTCTTCAACCATGGCGGAGGAGGCTTTTTGTTCCGTCATTATGGCTCATCCCATTGTTAAGTTCAGCGTAACGCGCGCAGCAGCGCATCGTTATCAGCACCATCGGCTACCTCAATATCCTGCCAGCCTAATTCGGCGGCCTGAGTAGCCAAACGTTCACTGACGACCACCAGTCGACAGTGCAATAACCATTCCCGACGATCGATCGGCGGAAACAGTGCAAACAGTTGTTGTAACATCTCACCGCTGGTGACCACCAGCGTGGTAATTCCGCGCTCGCGCCAGCGACGGCCTTCAATCGCGCCCTCATAATACTTTTCACACCGTTGATAGCACTCGCAGTATTCCACCTCGGCGCCGCGTTCCAGCAGGGTTTCAGCCAGTAACTCACGGCCTGGGCTGCCGCGCAAAATCAGCGCACGCTTGCCTTTTACCTGTTGCAGACGGTTGAGGCGCACTAACTCTTCGCTGGTCTCCCGCGCATGAGGATAGTCTACTTTCAGATGACTGACGGTATGCAGTGCCAGCGCGGTGCTGCGCCCTATAGCATAGTAGTCGAGTGTTTCGGGCCAGGTGAGGGCACTCTGCTGTAGCGCTGGATGGGCAAACAGCACCACCTGCTGCGACAGCAGAAACACCAGATCGCCCGGCCGTAAAGCCGCCAGTTTTTGCGGCAATTGTTGCAGATCGCGACCCGGCGTGAATTCAATCAGCGGCAGAGTCCACGCCAGTTTTCCCTGGGTTCGCAGACGCGAAACCAGTTCACTGGCAGCGGGTTCCGGGCGGGTCACGAGAATGGTCATGCGGGTGTTTGCCCCTGATAAACGTCGCGCAGGATGTCACGGGCGCCGCCATCCAGCAGCTCTTCCGCCAGGGAAATTCCCATCTGCACCGCGTTTTCGCGCGGACCACGGCGTTCACCTACCACCATTTGCTGGCCATCCGGTGAGCCGACTAAGCCACGTAACCATAGCTGATTATCTTCCAGCACGGCAAAGCTGCCGATCGGTACCTGACAACCGCCTTCGAGGCGTGTGTTCATCGCGCGTTCAGCGCGCACACAAACATCGGTGTCGGCGTGATTCAGCGCCTGCAATAAGGTAATCAGTTCGTGATCATTAAGGCGACATTCGATGCCGACGGCGCCCTGGCCCACGGCGGGCAGCGAGATTTCAGCGGGCATCGCCTGACGAATGCGGTCGTCGAGGTTCAAGCGCTTCAGGCCTGCCGCGGCCAGAATAATGGCGTCATATTCTCCGGCATCCAGCTTACCTAAACGGGTGCCCACGTTCCCGCGTAACGAACGGATGATCAGATCGGGACGACGCGCGCTAAGCTGACACTGACGACGCAGACTGGACGTCCCCACAATCGCGCCCTGTGGCAGTTCATCAATGCTGTTATACAGGTTGGAAACGAAGGCATCACGCGGGTCTTCACGCTCGCAGATGGTGACGAGGCCCAGGCCTTCCGGGAAATCCACCGGCACATCCTTCATGGAGTGCACCGCAAGATCGGCACGGTTTTCCAGCATTGCCAGTTCAAGCTCTTTGACAAACAGGCCTTTTCCACCGACTTTAGCCAGCGGTGTGTCGAGGATGATGTCGCCTTTGGTGACCATAGGCACCAGCTCAACCTGCACGCCCGGATGTGCTGCCATCAGGCGTTGTTGGACATATTGTGCCTGCCATAAAGCAAGGGGACTTTGTCTGGTAGCAATTCTGAAAATTTTGTTTAACATGCTGTTAACCATTTTGATCGTTCATCGATTATCCTATCATTGATAGGGGAATGCTGTCAGTTTCAACGGATTGAAAAGGCCTCGATGTCAGTTGTTACGCATTATTGCGTCATTTTCTGACGTCTAAGTCCGAAAAAGCAGGGCTACATGGGGAACGTGCTAAACTGTCATGTAGCGCAACTTTCTTTACGGTCAATCCTCCAGGTGTTAGATTGATCACGTTTCCAGCAATAATTTGCCCAACATCTTTATTATTAAGCGGCAGGTTTTGGAAACAGGGTGCTTAACACTGGGACAATCAGGCGAAACGTCTTGTACCTCTACATTGAGACACTGAAACAGAGACTGGATGCAATTAACCAGCTGCGCGTTGATCGCGCACTGGCTGCTATGGGACCTGCCTTCCAGCAAGTCTACAGTCTGCTGCCAACATTACTGCACTATCATCACCCGCTGATGCCGGGCTACCTTGAAGGTAGCGTTCCCCACGGCGTCAGCTTCTTCACGCCTGATGAAAACCAACAGCATCTGTTGCAACAGTTGGCGGGCGATCAGCCTCTGGATCTCAGCACTGCCGTCAAAGGCGAACGTCCGATAACTGGCATCTATTCGATGGGCAGTACCTCGTCCGTCGGTCAGAACAGCGTGTCCGATCTCGACATTTGGGTGTGTCACCAATCCTGGTTAGATAATGAAGAGCGCCTCAATCTGCAGCGCAAGTGTACCCTGTTGCAGAAATGGTGTGTGTCGATGGGTGTGGAAGTCAGTTTCTTCCTGATCGACGAGAATCGTTTCCGCCACAATGAGAGCGGCAGCCTCGGTGGTGAAGACTGCGGTTCTACCCAACATATTTTGCTGCTGGATGAGTTCTACCGTACCGCTGTGCGTATGGCGGGTAAACGCATCCTGTGGAACATGGTACCCGGCGAAGAAGAGCACCATTACGACGATTACGTGATGTCACTCTATTCACAAGGCGTGTTGACGCCGAATGAGTGGCTGGATCTCGGCGGCCTCGGCACGCTGTCAGCCGAAGAGTACTTCGGGGCCAGCTTGTGGCAGTTGTATAAAAGCATCGATTCACCGTACAAAGCGGTGCTGAAAACCCTGTTGTTAGAAGCGTACAGCTGGGAATACCCGAACACGCAGCTGCTGGCGATGGATATCAAACAGCGCCTGCACGATGGCGAAATCGTCTGCTTCGGCCTCGACCCCTATTGCATGATGCTGGAGCGTGTGACGCGCTATCTGACCAGCGTGGATGACATGGCGCGCCTTGATTTGGTGCGTCGATGTTTCTATTTAAAAGTGTGTGAGAAGCTCTCGAGTGACGATCACCACCATCACCGCTCAGGCTGGCGTCGCGAGATTCTTTCGCAGCTGGTGAAAGAGTGGGGTTGGGATGAAGAGAAAATTGCGGTATTGGATAACCGCGCGCAGTGGAAAATCGAACGTGTGCGTGAAGCGCATAACGAACTGCTGGATGCGATGATGCAGAGCTATCGCAACCTGATCCGTTTTGCCCGTCGTAACAATTTAAGCGTCAGTGCCAGCCCGCAGGATATCGGCGTGCTGACGCGTAAACTGTATGCCGCGTTTGAAGCGTTGCCGGGCAAAGTGACGCTGGTGAACCCACAGATTTCGCCTGACCTGTCGGAAGATAATCTGACCTTTATTCATGTGCCGGAAGGTCGCGCCAATCGCGCCGGTTGGTATCTTTACAACCAGTCGCCGGACATGAGTTCGATCATCAGCCATCAGCCGCTGGAATATAACCGCTACCTGAACAAGTTAGTGGCGTGGGCGTGGTTCAACGGTTTGCTGACCAGCAAAACGCGTTTGCATATGAAGGGCAACGAATTCTGCGATCTGCCGCGTTTGCAGGAGTTGGTCAACGATGTGTCGAGCCACTTCCCGCTGCGCGTGCCTGCGCCGACGCCAAAAGCGTTGTACAGCCCGTGCGAAATCCGTCATCTGGCGATTATCGTTAACCTCGAACACGATCCGACCTCCGCCTTCCGCAATCAGGTGGTGCACTTTGATTTCCGCAAGCTGGATGTGTTCAGCTTCGGCCAGCAGCAACAGTGCCTGATTGGTAGCATTGATCTGCTGTACCGCAACTCATGGAATGAAGTGCGTACGCTGCACTTCAGCGGTGAGCAGGCGATGATCGAAGCGCTGAAAACCATTCTCGGCAAAATGCATCAGGACGCCGCACCGCCGGATACGGTGGAAGTGTTCTGCTACAGCCAGCATCTGCGCGGTTTGATTCGTACCCGCGTGCAGCAGCTGGTGTCTGAGTGCATTGAGCTGCGCCTGTCGAGTACCCGCCAGGAGCCAGGCCGCTTTAAAGCGCTGCGCATGGCGGGCCAGACGTGGGGCTTGTTCTTCGAGCGCATGAGCGTCTCGGTGCAGAAACTGGAAAATGCGGTGGAGTTCTACGGCGCGATTTCCAACAACAAGCTGCACGGTTTGTCGATCAAAGTGGAATCGAATCAGACCCCATTACCGCCGGTGGTGAACGGCTATGCCAGCGAAGGCATCATTCAGTTCTTCTTTGAAGACACCAATGACGATCGCGGCTTCAACATCTATATCCTCGACGAAACCAATCGCGTTGAGGTTTATCACCATTGTGAAGGCAGCAAAGAAGAGTTGGTGCGTGACGTGAGCCGTTTTTACTCCTCGTCGCATGACCGCTTCACCTATGGCTCCAGCTTTATCAACTTCAACCTGCCGCAGTTCTACCAGATTGTGCACGCGGGCGATCGCTTCCAGGTGATTCCTTTCCGCAGCCAGACGCTGACGCAGCTCTGCGCGACGCAACCCGATAACGACAACGGCGATTTCCAGCCGCGCTACCAAATGCACTGATCCCGCCTGCGTTCGCGCGGTGGGATTGGCTTTTACTCTGACATGCGCCCGGAATTGCGGGTATTTCCTGTTGCTTTTACAACGTCAACTGCGATGATAAGCAGCCAAGGCTTAAGGACAGGAAGAGCAGACAGAATGAGACATATGATAAGTCAGCTGGGTATGGCGCTGGCACTGGTCAGCCTCGCAGGCTGTGGCCTGAAAGGACCGCTGTATTTCCCGCCCAAAGATCAGCCGACCAAACAAAATCAGCAGGTCACCGAGCAGCAGCAAAAAGCGGCGCAGGATGCTGACGTTAACGGTTTGGTCACCAGCAAATCGGGTTCACAGGCGAACTAATCTCTATGAGTAATCCGGCGGAGCAGAAAATGCAGTTCTCGAAAATGCACGGTCTCGGCAACGATTTCATGGTTGTGGATGCCGTGACGCAAAACGTCTTTTTTTCGCCGGAACTGATTCGCCGTCTGGCGGATCGGCATCTGGGGATCGGTTTCGATCAGCTGCTGATCGTCGAACCGCCTTATGATCCGGATCTCGATTTTCATTACCGAATTTTCAACGCGGATGGCAGTGAAGTGGCCCAATGCGGCAACGGCGCGCGCTGTTTTGCTCGCTTTGTGCGCCTGAAAGGGCTGACCAACAAAAGCGACATTCGCGTGAGTACGCAAACCGGTCGCATGGTGCTGAGCGTGACCAGCGATGAGCTGGTACGTGTCAACATGGGTGAACCCAACTTCGATCCGCAACAGGTGCCGCTGCGCGCCAATAAAGCGGAAAGCCTGTATTTGCAACGTGTTGCGGAGCAGACCGTGATGTTTGGTGCGGTGTCGATGGGCAACCCGCACTGTGTGATTCAGGTTGAGAGTGTGAAAACGGCCGCCGTGGAAACACTAGGTCCGCTGCTGGAAAGCCACGAACGCTTCCCGGAGCGCGTCAACGTGGGCTTTATGGAAGTGGTTAATCCTGAACACATTCGTCTGCGCGTGTATGAACGCGGCGCGGGTGAAACCCAGGCCTGTGGCAGCGGCGCTTGCGCAGCCGTTGCCTGCGGCATTCAGCAAGGCATTCTGGCGGAAAAAGTTCGCGTTGATTTGCCTGGCGGAACGCTGCATATCGCCTGGAAAGGAGTGGGTCAGCCGCTGTTTATGACCGGGCCAGCCACACACGTCTACGATGGGTTTATTCATCTATGAAAAATGTCGAAGAGCAAACCGACAGCGCGGTTTTGCTGGACGATCAGTCGGTAAGCGCCTTCCTGCGCCAGAACCCCGATTTCTTTATTCGCAATGCGCGCCAGGTTGAACAGATGATGGTGCCGCACCCGGTGCGCGGCAGCGTATCGCTGGTAGAGTGGCACATGGCGCGTCAGCGCAACCACATCCAGCAGCTGGAAGAGGAAATCACGCTGTTGATGGAGCAGGCTACGGCCAACCATCAACTGTTCGATCGTCTGCTGGGGTTACAAGGCCATCTTGCCGCGGCGGACAGCCTGCAGGAAATGTTAACGCGTCTGCACCGTTGGGCGCGTGAGTTGGGTCTGGCCGGCGCCAATGTGCGGGTGTTCAACGACCATTGGCACATCGGCGCACCTTCTGATTTCACCCAGTTGGGTCTTTCTCGTCAGGCTTTTGAGCCGCTGCGTATTCAACGCTTTGGTGCTGAACATCATTACCTTGGCAGCCTGAATGGCCCGGAGTTACTGCTGTTGTTGCCTCAGGCGAAAGCCATCGGGTCGGTGGCGATGTCGCTGATGGGCGAACGCGGCGAGCTTGGCGTGCTAATTTTCAGCAGCCGCGACAACCAGCATTATCAAGCGGGCATGGGCACTTTGCTGTTACAGCATCTGGCGCAAATGCTGCCGGATCTGCTGTCTCGCTGGATTGAACGCGCATGAGTGACGTCAGCCCGTTGCAGCCAGCCGTTGAGGGCTTTCTGCGTTATCTGAAAGTCGAACGCCAGCTCAGCCCGTTGACGCAAAAGAATTACACCCGCCAGTTGCAGACGATGACCGCGATGGCCGATGAGATGAAGATCGCCTCATGGGCACAACTGGAGCCCGCACAGGTTCGTCAGCTGGCGGCTCGCAGCCGTCGTGCCGGACTCGGGCCCAGCAGCCTGGCATTACGTATGTCAGCACTGCGCAGTTTTCTTGACTGGCAGGTCAGCCAGGGCATGTTGAGTGCCAATCCAGCCAAAGGTATTTCCACGCCGCGTAATGCTCGTCATCTGCCAAAAAATATGGATGTCGACGAGGTTAACCAGCTGCTGGAGATCGACCTGAACGATCCGCTGGCGGTGCGCGACCGAGCGATGCTGGAAACCATGTACGGCGGCGGTTTACGTTTGTCGGAGCTGGTGGGCATGGATTGTCGTCATGTCGATCTCGACGCCGGTGAAGTGTGGGTGTTGGGGAAAGGCAGTAAAGAGCGACGTGTGCCGATTGGTGGCACGGCGGTGACCTGGCTGCAACACTGGCTGCCACTGCGTGCAAGCTTCGCGCCGCAGGATGATGCGATGTTTGTTTCCAGTCGCGGCACGCGTATTTCAGCGCGTAACGTGCAAAAGCGCTTTGCTGAGTGGGGCATCAAGCAGGGCGTGGCCAACCATATTCATCCGCATAAACTGCGTCACTCTTTTGCGACCCATTTGCTCGAATCGAGTGGCGATCTGCGTGCGGTGCAGGAACTGCTCGGGCACGCTAATCTGTCGACCACGCAAATCTATACCCATCTCGATTTCCAGCATCTGGCGACCGTGTACGACGCGGCGCATCCACGTGCTAAACGAGGAAAGTCTGAATGAAGTTCTACCGCCCGCTGGGCCCGATCAAAGCGATCACTTTCGATCTCGACGATACGCTGTATGACAACCATCCGGTGATCCGTAAAACCACCGCCGAATCCCACGCCGCGTTGCAGGCCTTCCATCCGGCACTGCGTGAATTCACCCCCGCTGATTATCAGGCGCTACGTGACGAACTGCTGGCGCGTGAGCCGGAAATTTACCACGACGTGTCTGAGTGGCGCCGCCGCTCGGTTGAGCTGGCAATGATCAATATCGGCTTATCCGCTGCTGAAGCCCGCGCCGGTGCCAGCGAAGTGATGGGTGTATTCCATCAGTGGCGCAGCGAAGTCGAGATGCCAGATGAGACGCATCAAACGCTAACGTGGCTGGGCGAGCGCGTCCCGCTGGTGGCGATCACCAACGGCAACGCCTGTCCGGAAAAGCTGGGGATCAACCACTACTTCCAGTTCGCCCTGCGCGCTGGCCCGCACGGCCGTGCTAAGCCGTGGCAGGATATGTATCAGCTGGCGGCTGAGCGTTTGAACATCGCACCTGAGCATATTCTTCATGTGGGCGACGATCTCACCACCGATGTGGTCGGTTCAATAAACGCGGGCATGCAAGCCTGCTGGATCAACCTGCGCGATGGCAATCTGATGAAGATTGATGATGCGCGTTTGCTGCCGCACGTCGAAATTCATCAGTTGGCATCGCTGACCTCGCTGCTATAATGCTGTATGTTCATCCAGCTAATGGCTGGATGATGGCAGGCATTTCCTGACGCACAAATCGTAGCGGCACCCTTCATTTTGCGATGAATAGCGCCGCTACAAATGGTGCGTTGACTAAATGCTGAGAAACCGCATTTCTCAATCCTCCTTTTTATTATTTTGGCAAAACGGTGCTTATGGACGTTTCTGATCTGCTTAACGGCTTGAATGACAAACAGCGCGAGGCGGTCGCCGCGCCGCGCAGCAATCTGCTGGTGCTGGCCGGGGCAGGCAGTGGCAAAACGCGCGTGCTGGTGCATCGCATTGCCTGGCTGCTGTCGGTAGAGAATTGCTCGCCTTACTCGATCATGGCGGTGACCTTTACCAACAAAGCGGCGGCAGAGATGCGCCATCGTATTGATCAACTGATCGGCACCAGTCAGGGCGGTATGTGGATCGGTACCTTCCACGGCCTGGCGCACCGTTTACTGCGTGCCCATCATCTTGATGCTAATCTGCCGCAGGATTTCCAGATTCTCGATAGCGACGATCAGTTGCGCCTGCTCAAGCGTCTGATCAAAGCCATGAACCTTGATGAGAAACAGTGGCCTGCACGCCAGGGCATGTGGTACATCAACGGCAAAAAAGATGAAGGGCTGCGTCCAAAACACATCGAAAGCTACGGTAATCCGATTGAACAAACCTGGCTGCGCATCTATCAGGCTTATCAGGAGGCTTGCGATCGCGCGGGCTTAGTGGATTTTGCCGAACTGCTGCTGCGTGCGCATGAGCTGTGGCTGAACAAGCCGCATATCCTGAATCATTACCGCGAGCGTTTTAGCAACGTGCTGGTGGACGAATTCCAGGATACGAACAACATCCAGTACGCGTGGATCCGTATGCTGGCGGGCGATACCGGTCGTGTGATTATCGTCGGGGATGACGATCAGTCGATTTACGGCTGGCGTGGCGCGCAGGTCGAGAACATCCAGCGCTTCCTGCAGGATTTCCCTGGCGCGGAAACCATTCGCCTGGAGCAAAACTACCGCTCGACCAATAACATCCTGAAAGCGGCCAACACGCTGATCGCCAATAACAATGGTCGCCTCGGTAAAGAGTTGTGGACCGATGGCAGTGACGGCGAAAAGATATCCCTCTACTGCGCGTTCAATGAATTAGACGAAGCGCGCTTCGTGGTCAACCGTATCAAAACCTGGCATGAGAACGGCAATGCGCTGCAGGATTGCGCTATTCTCTACCGCAGCAACGCCCAGTCGCGCGTGCTGGAGGAGGCGCTGTTGCAAGGCAGCATGCCGTACCGTATTTACGGCGGCATGCGCTTCTTCGAACGTCAGGAGATCAAAGATGCGCTGGCGTATCTGCGTCTGATGGCGAACCGCAATGACGATGCCGCGTTTGAGCGTGTGGTGAACACGCCAGTGCGCGGCGTGGGCGATCGCACATTGGATGTGGTGCGCCAGACCGCGCGCGAACAGCAATTAACGCTGTGGCAAGCGACGCGTGAACTGCTGCAAAACAAAGCCCTGGCGGGACGTGCGGCTTCCGCGCTGCAGCGCTTCTGCGAGCTGGTGGATTCGCTGGCCACGGAAACCGCCGATATGCCACTGCACGTGCAGACCGATCGCGTGATCAAGGATTCCGGCCTGTGGATCATGTACGAGCAGGAAAAGGGCGAAAAAGGCCAGGCACGTATCGAAAACTTAGAGGAGCTGGTGACGGCAACGCGTCAGTTCAGCTATCAGGACGAGGACGAAGATCTGATGCCGCTGCAGGCGTTTCTGTCGCATGCGGCGCTGGAGGCCGGTGAAGGTCAGGCCGACAAATGGCAGGATGCGGTACAGCTGATGACCATGCACTCGGCGAAAGGTCTTGAGTTCACTCAGGTATTTATCGTGGGTATGGAAGAGGGCATGTTCCCAAGCCAGATGTCGCTGGATGAAGGCGGCCGTCTGGAAGAAGAACGTCGTCTTGCCTACGTTGGCGTCACGCGCGCGATGGAGAAGCTCACGCTGACCTACGCCGAAACTCGCCGCCTTTATGGTAAAGAAGTGTATCACCGTCCTTCGCGTTTCATCGGCGAATTGCCCGAAGAGTGCGTCGAGGAAGTGCGTCTGCGCGCCAGCGTCAGCCGTCCGGTGAGCCATCAACGCATGGGCACACCGATCACGGAAAACGACAGTGGTTTCGCGCTGGGCCAGCGTGTACGCCATGCCAAATTCGGTGAAGGCACCATCATCAACCTCGAAGGCAGCGGTGAACACAGCCGCTTGCAGGTGGCATTTCAGGGCCAGGGCATCAAGTGGCTGGTGGCGGCGTACGCGCGTCTGGAAACGGTGTAGCGCCGTTGCGTTACCTTGACGACTTTTTCGTCTCAGCGTAACATGCGCGCACTATTATCATGAGAGGACAATGCCTTGGACGCGCCCAGTCGATGCTGGCTCAACCGCCTGTTTAACAGGAATAACATCTAAGGCTACCTCTATACGCGGGTAGCCTTAGCGGTTATCAGCGACCTCCCTTTACACTCTCGTCGCACGAGTCAGCACTGATTTACCCTTGAAGCGAAAGTTTCCGCGTTCAGGCTTTGCCGTGCCCGTTTTGCCTTCGGCATCACGGTGTGCCGCCTTGTCCCATTAAGTCTGCAATGGGGAGTATTGCTATGCTGAGCGCTTTTAAACTCGAACGCGATCGCCTGACGCGCATCGAACTGGAAGATAATAACGACACACTGAACACGTCAGTATGGGTCGATCTCATCGAGCCCGACGACACTGAGCGTGATCGTGTGCAAACCGAGCTGGGTCAAAGCCTGGCGACGCGTCCGGAGCTGGAAGATATCGAGGCCTCCGCACGCTTCTTCGAAGATGAAGATGGCCTGCACATTCACTCCTTCTTCTTCTTTGAAGATGCGGAAGACCACGCTGGCAACTCCACCGTGGCGTTCACCATCCGCGAAGATCGCCTGTATACACTGCGCGAACGTGAGCTGCCGGCTTTCCGTCTGTATCGCATGCGTGCCCGTAACCAGACGCTGACCGATGGCAACGCCTATGAGCTGTTGCTGGATCTGTTTGAGACGAAAATCGAACAGCTGGCGGATGAGATCGAGAACATCTACAGCGCGCTGGAAAAACTCAGCCGCGTGATCATGGAAGGCCAGCAGGGCGAAGAGTACGATCAGGCGCTATCGCGTCTGGCTGAGCTGGAAGATATCGGCTGGAAAGTGCGTTTGTGTCTGATGGATACCCAACGCGCGCTTAACTTCCTGGTGCGTAAAGCCCGTCTGCCAGGCAATCAGCTGGAGCAGGCGCGTGAAATCCTGCGCGATATCGAATCCCTGCTGCCGCACAACGAATCGCTGTTCCAGAAGGTCAACTTCCTGATGCAGGCGGCGATGGGCTTTATCAACATCGAGCAGAACCGCATCATTAAGATCTTCTCAGTGGTGTCGGTGGTGTTCCTGCCACCCACGCTAGTGGCATCCAGCTACGGGATGAACTTCGAGTTTATGCCTGAGCTGAAATGGAGTTTTGGTTATCCTGGCGCGATTACGCTGATGATCCTTGCCGGTCTGGCGCCGTACCTCTATTTCAAACGGAAAAACTGGTTGTAACGCTTTCGGGGCCGCATTTGCGGCCCTTTAAACTGGCGCTGCATCACAATTCTGCGTAGGCTGTTGTCACTTCTCACTTTCTGATTTCCACCCTATGGCGCGTTTTTCTTTGCGACAGCAGTGGACCATTCTGCTGATTGCTTCGTTAGTACTGGGGATCATTCTCCAGCTGTTTCACCTTCCTGCTGCACTGCTTTTAGGTCCGATGATCGTCGGAACCGTCATGGGCCTTTCTGGCGCCACCGTACGCATCGACAAACGTTTGTTTGTGCTCGCACAAGCGGTGTTGGGTTGCATGATCGGGCAAACACTGTCACCGGCTATTCTCTCACCGCTGTTAGCGGATTGGCCGGTGGTGCTGGCGGTGTTGGTGCTTACGCTGGCGGCCAGCGGTTTGTCAGGTTTTCTACTGGTGCGCTTTAGCAACCTTCCAGGGCCAACCGGTGCGTGGGGATCGTCTCCCGGCGGCGCTTCTGCGATGGTGGCGATGGCCGGTGATTTCGGTGCGGACGTGCGCTTAGTGGCGTTTATGCAGTATCTGCGTGTGCTGTTTGTGGCGACTGCGGCGGCAGTGGTGGCGCGCATTGGGCTGGGCACCAACGGTGGTGCAGTGGAGCTGGTATGGTTCCCTGCTTTACAAAGCAGCTTCATCCTGACATTGGTGGTGATGTTTGCCGGGGCGTGGCTGGGTCAAAAACTGCGTATCCCTTCGGGTGCGCTGCTGCTGCCCGCGCTGATTGGTGCGACGCTCCACGGCACCGATGTCGCCACTTTGCAGGTGCCGGAGTGGTTGCTGGCGCTGGCCTATGCGTTGATTGGCTGGAGCGTGGGTTTGCGCTTTACGCGCCCGATCTTCCTGCTGGCGCTGCGCACCCTTCCGCAAATGCTGGTGTCGATTTTCGGCTTGATGCTGCTGTGTGGTGGATTGGCGTGGATGCTGACGCAGGTGCTGCACGTCGATCTGATGACGGCGTATCTGGCAACCAGCCCGGGCGGGCTGGATACCGTGGCGATTATTGCGGCGGGCAGCCGGGTCGATATCGCGTTTGTGATGGCATTGCAGACATTACGCCTGTTCACCATCCTGCTGACCGGCCCGGCTATCGCGCGCTTTATCTCACGTTACGCGCACGCGGGTGCGAGCTGAAAACGCGACGGCATCAACGATAAACACGGCGAGCGCCAGCCAGATAAAGCCGAAGGTGACCATCTTGTCCGGCGTCAGGCTCTCGCCGTAGAACAGCACGGCCAAAAGGAACATCAACGTGGGGCCGAGGTATTGGAAAAAGCCCACGGTCGACAAACGCAGACGCGCACAGGCGGCGGCAAACAGCATCAGTGGAATCGTGGTGACGATGCCTGCGGCGATCAGCTTGAAATTGAGGCTCATTGGATTGGCGCTGAGGTGGCTGGTGGCGCTGTCAGCAAAGCCAAACAAGTAGATGGCCGCCAGCGGGAATAACCATGCGGTCTCGATCAGCATACCGCTCTGCGCATCCACCTGGATTTTTTTCCTCAGCAGACCGTAGACGGCAAAACTTAGCGCCAGGCCCAGGCCAATAATCGGCAGCGAGCCAAATTGCCATAGCTGCACCAGCACGCCGAGTGTTGCCAGTAACACCGCCAGCCACTGCAAGCGGCGGAAGCGCTCGCGCAGGAACAGCATGCCAAACACCACGTTGATCAGCGGGTTGATAAAGTAGCCGAGGCTGGCTTCCAGCATGTGCTGATTATTCACTGCCCAGATAAACAGCAGCCAGTTGCCGCCAATGGTGACGGCAGTGACGGCCAGC
This sequence comes from Pantoea sp. Taur, assembly GCF_009830025.1. Classification (NCBI taxonomy): domain Bacteria; kingdom Pseudomonadati; phylum Pseudomonadota; class Gammaproteobacteria; order Enterobacterales; family Erwiniaceae; genus Pantoea; species Pantoea sp. Taur. The sequence continues at coordinate 152,783 of NZ_SZZZ01000011.1, forward strand.
AACAGTACTTTCTTTGGCTGAGCAAGCACCGTGCGCACCTGCTGCCAGCTCCGGCTCAGGGTAATCAGTACCAGCATAAACAGTGCCGACCAAATCACGCGATGCGTCATGATTTCTGTTGGCGGGACTTCTTTCACCAGCTTGAAGTAGGCTGGCGCAATGCCCCAGATAAAATAAGCGCCGAGCGCATAGCCAATGCCCTGACGCGTTTGTTGCGTATCCATCATGCTTTCCAAAAAAGGTAACTAGCCAATCAAATAGGTGGCGGTTGCTGTGGCGATATAATCGCCCTGCTGGTTGTGCAGTTCCACGCGCGCCACCGCCACTTTGTTGCCGGCGCGCAGCAGGCTGCTGGTAGCGACAAAGCGTTCGCCGCGTCCGGGGCGCAGATAGTCAACGCGCATATCGATAGTGCCCATGCGCGACAGACGCTGACGCAACTCCTCTTCGCTGATGCTCTCCTGACGCGACAGCGCATGGCTGACGCACACCAGCCCGGCAGCGACATCCAGCACTGAGGCAATCACGCCACCGTGCAAAATATTTTGGGCCGCATTGCCAACCAGCATGGTTTTGTTGGCAAAGCCCAATTCGGCGTAATCGGCTTCGAGGCGGTCCAGCTCCAAACCGAGCGCCTGATTGAAGGGCATGTGATAGACAAAGATTTCGCCAATCAGACGGCGAGCTTCCTGCTGTGACAGCAACGGGGATGACATGTTTTCTGCCTTAAGATGTTAAAGAGTTGTGTATATTATGCCGCGTTCGCGCGGCTTTCCAGTTTCAGAAATCGGCACTGATCAACCTGTCTCTTTGCGTGTAGAATGGCGTGCTTTTTGAACATGGGCCTAATAATGACAACACGCAGTTCCCTGGAGAATGTTATGCGTAAGCTATACGCGTTGCTGACCGCAGCTTTGATGATACCTGCGCTGGCACAGGCTGATGAAGCCACCATAAAAGAGGTGCATGACGCCCCGGCAGTGAAGGGCAGTATCATTGCGAACCTGTTGGAGAAACACGATAACCCGTTCGTGCTTTATCCGTACGAAAACAACTATTTGCTCTACACCTACACCAGCGACATGAACAAAGAGGCGATCTCTTCGTACAACTGGGCAGACAAAGCAAAAAACGATGAAGTAAAATTCCAGCTCAGCCTGGCGTTCCCGCTGTGGCGTGGCATTCTGGGTGATAATTCGGTATTGGCCGCATCCTATACGCAACGTTCGTGGTGGCAGCTCTCTAACCGTGGAGCCTCATCGCCGTTCCGTGAAACCAACTATGAACCGCAGATTTTCCTTGGCTGGGCAACGGATTACACCTTTGCTGGCTGGACTCTGCGCGACATCGAAACCGGTCTTAACCACGAGTCTAATGGACGTAGTGATCCGACTTCACGCAGCTGGAACCGCGTCTATGCGCGCCTGATGGCGCAGAACGGTAACTTCCTCGCGGAAATCAAACCCTGGTATCGCATTCCAGAAAATGAAAATAATGATGATAACCCCGACATCACCAAGTACATGGGCTACTATCGCGCCAAGCTCGGTTATGAAATGGGTGAAAGTATTTTCAGCGTGGAAGGTAATTACAACTGGAACAGCGGCTATGGCGGCGCGACTTTCGCCTGGAGCTATCCTATCTCTGAACATGTGCGCTTTTACACCCAGCTGTTCAGCGGGTATGGTGAATCGCTTATCGACTATAACCACCGCCAGACCCGTTTTGGCGTGGGCGTAACACTTAACGATCTGTTCTAACCAGTCAGAAAAACAGGATTACCGTGGCAACATCGGCAGTGCTTAATCAGGAAATGCTGGCGCAGCAGGTATTACAAGATACCTTCGGCTACCAGCAATTTCGTCCCGGTCAGCAAACCATCATCGAAACCGCTCTTGCCGGGCGTGATTGTCTGGTGGTGATGCCGACCGGCGGCGGGAAATCGCTGTGCTATCAAATCCCGGCGCTGGTGCGCGAAGGGTTGACGCTGGTGGTTTCACCGCTGATCTCACTGATGAAAGATCAGGTCGATCAATTGCTGGCCAACGGCGTGGCAGCGGCGTGTCTTAACTCGACACAAACGCGTGAGCAGCAGCAACAGGTCTTTGCGGATTGCCGTACCGGCAAGCTGAAACTGCTGTATATCGCGCCTGAACGTCTGATGATGGATAACTTCCTCGACAGCCTGCACCAGTGGAATCCGGTGATGTTGGCGGTGGATGAGGCGCACTGTATCTCGCAATGGGGCCATGATTTCCGCCCGGAATATGGCTCGATTGGTCAACTGCGTCAGCGTTTCCCGGATCTGCCGGTGATGGCGCTGACGGCAACCGCCGATGAAACCACGCGTAACGACATCGCCCATCTGTTGCAGATGGACGATCCGCTGATTCAAATCAGCAGCTTTGACCGCCCGAATATTCGCTACACGCTGGTGGAGAAATTCAAACCCACCGATCAGCTGTTGCGCTACGTGCAAGAGCAGCGCGGTAAGAGCGGCATTATTTACTGTAACAGCCGTGCCAAGGTGGAAGACACGGCTGCGCGTCTGCAAAGCCGTGGGCTGAGTGTCGGCGCGTATCACGCCGGTATCGACAGCGCCCAGCGCGCGCACGTGCAGGAAGCCTTCCAGCGTGATGACTTGCAAATTGTGGTCGCCACTGTGGCATTTGGTATGGGCATCAACAAGCCTAACGTGCGTTTCGTGGTGCACTTCGATATTCCGCGCAATATCGAATCCTACTATCAGGAAACCGGCCGCGCCGGGCGTGATGGCCTGCCCGCAGAAGCGATGATGCTTTACGATCCGGCGGATATGGCCTGGCTCCGTAAATGTCTGGAGGAGAAGGCGCCCGGCCCGTTACAGGATATTGAGCGTCACAAGCTCAATGCGATGGGCGCGTTTGCCGAAGCGCAAACCTGCCGTCGTTTAGTGCTGCTCAACTACTTTGGTGAAGGGCGTCAGCAGCAGTGCGGCAACTGCGATATCTGCCTTGATCCTCCGCGTCGCTATGATGGTTTGGTGGAGGCGCAGAAGGCGCTTTCCAGCATCTATCGTACCGGCCAGCGCTTCGGTATGGGCTATATTGTCGACGTGCTGCGCGGTTCCACTAACCACCGCGTTCGCGATAACGGGCACGACAAATTGCCGGTGTACGGCATTGGTCGTGAGCAGAGCCAGGAGCATTGGGTCAGCGTGCTGCGTCAGCTGATCCATCTTGGTATGGTGACGCAAAATATCGCCATGCACTCCGCTTTACAGCTAACGGAAGCGGCGCGTCCGGTATTGCGTGCCGAAGTGCCATTGATGCTGGCGGTGCCGCGTATCGTCACGGTGAAGAGCCGCAGCAGCTCGCCGAAAGTGCACAGCGGCAATTACGATCGCACGCTATTTGGCAAACTGCGTAAATTGCGTAAGGCGATTGCCGACGAATCCAACATTCCGCCGTATGTGGTGTTTAACGATGCCACATTGATTGAGATGGCGGAGCAAATGCCGATTACCGCGTCAGAAATGTTGAGCGTGAACGGTGTCGGTCATCGCAAGCTGGAACGTTTTGGTAAACCGTTCCTGGTGATGATCAAAGAACATGTCGATGAAGAGTAAAGGAAAGAAACCATGTTGATGTTATTCGCCACCGTCGCGCTGGTGCATTTGGTTGCGCTGATGAGTCCCGGCCCGGACTTCTTCTTTGTGTCGCAAACGGCGGCCAGCCGTTCACGTAAAGAGGCGATGATGGGCGTGTTGGGCATTACGCTGGGAATCGTGATCTGGGCCGGTGTGGCGCTGATGGGCTTGCATTTGATCCTGCAAAAAATGGCCTGGCTGCATGAAATCATCATGGTGGGCGGTGGTTTGTACCTGCTGTGGATGGGTTGGCAACTCCTGCGCTCGGCACGTCAGCAACATAAAGCCCCGCAGGTTGATGCGCCGGTGGTGGAGCTGCCAAAAAAAGGCATGAGTTTCCTGAAAGGTTTTCTGACTAATCTGTCGAACCCGAAAGCGATTATCTATTTCGGCAGCGTGTTCTCGCTGTTTGTGGGTAATGATGTGGGCGCGATGGAGCGTTGGGGTTTATTCCTGCTGATTATCGGTGAGACCTTTGCCTGGTTCACGCTGGTCGCGGCGATTTTTGCACTACCGTGGATGCGGGATAAGTATCAGCGTATGGCGAAGTGGGTCGATGGGATGGCGGGTGTGCTGTTTGCCGGATTCGGCATCCACCTGATTATCTCGCGTTAAATCGGGTTTACTTGCCATTTCGCCACCGGGCAGTGCTCGCGCGCTTTACGTTCAGCATCTGTGCTTCAGAACTTGCGCACTGACTACCTTGAAATAGCTGCGGCACTGACGGTTATCACCTCGGTGCCGCGGTTTTTTAAAACGTCTTAAGCAATTCTGCGCGCACTTGCCAGCAACGCACCGACGGCCATAAACAGCCCACCAAAGGTGCGGTTCATCAGCTTCATCTGCTTAGGCCCTTTAATCCAGCCCGCAATACGGGTTGCCAGCGTGGCGTAACCAATCATCACGATAATATCGACCACGATGGTGGTGACACCGAGCACCAGATACTGCATCAACTGCGGCTGGTGTGGCTGAATAAACTGCGGGAACAGTGCGGCGAGAAACACGATGCTTTTCGGGTTGGTGAGATTCACCAGAATGGCGCGTTTGAACAGGCGACGACGCGGCATCGCTTTTGCCACGGCATCCAGATCAATACCGCCTGCGGAACGCCACTGCTGAATGCCCAGCCACACCAAATAGGCGGCGCCTGCCCACTTCAGCACTTCAAACGCCATGATCGATTGTGAAAATAGCGCACCCAAACCGGCACCCACCAGCACAATGTGAATCGCCAGCCCAAGCTGTAAGCCAGTGATGGAAGCCGCCGCGCCGCGATAGCCATGGCTAATGCCGGTGCTCATGGTGTTGATGGCACCGGAACCGGGTGAAAGGCTGAGGATAGTTGTGGTCAACAGGTAGGTTAACCACCATTCAATGGTCATGCGTGACATTCCCTGAAGTGAACGAAGTGTGACACAATACGCCAGAATATCGCGGTGCGCTATGGCGTACAGACGCGCGATGAGGCTTTTTTTCAGGGGGACGGATGCAGCATCACAAACAGCGTTGGCTCGGGCGAGAGAAAGGCTTTTCCGCCTTTGCTACCGGTCCGCTGCTCGACTTCTGGCGTCGTCGTGAAGAGTGCGAATTCACCGGCGTCGGTAACCTGAAGATTCGCTATGTTCGTTTCACCTCACCGCAACATCGCCGTGTCATCCTGATTGTTCCTGGCCGCATCGAAAGCTATATCAAATACCCGGAACTGGCTTACGATCTGTTCCACTGCGGCTATGACGTGGTGATTATTGACCATCGCGGGCAGGGCCGCTCCGATCGCTTGCTGGCGGACTCGCATCGCGGCCATGTGGTGGAGTTCAGCCACTATGTCGACGACTTAGAAACGCTGTATCTGAAAGAGATGGTCAGCAACCATTATCGGCAACGCTACGTGCTGGCGCATTCGATGGGCGGCGCGATTTTAGCGCTGTTTCTGGCGCGTCAGCCGCAGGCTTTTCATGCGGCGGTATTCTCGGCACCGATGTTTGGCATTGTGCTGCCGTTGCCTGACTGGATGGCGCACCCGATTTTGGACTGGGCGGAAAAACTGCCGGCGATTCGCGAACGCTATGCGCTTGGCACCGGCCGCTGGCGCGCCAGCCCGTTTGGCATTAATCGCCTGACGCACAGCCGGGAACGTTATCGGCGCAACCTGCGTTTTTACGCGGACGATCCGGGACTGCGCGTCGGTGGCCCGACCTATCATTGGGTGCGCGAAGGCGTGCATGCCGGACGCAGTATCATCAGCCAGGCGGCGAAAATCACCACGCCTTCCCTGGTATTGCAGGCCAGTGAAGACGATGTGGTGGATAACCGCTCGCAAGATATTTTTTGTACGGCGATGGCCGACGCAGGACATCCCTGCGAAGGCACCGTGCCGTATGTGATTCAAGGCGCGCGTCACGAGATTTTGTTTGAAACAGACGCCATGCGCGCTGAAGCGCTCAACCTGGTGGTCGATTTTTTCGAGCGCCACGTTTAACTCATTTTCCGACATCAATACCAGAGGTTTACATGTACCACATCGTCGCATCCGACCTGGATGGCACGCTGCTCTCACCGGAACACCGCCTGACACCTTTTGCCCGTACCACGCTGCAGGAACTGGTGGCGCAAGATGTCCACTTCGTTTTCGCCACCGGCCGCCACTATATCGACGTAGGCCAGATGCGCGATAACCTTGGCATTCCGGCGTACATGATTACTTCCAACGGGGCTCGCGTGCACAACGCAGACGGTGAACTGGTGTTTAGCCATAACCTCGACGCCGATATCGCCAGCGAGCTTTACGGTCTGCAGTACCACGATGAGCATATCCTGACGCACGTGTATCGTGACGATGAGTGGTATATGAGCCGCCATCGCCCGGAGGAGCAGGACTACTTCCGTGAGTCGGTGTTTAACTATCAGGTTTATCAGCCGGGCATGCTTGAAACCGACGGCATCAGCAAGGTGTTCTTTACCTGCGACGATCCCGAACGTCTGGTGCCGCTGGAGCTGGCGATCGAAGCGCGCTGGGGCGATCGCGTTAACGTCAGCTTCTCACTGCCGACCTGTCTGGAAGTGATGGCGGGTGGCGTATCCAAAGGTCACGCGCTGGAGGCGGTATCAAAGCAGCTTGGCTTCTCATTGAAAGAGTGTATCGCTTTTGGCGACGGCATGAATGACGTGGAAATGCTGAGCATGGCGGGTAAAGGCTGCATTATGCGCAATGCGCATCAGCGGTTGAAAGATACCTTGCCGACGCTGGAAGTGATTGGCAGCAACGCTGAAGATGCGGTGCCGCACACGTTGCGTAAGTTGTTCCTTGCTTAAAAAAATGGGCCGGTGATACCGGCCCATTTTTGTTATGCCATCTGTTTCTTATGTTTATGCTCGCTGACCATGGTGAGCAGCAACAAAATCACCGCCAACACCGATCCCGCAATCATCACCATGAAACCGCCATCCCAGCCGAAGTAATCCACGGTGTAACCGACAATCGCACTGGCTGCCACCGATCCTCCGAGATAACCAAACAAACCGGTAAAGCCTGCTGCCGTGCCGGCCGCTTTCTTCGGCGCTAACTCCAGCGCATGCAGACCAATTAACATTACCGGACCGTAGATCAGGAAGCCGATGACGATCATGCACAGCATATCGATACCTGGATTGCCTGGCGGGTTAAGCCAGTACACCACGGTGGCGATGGTTACCAGCGTCATAAAGAACACGCCGGTGGCGCCACGATTGCCTCTGAACACCTTGTCCGACATCCAGCCGCACAGCAAGGTGCCGGGAATGCCCGCATATTCATAGAAGAAGTAAGCCCACGAAGATTTATCCAGCGTGAAATGCTTTACCTCTTTAAGGTAGGTCGGTGACCAGTCGAGAATGCCGTAGCGCAGCAGGTAAACGAACACGTTGGCCAGCGCGATATACCACAGCAGCTTATTAGGCAGGATGTACTGCATAAAAATCTGCTTCGCCGTCAACTCCTCCTCATGATCCTCGCTGTAGTCTGGCGGATAATCATTCTTGTACGCCTCAATCGGCGGCAAACCACAAGACTGCGGCGTATCGCGCATCAGGGCAAAGGCAATAATCGCGATGAGGATGGCACCAAACGCCGGCATATAGAGCGCGGCTTTCCAGTCGTTAAACCACGCCATACCCAGCAGAAACAGTAAGGGCGGAATACCACCACCCACGTTATGGGCGCAGTTCCATACTGAGACAATCCCGCCGCGTTCCTTCTGCGACCACCAGTGCACCATGGTGCGACCGCACGGTGGCCAGCCCATGCCCTGGAACCAACCGCACAGGAACAGCAGCACAAACATCACCATGATGCTGGAAGTGGCCCAGGGTACAAAGCCCATAAACAGCATCACCGCAGCGGCCAGAATCAGTCCGGCAGGTAAAAAGACACGCGGGTTTGAACGGTCAGAGACGGAACCCATGATGAACTTGGAAAAACCGTAGGCGATGGAGATTCCGGACAGCGCAAAGCCAAGATCGCCACGCGAAAAGCCCTGCTCAACCAAATAGGGCATCGCCAGCGCAAAGTTTTTACGGACCAGGTAATAGGCGGCATAGCCAAAGAAAATGCCGATGAAGATTTGCCAGCGTAGCCGACGATAGAGCGGATCGACACGATCGTCAGCGACTTGCGGCTGATGCGGTGCCGGTTTGAAGATACTTAACATGAAGGCGGCCCTCCAGGGCGCAATATTTTTATAAATTCCCAGCAGGTTGGGTCAAATGCCCTCTGGCGTGACAACAAAACCAAAGTTCCATTTCGCGCAAAGGATAGTGATGGTTACGCCACGTTACTGTGATGTGTGACACAATTGTTACAGTTTGATGACATTAAAGAGCGATATAAACCAGGAAATGTTGGTATTCGCGCATGAAGCGTCGGGGCTTTTGGGTTTAGAAGGGGAATCCGTTGCCGTGTCGAATCAGATTCACTGCATCTGCAACCAGCGACCTGATTTCAGCAATGGACCTTATCTCAATGAGTGACGGGGATACGGCGATTTGTTTGATTTTAATTTGACCACTCGTCAACCAGATATTTCAGCCCGTCCACGACAGTTTGTTTACACTAGCGCCACTGTTCATTTTGGGATCAATACCGTGCTGTTACTGATCGTTACCACCATTTTGTGGGCTTTTTCCTTTAGTTTGATAGGGGAATACCTGGCGGGCCAGGTTGACTCCTGGTTCTCTGTACTGATGCGCCTTGGGTTGGCCGCGATTGTCTTCCTGCCGTTCCTGCGCTGGAAAGGCTATCGCGCCTCAACCATCCTGCTGTATATGCTGGTGGGGATGCTGCAACTTGGCGTCATGTATCTGCTGAGTTTTGAGGCTTATACCTACCTCAGCGTGACAGAATTCCTGTTGTTTACCGTGATGACGCCGCTCTACGTCACGCTGATTTACGATTTGCTCAGCAGACGTCGGCTGCGAATCGGCTATGCCTTCAGCGCGCTGTTGGCGGTAGCCGGGGCGGCCATCATTCGCTATGACAAAGTCAGCGATCATTTCTGGTTCGGTTTGCTGCTGGTTCAGGCGGCTAACATCTGCTTCGCCATTGGTATGGTTGGTTACAAGCGCTTGCAGGAAACCCGCCCAATGCCGCAACACACGGCCTTCTCGTGGTTCTATTTAGGCGCGGTGATCATCGCCATCATTGCGTGGAGCCTGTGGGGTAACCCGAACAAACTGCCGACCACTAACCTGCAGTGGGGCATTCTGGTCTGGCTGGGCGTGGCGGCTTCCGGGCTGGGCTACTTTATGTGGAACTACGGTGCGACGCAGGTCGATGCCGGTACGTTGGGCATCATGAACAACATGCACGTGCCGGCGGGCTTGCTGGTGAATCTGGCGATCTGGCAGGAAAAACCGCACTGGCCGAGCTTTATTGCCGGGGCGATTGTGATCTTCGCTTCGCTATACGTGCATAAGCGCTGGGTGCTGGGACATGGGTCCAAAAGCGATGCCTGAGTGAGACGTTCCTTGATCTGGTTTCGTTGAACTTGCAGAAGCGCTATGTGCTGGGAAAAAGCAGCACCTAAGCCAAAGGGAAGATACAGGCCGCTACGAAGTGCGAAGCGTCCGAGCCATGGATGGCGAGGCCGATCCACAGGGATGTGAGATTCCTTCGTGATCGGAGCGGCCTGTATCTGACCTGACTCCGATCAAAAAGCGATTACACCTTTTTGGCTGGCGCCGCAGGACGATTCATCATCGTCAGTCCCTTCAAAAAGTTACGCAGAATCTGGTCACCGCACTCGCGGTAGTTCTTATGATCCGGGTTGCGGAAAATCGCACCGACTTCAGCCTGTGAAATCTTAAAGTTTGCCTTCTCCAGCACCACCGGAATATCCGTGGTCTTCAGCGCAAACGCGATACGCAGCTTCTTGATGAAAATATTGTTATTCATACGGCGTTCAACTGAAGGTGCGGGCGCATCTTCACTCTTACCGCGACGGAAGAAAATCAAACCGTTGAGGAAATAGCCCATCAGCACGTCCGGCAACTTACGGAACGCCGCATCCTCATCCTTCTTCATCCACGCCTGCACATCCTCCAGCGGCACTTCACTGCCCGCTAAGGCAAAAATCTCCACCACTTTGCTATCGCTTAAATCAAGCATATAGCGCACGCTGCGCAGAACATCGTTACTCGTCATGGTGAAACTCTCTTGGTCGCGGATTGAGGCGGCGCATTATAGAGCAGGCTGGGCAGGGATAACAGCACGGGCGACACCAGCCACCCGTGAGAACATCAAGAAATCGACTGCAGTGAACCCGGGCGGGCGGCATCGCGCACAAACGGCAGATGGTCACAGGCGTGTTGACGGGCGAAGCGCACAAAGGCTTCTAACACCGGCTGACGCTGCTCACCATCGCGCACAGCGGCATATAAACGGCTCCACAAACCCTCACCCAATGTCTTGGTCACCACCAGACCCTGCTTTTCAAAACTCTCCACCACCCAATGCGGAAGGGCCGCAATACCCATCTGTGCTGACACCATCTGAATCAGCAACAGCGTATTATCCACACTCTTCAGCGCCGGGCTGATGCCTGCAGGCTGCAGGAAATGACGCCAGATATCGAGACGCTGACGCTGCACCGGATAGATCATCAGTACCTCATCGGCTAAATCTTCCGGTGAGATATGTTCCAGCTTCGCCAGCGGATGGTCCGGGGCCAGCACCAGACGTACCTCAAAATCAAACATCGGCGTATAGAACAAACCGCTGCGCGGCAGGATATCGGAGGTCAACACCACATCCAGTTCGCCCTGTTGCAGGGCGGGCTGGGGATCAAAAGTCACGCCCGATTTAAAATCGACCACCACTTGCGGCCAGCTCTGGCGGAAATTATTGAGGGCTGGCGTTAGCCACTGAATGCAGCTGTGGCACTCAATGGCGATGCGTAACGTGGTCTGATGCGGCTCGTGGCATGCCTGCAACGCCTGCTGAATCTGCGGCAAAATCTGCTCGGCCAACTGCAGCATGATTTCCCCCTGCGGCGTAAACCGCAACGGCTGGCTCTTGCGCACAAACAGGCGAAAGCCCAGCCGCTGTTCCAGATCGCTGAACTGATGCGATAACGCCGATTGTGTCTGATGAAGCTGAGCGGCGGCAGCGGCCAACGAGCCGGTATTCTGCAACGCCTGCAGCGTTCTCAGATGTTTGAGTTCGATCATGAGAGTCCTTCACATCGAGATTGAACAAATTGCGCTTGAGGAACATACAGTACCCGCAGATTATGGCGGTGTAAACATCTGGACGGCTAAACATCTCAAGCAAGCGCCACCGCCACATGACTTTCGTCCAGTTCAGGCGTTCAGCGGACGGCAATGTCACTCGCTGGATGAACGTAAACGGGCTCGACCCGTTAAGCATATCTGGAGATCACTAAATGACCATTCTGAACCATACGCTCGGTTTCCCTCGTGTCGGTCTGCGTCGTGAACTGAAAAAAGCACAGGAAAGCTACTGGGCAGGTAACAGCTCACAGGAAGCGCTGCTGGCCGTGGGGCGCGAGCTGCGCGCTCGCCACTGGCAACAGCAGAAAGACGCGGGGGTGGATCTGCTGCCCGTGGGCGATTTCGCCTGGTATGATCATGTGCTGACCACCAGCCTGATGCTGGGCAATGTGCCGGCGCGCCATCAGAACCAGGATGGATCGGTCGATCTCGATACGCTGTTCCGTCTGGGACGTGGCCGCGCCCCCAGCGGCAATCCTGCTGCCGCCGCTGAAATGACCAAATGGTTCAACACCAACTATCACTATATGGTGCCGGAATTTACTCAGGGCCAGCAGTTCTCACTAAGCTGGACACAGCTCCTTGAAGAAGTGGATGAAGCATTGGCGCTGGGTCACCCGATCAAACCGGTGCTGCTGGGACCGGTCACTTACCTGTGGTTAGGCAAAGTCAAAGGTGAGCCGTTTGACCGCCTGTCGTTGCTGAAAGCGATTCTGCCGGTCTATCAGCAAGTGCTGGCTGAACTGCATCAGCGCGGTATTGAATGGGTGCAGATCGATGAACCCGCGCTGGTGCTGGAGCTGCCACAGGAATGGCGTGATGCGTTCAAGCCTGCCTACGATGCGCTGCAAGGTCATGTGAAACTGCTACTGACGACCTACTTTGACAGCATCGGTCAAAATCTCGACGTGATTAAGACGCTACCGGTTCAAGGTTTACACGTTGACCTGGTGCATGGCAGAGATGACATCCAGCATATCCACCAACAGCTCCCCGCCGACTGGCTGCTCTCAGTCGGGGTGATCAACGGCCGCAATGTCTGGCGTGCCGAGCTCAGCTGCTGGTTCGATCGCCTGCAACCGCTGGTCGGGCAGCGTGAAAATCTGTGGATTGGTTCCTCCTGCTCGCTGCTGCACAGCCCGATCGATCTCAGTGTCGAAACCCGGCTCGATGCGGAAGTGAAAAGCTGGTTTGCCTTTGCTTTACAGAAGTGTGCTGAGCTGAGGTTGTTGAGCCAGGCGCTCAATAATAACGATGCGGCCTCGCTGACGGAGTGGAGCGCGCCGATTCGTGCCCGTTCTCATTCTTCGCGCGTGCACAATGCCGCAGTGGGCGCACGTCTGGCGAATATTCAGGCCAAAGACGTTGAGCGCGTCAGCCACTATGACGAACGTGCCAAAGCGCAGCGCCATCGCTTTAATCTGCCTGCCTGGCCGACCACCACGATTGGATCCTTCCCGCAAACCACCGAAATTCGCGGCCTGCGACTCGACTTCAAAAAAGGCAATATCGATGGAGGCCACTATCGCACCGGCATCGCGGAGCACATCAAGCAGGCGATTGCCGAACAGGAACGGCTCGGGCTGGATGTGCTGGTGCACGGCGAAGCAGAGCGTAATGACATGGTGGAATACTTCGGCGAAAACCTTGATGGCTTCGTGTTTACGCAAAATGGCTGGGTGCAAAGCTATGGCTCTCGCTGTGTGAAGCCGCCGGTGATCATCGGTGATGTCAGTCGTCCGCAGCCGATTACCGTTGAGTGGGCGAAGTACGCGCAATCGCTGACTGAAAAGCCAGTGAAAGGCATGCTCACCGGCCCGGTCACGATTCTGTGCTGGTCATTCCCGCGTGAAGACGTGACGCGGGAAACCCTTGCTAAACAGATTGCACTGGCGCTGCGTGATGAAGTGGAAGACCTGGAAAAAGCCGGGATCGGGATCATCCAGATTGATGAACCCGCGCTGCGCGAAGGCTTACCCTTGCACCAGTCGGAGTGGGCGGCGTACCTGACCTGGGCAGTGGATGCCTTCCGCCTCAACGCGGCTGTGGCGCAGGATGAAACGCAGATCCACACGCACATGTGTTATTGCGAGTTCAATGACATCATGGAATCGATAGCGGCACTGGACGCGGACGTGATTACCATCGAAACCTCACGCTCGGATATGGAATTGCTGGATGCGTTTAAAGCGTTCGAATACCCGAACGAAATTGGGCCAGGTGTGTATGACATTCATTCCCCGAACGTACCCAGCGTCGAATGGATTGAAGATCTGCTGCACAAAGCGGCGCAAAGCATTCCGCCCGCACGTTTGTGGGTCAACCCGGACTGCGGTCTGAAAACCCGTGGCTGGAGTGAAACCCGGCAGGCGCTGGCGAACATGGTGACCGCCGCGAAAAAGCTGCGCGCGGAATCGGCTTAATCGTGAGAATCAGGGGCGCCTTGCAGCGCCCCTTGTTATTACGCGTTGGGTGCAACGCCATACTGCTTAAACCAGGCCAACATTCGTACCCAGCCATCAGCGGCTGAGTCAGCATGGTAGCTTGGGCGATAATCGGCATTAAACGCGTGTCCCGCTTCCGGATACACCACGATTTCCGCTTTGGCATTGGCGGCATGCAGTGCCTGACGCATCTTATCAATGCTCTCTAACGGGATGCTCTCATCCTGACCGCCGTACAATCCGAGCACCGGTGCGTTAAGGTCGACGGCTACATCGATAGGATGTTTTTGTTGTTTGAGGGTTTTCTCACCCTCTAACCGACCATACCAGGCCGCTGCCGCCCGCACCTGCGGATTGTGCGCGGCGAACAGCCAACTGATGCGTCCGCCCCAGCAGAAGCCCGTGATGGCCATGCGACGAATATCGCCATCGTGGCGTGCGGCCCAGTTGGCAACGTGATCGAGATCGGACAGCACCTGAGAATCGGGCACCTTGCTGACCAGTTCTTTGAACAGTGTCGGGATATCACTGTAGTCACCGGGATCGCCTTCACGGAAGTAGAGTTCAGGTGCGACCGCCAGATAGCCTTCCAGCGCCAGACGACGGCAGATATCTTTAATATGTTCATGAACGCCAAAAATCTCCTGCACCACCAGAATCACCGGTAGTTTGCCTTCATAGGATTTGGGGCGAGCATAATAAGCCGGAAGGTTTTCTCCCTGGCTGGGAACAGAAGTTTCACCGGTGTGAATAGCGTCACTGACGGTGGTGATGGTGCTGCTGGCGATGGGCTGAACGGCAGGGGCAAAGCCACCGGCTACTGATTTTTGTGCCATATTGTCTTCGGTTTTCATGGTTCTCTCCGTGCTAGCAAATGCGCAATCACGTAACTATAGCCTGCTTCGGGAGCAAGGCTGACGTAGGGTTCAGAGGGATGTGTACTTATGTTCTTCTTCTCTATTAACACTGCCACCCGAACTTACACAGCACCGCTTGTAGCAATTCAGAATTGCCGAGCTGCAATGTGTGATGTGAATCACATAATAATTTTCTGATAATGTAAGTTTCATTGTCGATGGTGAAATAAATCACATATTTATGTGGCGCTCTGGCGTAGAGTGACACGCATATCCCTTATCTATCAGGAGTCTGTTATGGCCCAGTCTGACGTTTTCCACCTTGGTATCACTAAAGCCGATCTGAAAGGAGCCACACTGGCTATCGTTCCCGGCGATCCGGAGCGTGTGAAAAAAATCGCTGCGCTGATGGATAATCCGCAGCATCTGGCTTCGCACCGTGAATTCACCACTTACCTGGCGGAAGTGGATGGCAAGCCGGTGGTGGTCTGTTCTACCGGGATCGGCGGACCATCGACCTCTATTGCCGTGGAAGAACTGGCGCAGCTCGGCGTGCGCACTTTCCTGCGTGTGGGCACGACCGGGGCGATCCAGCCGAATATCAATGTAGGCGACGTGCTGGTGACTACTGCTTCGGTGCGTCTTGACGGTGCCAGCCTGCACTTTGCGCCGATGGAGTTCCCGGCAGTGGCCGATTTCACCTGCACCACCGCGCTGGTGGCCGCAGCAGAAGCCTGCGGTGCCAAAACGCACATTGGTATCACCGCTTCATCTGACACCTTCTATCCGGGGCAGGAACGTTACGACACGTTCTCAGGACGTGTGGTGAATCGCTTCCAGGGCTCAATGCAAGAGTGGCAGCAAATGGGGGTTCTTAACTATGAGATGGAATCCGCTACACTGTTAACCATGTGCGCCAGTCAGGGGCTGCGAGCGGGCATGGTGGCGGGTGTTATCGTTAACCGTACGCAAAAAGAGATCCCGGATGCCGCGACCATGAAACAGACCGAAAGCGATGCGGTGAAAATTGTTGTAGAAGCCGCGCGTCGCTTAATTTAGTGCGCAAGGCAGCAGGTATTACGGATAAGGAATTCCCTGCTGCCATCACATTGCGCACGTTTTTCAGCTGATACTGAGAAAACAACTATGCGCAAAACGGTTTCTGCTCCGCGTCCTGCCTTTAATCATCCTTCCACGGCTGCTCAGTCTCGCATTGAGAGCGTGGCAGCGCGTTTCCGCCAGGCGATGGCGACCTCTGATTTCCCCGTGGCACGTCAGTGCTGTGAAGAGGTTTTGCGCGTCATGCCGCAAAACATGCAGGTACTGAGTGACTATGCGCTGACGCTAATGCGCGTGGGGGAGTACAAAAAATCCTACAAAACTTATCAAAAGATCTATCAGGCATCGGCAGCGCAGCGTGCGCAGGCTTCCGACACCTGGCTCGATGGCTTAACCGAAGTGTGTGGCTGGCTGGAAAAGCACGATGAAGTGGCACGTTACGGCCGTGAGTCGCTGGAGAAGTCTGACGCGATCTTTCGTCAGGGCCACACAGTGGCGTATCCCGCAGAAGCACCGCCGTCTTTCAATCCCACCAATCCAACTGAAAATATCATCTCTTTCAGTCTGTATGGTGGCCAACCACGCTACTGTGAAACGCTGATCAAAAATATCGACGTTGCGCGCGAGTTCTATCCCGGTTGGATGTGTCGCATCTATCTTGACGACAGCGTGCCGCAACACGTCTGGCAGCGTCTGAAGCAGTCAAATGTCCAGTTAGTGGATATGTCACATGAGAAGACCATATTCCCGACGCTGTGGCGCTTTCTGGTGATGGATGATCCATGCGTAAAGCGTTATATCGTGCGAGATGCGGACTCCCTGCTGTCGGAGCGTGAAGTGGCGGCGGTAGAAGCCTGGCTGCAATCGCCCTGCTGGTTCCATCACATGCGTGACTACTTTACGCATACCGAACTGCTGCTGGCAGGCATGTGGGGCGGCTGTCATGGCGTATTCCACAACGTTGAACAGCAGATACGCGACTTTATCGCCCAGTACAGCGGCAGTGAACGCTTCACCGATCAATACTTCCTCAAAGTGGCGTTGTGGCCGACGGTGCGCGAAAGCCTGCTGAATCATGACGACATCTTCCGATTCCATCATGCCCAGGCGTGGCCCGCACATCCGCCAATTCGCTGGCAAACCGAGCGTTTTCACGTCGGCAGCAACGCAGGGTATTCCAGCATGGCGGGCAAGGTGGAGAATGTTGATAACGGCTGGCAGCAGGTTGAACTCACTCACAACGGACAAAGCTGGTGCTATCCCGCCAAAGTAAAGGGCAGTGAATGGCTGTTGCCGATGCCGTTTTTCCTGATTGATGCGTGGAAGGCGGGTGATTTGACGGTGAAAGCGCTGTAAATCATCAGCCAGCTACACAACTGTCTGGACATTCATACAGTAGCGACTTACCTTTTCCCTCAGCGAAACGATCCGCGGGGGGATTATGGATCAGCAACTTATCATTAGCGGTGCGCTGGCGCTGGCCGGACTGGGCCTCGGCTGGATTTTGGCCCAGTTGCGTGCCGGGCACCAGCACGCCAGCTTCACCACCGAACGCCGCCTGCTGGAAGAGGCGCAACAGCGTCAGCAGCAGCAGCTCGAACAGTTACAACAACAAATTCAGCAGCGCGAGCAAGAACTGCGGCAATTGCATGGCACGCTCAGCGGGGCACAGGAACGGCTGCAACAGCTCGATTACTGGCGTGGTGAGAGCGAGCAGCTCAGCCGGGAATTGCGTAATCAGCTGGAAGTGAACAGTGCGCAAGAAGCTGAACTGCGTGAAGTCACCATCCGTTTAGAAGAGACGCGTTTTGGCGCAGAAGAGAAGCAGCGCCTGCTCACTAACAGCGAACAGCGTCTCAGCGCACAGTTTGAAAATCTGGCCAACCGCATCTTTGAAAACAGCGGACGTCGGGTGGATGAGCAGAATCGGCAAAGCCTCAACGGGCTGATTGGTCCGCTGCGCGAACAGCTGGATGGTTTCCGTCGCCAGGTGACGGATAGCTTTGGCCAGGAAGCCCGCGAACGCCACACGCTGGCCCATGAAATTCGTCAACTGCAGCAGCTGAACGCGCAAATGGCGCAGGAAGCGGTCAACCTCACCAAAGCGCTAAAAGGCGACAATAAAATCCAGGGCAATTGGGGCGAAGTGGTGCTGGCGCGGGTGCTGGAAGCCTCCGGTCTGCGCGAAGGTTATGAATATCAGACGCAGGTCAGCGTGCAGCTGGAGCAGCAGGGCAGGATGCAACCGGATGTGATCGTGCGGTTACCGCAGGGCAAGGATGTGGTGATTGACGCCAAAATGACGCTGGTGGCTTACGAACGCTATTTCAACGCGGAAGATGAAGCCACGCGCGAGCAGGCGATCCAGGAGCACGTTAACGCCATGCGCGGCCATATTCGGCTGCTGGGGCGAAAAGATTATCAACAATTGCCCGGTTTACGCTCTCTGGATTATGTGTTGATGTTTATTCCGGTCGAGCCCGCGTTCTTGTTGGCGATTGATCGGCAGCCAGAGCTGATCAGCGAAGCGCTGCAGCAGAACATCATGCTGGTAAGCCCTACGACATTATTGGTGGCGTTGCGCACCATCAACAACCTGTGGCGTTATGAGCATCAGAGTCGCAATGCGCAACGCATCGCCGA
Source organism: Pantoea sp. Taur (assembly GCF_009830025.1). NCBI lineage: Bacteria > Pseudomonadati > Pseudomonadota > Gammaproteobacteria > Enterobacterales > Erwiniaceae > Pantoea > Pantoea sp. Taur. Next base: position 171,181 of record NZ_SZZZ01000011.1, read on the forward strand.
CCGAGCTACGCGGTTGTACGATAAAATGCGGCTGTTTGTGGATGATATGAGCGGTATCGGTCACAGCCTCGATAAAGCGCAGCAGAGTTATCATCAGGCGATGAAAAAGCTGTCAGAAGGGCGCGGCAATTTGATTGCGCAAAGCGAATCCTTCCGCGCGTTAGGCGTAGAGATTAAACGGCCGATCAATCCCCAATTGGTCGAACAAGCGCAGCCGGAAGAAGCGGGCGAAGATTGGGCGGACGATCCCGAGCCCAATGAAAATGTGGCAGATTCTCCCACCGCTTCACTGCGCCGCATCAACGAATAGCACGGTGGTCGCGTGCTCGCGTAGCGCGACTCTGATACACTTCGGCAAGAATTGTTTGTGGAACAGGTAAACCCGATGGCAGATGAATCACAGCAGGAAACTACCCATTTTGGCTTTCAGACCGTCGCGAAAAGCGAAAAGGCCGATAAAGTCGCGGACGTGTTTCATTCCGTAGCGGCAAAATATGACCTGATGAACGATTTGATGTCGTTTGGCATCCATCGTGTCTGGAAGCGTTTTACCATCGACAGCAGCGGCGTGCGTCGTGGTCAGCGTGTGCTGGATCTGGCCGGCGGCACCGGTGATTTGACAGCAAAATTCTCTCGCCTGGTGGGCGAGACGGGTCAGGTTGTTTTGGCGGATATCAACAGCTCGATGCTGAAGATGGGCCGCGAGAAGCTGCGCAATATGGGCGTGTCAGGCAACGTCAGCTATGTGCAGGCCAACGCCGAAGCGCTGCCGTTCCCGGATAACTATTTCGATTGCATCACCATCTCTTTCGGTTTGCGTAACGTCACCGAAAAAGAGAAGGCACTGGCCTCGATGTACCGGGTGCTGAAACCAGGCGGACGCTTGCTGGTGCTCGAGTTTTCCAAACCGCTGCTGGAACCGCTGAGCAAAGCCTACGATACCTATTCCTTCCACATCCTGCCGCGTATTGGGCAGCTGGTGGCGCAGGATGCCGATAGCTATCGCTATCTGGCAGAATCGATTCGTATGCATCCCGATCAGGAAACCCTGAAGGCGATGATGAACGATGTGGGTTTTGAAAATACCACCTACTTCAACATGACCGGCGGTATTGTGGCGTTGCATCGCGGCTTTAAGTTCTGATTGATCATGACTTTTACCCCGCTAATCACGGGCGGCCTTGAAACCGCCCTCAATCGTGTTCTGTATCGTGATCGTAGCCTGAAAGCCGCGCGTCAACGTCTGGCAGGTAAAGTGCTGATGCTGCGCCTGCAGGAACTGGATTTCCCGCTGGTGCTAGTGTTTAGCGAATCGCAGCTGGATGTGCTGAGTGACTGGCAGGACAGCAGCGACTGTAGCGTGAGCCTGCGCCTCAGCACCTTGCCGAAACTGCGCGATCGCCAGCAGCTGACCAGTTTGATCCGTAGCGGTGAGCTGGACGTGGAAGGCGATCTGCAAGTGGTTCAGCAATTCTCTGCGCTAATGGATCTCGCTGAGCTCGATCCAGCCGAGTATCTGGCGCCGTGGATCGGCGACATTGCCGCGCAGGGTGTCAGTCAGGCTGCTCAGCAGGCGCTGAAATTTGTGCAGCGACAGGTGACACGTCGGCAGGATTATCTCGGTCAGGTGCTGACGGAAGAGTGGCGGGTTGCGCCCGGTGCACTGGAGCTGGCGTGGTTCTGTGAAGAGGTTGAAGCGATGGAACGTTCGCTTAATGCGCTCGAAGCGCGTTTAGCACAGCTGGAGGCGAAATGACGCTGGGAGAAATTCGGCGCTTATACTTCATCATCAAGGTCTTTCTGACTTACGGGCTTGATGAACTGATCCCTCAAATGCGCATCACGTTGCCGCTTCGTATCTGGCGACGTTGTATTTTCTGGATCCCTAACAAGCACAAAAATGAATCGACGGGCGTGCGCATTCGTCTGGCAATGGAGCAACTTGGTCCAGTGTGGATCAAATTTGGTCAGATGCTTTCGACGCGCCGCGATCTCTTCCCACCGGCCATCGCCGATGAACTGGCGGTGTTGCAGGATCGCGTGGCGCCTTTTGATGGGCTGAAAGCCCAGCAGCAGATTGAACAATCCATTGGCGGTCCTGTCGACACCTGGTTTGACGACTTTGATATCAAGCCGCTGGCTTCTGCTTCGATTGCGCAGGTGCATACGGCTACGCTGAAATCCAACGGCCGAGACGTGGTGATCAAGGTGATCCGCCCGGACATCCTGCCGGTGATCAAAGCGGATATGAAGCTGATTTACCGCATGGCGCATTGGGTTCCTCGTCTGTTGCCGGATGGTCGTCGTCTGCGCCCGGTTGAAGTGGTGCGCGATTACGAAAAGACCCTGATTGATGAACTCAATCTGCTGCGCGAATCGGCGAACGCCATTCAGCTGCGTCGTAACTTTGAGCAGAGTCCGATGCTGTATGTGCCGGAAGTGTTCTCGGATTACTGCAGCGAATCGATGATGGTGATGGAACGTATTTACGGCATTCCGATTTCTGATGTGGCGACGCTGGAGAAGCATGGTGTCAACATGAAGCTGCTGGCAGAACGCGGCGTGCAGGTGTTCTTCACCCAGGTGTTCCGCGATAGCTTCTTCCATGCTGACATGCACCCCGGCAACATCTTCGTTAGCTATGACCATCCAGAAGATCCGCAGTACATCGCGATTGACTGCGGCATTGTCGGCTCGTTGAATAAAGAAGATAAGCGCTATCTGGCGGAAAACTTCATCGCCTTCTTTAACCGTGATTACCGTAAAGTGGCAGAACTGCATGTGGATTCAGGCTGGGTACCGCCGGATACCAATGTTGAAGATTTTGAGTTCGCCATTCGTACCGTCTGCGAGCCGATTTTCGAGAAGCCGCTGGCTGAGATTTCATTTGGCCACGTGCTGCTTAACCTGTTTAACACCGCGCGTCGCTTCAATATGGAAGTGCAGCCGCAACTGGTGCTGTTACAGAAAACGCTGCTCTACATTGAGGGCATTGGCCGTCAGCTTTATCCGCAGCTCGATCTGTGGAAAACCGCGAAGCCATTCCTCGAAGACTGGATCAAAGATCAGATCGGCATTCCTGCGATTCTGCGCGCAGTGAAAGAGAAGGCGCCATTCTGGGCTGAAAAACTGCCGGAGTTGCCTGAACTGTTCTACGACAGCATGCGTCAGCATAAATTATTGCAGCACAGCGTCGATAAACTGGTCAGCGATATGAATGCGCAACGTACGCGCCATCACAAGGCACGTTATCTGTTTGGCGTAGGGGCTACACTGTTATTAAGTGGCACCGCGGTGCTGTTAAGTCGACCCGACTGGGATTTCTTCCCAGCCTTACTAATGGCCGCTGGCATCGTCACCTGGCTGATAGGCTGGCGCAAGACAAACTGATTGTTTGACTGGTGCAAATCGCGTAATGTCGCAGGCTAAAGCCCGAATTCATACGGGCTTTCTGTGCGTTTCAATTCAGAGTTTTTCACAGAATATTAGAGGCATATCTCATGGGCGGTATCAGTATTTGGCAATTGATCATCATTGCCGTCATTGTTGTACTTCTGTTCGGTACCAATAAACTTCGCAACCTGGGTTCGGATTTAGGTTCTTCTATTCGTGGCTTCAAAAAAGCCATGGGCGATGAGGACGATAAAAAGGATCAACCGAAAGAGCAGGACGCTGACTTCAACGCCAAGACTCTGGCAGACAAACAGCAAACCTCGGCGAGTAAAGACGACGCCCGGGACAAGTAAGGGTTAACTGTGTTCGATATTGGTTTTAGTGAACTGGTATTGGTGTTCGTTATCGGGCTGATCGTTCTTGGCCCGCAACGATTACCGGTTGCGGTGAAAACCGTCGTGGGCTGGATTCGGGCGATTCGCTCCCTGGCTGCTAACGTGCAAAACGAACTGGCGCAGGAGCTGAAACTGCAGGAATTGCAGGACAGCCTGAAAAAGGTTGAGGAAGCGGGCCGTGGCTCACTGTCACCGGAACTGAAAGAGTCGATGGAAGAGTTGCGTAAAACCGCCGATTCGATGAAGCGTTCTGTACAGCAGAGCATCGATATCGAGAAAGCGGAAGATGAAGCGAACACCATTCATCAACCGTCGTCTGCAGGCACCTCTTCTGCACCGGTAAGCCAGCCTCCGGTCACCCCCGCGGCGGCAGAGCATCAGGCTAGCGCACCGGCTCAGGCACCTCAGGCAGTGACGGCAGAGCATCAGGCAAGCGCTCCGGCTCGGGCACCTCAACCAGCGGCGGCAGAGCATCAGGCTAGCGCACCGGCTCAGGCACCTCAGCCAGCGGCGGCAGAGCACCCGGCCAGCGCACCGGCTCAGAAACCTCAACCGGTAACAGCAGAGGCTGCGGCACCTGTTAATACCGCGCAGAATGCGACGCCCACCCCCACCGTAAAAGATGAAAGATAAACATGGCCGTTGAAGATACCCAACCGCTCATCAGCCACCTGATTGAGCTGCGTAAGCGTTTGCTGAACTGCATTATTGCGGTGTTTGCTATCTTTTTGTGCCTGGTTTATTTCGCCAACGACATCTATCACTTAGTGGCTTCGCCGCTGATTAGCCAGATGCCGGCCGGTGCCAGCATGATCGCCACTGACGTGGCTTCACCGTTCTTCACCCCCATTAAGCTCACCATCATTGTTTCGGTGTTCCTTGCGGTGCCGGTGATCTTGTATCAGGTGTGGGCTTTTGTGGCGCCTGCGCTGTATCGCCATGAGCGTAAGCTAGTGATGCCGCTGCTGTTCTCCAGTACGCTGCTGTTCTACGTTGGCGTGGCTTTCGCTTACTTCATCGTGTTCCCGCTGGCGTTTGGCTTCTTTGCCAAAACCGCGCCACAGGGCGTCACCATTGCTACTGATATCACCAATTATCTCGACTTCGTCATGACTCTCTTCATGGCGTTTGGCGTAGCGTTTGAGGTACCGATTGCGATTGTTCTGCTGTGCTGGACCGGCATTACCTCGCCAGAGGATTTGAAAAAGAAACGCCCCTACATTCTGGTTGGCGCGTTCGTTGTTGGGATGCTGCTCACACCGCCGGATGTTTTCTCGCAAACTTTGCTCGCTATTCCGATGTACTGCCTGTTTGAAGTCGGCGTATTCTTCTCCCGTTACTATGTGGGTAAAGGGCGCAAGGCGTCAGATTCAGAGGATGAGGAACAGAATACCGAATCCTGACAAGGCATTCCCGCACGCGAGCGGGATGAGCGTTAAGAATCTAAACCGCCCACACATTGGGCGGTTTTTATTTGGGAGAAGACATGTTTGATATCGGTGTAAACCTGACCAGCACGCAATTCGCAAAAGATCGCGATCAGGTGGTTAAACGCGCGCGCGAAGCAGGCGTCACCGGCCTGCTGATTACCGGCACCAATGCGCTGGAGAGCCAGCAGGCGCGTCAGCTCGCGGCACAGCATCCTGGCTACTGCTGGTCTACAGCCGGCGTGCATCCGCATCACGCCAGTGAATGGTCGGCAGAGACGGCGAACACGCTGCGCCGTCTGGCAGAGAGTGAGCAAGTGGTGGCCATCGGTGAATGCGGCCTCGATTTTAACCGCAATCTCTCGGCGCACGACCAGCAGGAGTATGCCTTTGATGCACAGCTGGCGCTGGCAGCAGAGTTACAACTGCCGGTGTTCCTCCACTGCCGCGAAGCACACGATCGTTTTGTTGCAGTGCTGGAGCCGTGGCTGCCGAAATTGACGGGCGCGGTGGCACACTGTTTTACCGGCACGCGTGATGAACTGGAATCGTGCCTGGCCTTGGGCTTATCGGTGGGCATTACCGGCTGGGTGTGCGATGAACGTCGTGGCCTGGAATTGCGTGAGATGCTGCCATTGATTCCAGCCGAGCGTCTGCTGCTGGAAACCGATGCGCCTTATCTGCTCCCGCGTGATATGCATCCACGGCCGCCTTCGCGTCGAAACGAGCCCTGTTTCCTGCCGCATATTGTGCAGCAGGTGGCGAACTGGCGTGGGGAAGAGGCTGAAGCGCTGGGTGCGCAGGTCAATCACAACGCACGTCAGCTGTTTAAACTGGTTTAAAGCTTACGGAACTGTTTGTTGTCGACGCTGCGCATCACTTGTTTGTTGAGCAGGTTAAGCAGTAACACCGAGCGGGTTTCGCCATCAGGCTCGGCAAAAATAGCGCGCAGCCCCTCAAAAGTCCCTTCGGTGATGATCACTTCATCACCGCTTTGTGGCGTTTCTGGATCCAGCATAATTTGCGGCACATCGGTTTGCAGCGCTTCAATCACTTCGCTGGAGACCGTTGCCGGTTGCGCGCCAAAGCGCACAAAGTGGCTGACGCCGCGCGTGCTACTGATGGTGGTGGTGTGAATCGCTTCCGGATCGAATTCGATAAACAGATAGTTGGGAAACAGCGGCTCACTCACCGTGGTGCGTTTACCGCGCACAATCTTTTCCAGAGCGATCATCGGGCTGAGGCAATTCACCTCCTGCCGCTCAAGATGCTCTTTCGCGCGCAACAGCTGTCCACGTTTGCAATAGAGTAAGTACCAGGATTCCATAACTGCTCCCAAATATTGGACGCTAAGAATAACAAACCTGCTGTCAGAGTTATAGCGCATCGGCCAGTGGAAACGCGGCTGTGAAATAAAAATCACTACGAATTTTCCGATTGGTGCGGCTTATTAACGCTTTCTTGCAAGAAAATTGACGGCTGATGACCATCTGTATCAGACTCCTTCCCCATCTTTCGCTTGAATTTGAAAAAGGACTGGCTGATGGAACTGTTCTTATTAAGCAACGGCAAAGTGGCTGATGATGCGCCACTGCTGAGCTACGCTCACCCCCAACTGCACGCGATGATTGCGCAGCGCGGCATTACATCGGCGGTGCTGGTGCCTTATGCCATTATTCGTGGCGACCATGCGCAGCGTGCACAAGACCTGTCTGACTCATTGGGTATTCAGGTGCGCACCGTGCATGAGTTTGACTCCCCGGTGGCAGCGATTGAACAGGCGGAGATGATTCTGGTAAGCGGCGGCAACACCTGGTTCCTCAATCAGATGCTGCACGAGCAGGGGCTGATCGTGGCGATTCAGCGTGCTGTGCGCGAACGTGATGTGCCTTATGTCGGATGGAGTGCCGGTTGTAATGTGGCGACGCCATCGATCCGTACCACCAACGATATGCCGGTGCGCAGCAGCGTGGTTTTGCCTGCATTAGGCCTGTTCCCGGTGCAGATCAATCCGCACTATCTGGATGCTCACGTCAGCGGGCATATGGGGGAGACGCGAGATGAGCGTCTGGCGGAGTTCTGCGCCGTCAATCCACATGAGTCGGTGATCGCCCTGCGAGAAGCCAGTTTCCTGCACGTCAGTGAAAACCGCCTGCGTTACTACAGCGCGCGCGGCGAAGACTTTAAAGTGTTCCGTCATGGTGAGCCAATCGCCGCACATCACGATGTGCTGGCCATTCAATCGCTGGTGCCTTTCTCCTGTCAGCCAGCTTGAACCACAAACCACAACACGCCAGCGTGAATCAGACCTATAATGGCCAATTCACTCTGGCTGGAAGCTAACGCCGCATGAAATATCAGGATTTACGAGACTTCCTCGCGTTGCTAGAGCAGCGCGGCGAGTTAAAGCGCATCACTCAGGAGATCGATCCTGAGCTGGAGATGACCGAAATTGCCGATCGCACTCTGCGTGCCGGCGGTCCGGCGCTGCTGTTTGAGAACCCGAAAGGGTACGACATGCCCGTATTGTGCAACCTGTTCGGTACTCCCAAGCGCGTGGCAATGGGCATGGGACAGGAAGAAGTCAGTGCCCTGCGCGAAGTGGGCAAGCTGCTGGCGTTTCTGAAAGAACCCGAGCCGCCAAAAGGTTTCCGCGATCTGTTCGATAAGATGCCGCAGTTCAAACAAGTGCTGAACATGCCGACTAAGCGCCTGCGCAATGCACCTTGTCAGGAAGAAGTCTTCAGCGGTGATGATGTCGATCTGTCGCGCATTCCGGTGATGAAGTGCTGGCCGGGCGATGCCGCGCCGTTGATTACCTGGGGCTTAACCGTCACGCGTGGTCCGCATAAGGAACGTCAGAATCTGGGTATTTATCGCCAGCAGGTGATCGGCAAAAACCGCGTGATCATGCGCTGGCTGTCGCATCGCGGCGGCGCGCTGGATTTCCAGGAGTGGTGCAAAGCCCATCCGGGCGAACGCTTCCCGGTGTCCGTGGCGCTGGGTGCCGATCCGGCCACGATTCTGGGCGCAGTGACGCCGGTACCCGATACGTTGTCGGAATATGCTTTTGCTGGCTTGCTGCGCGGTAATAAAACCGAGGTGGTGAAGTGCCTGTCTAACGATCTTGAAGTGCCAGCCAGCGCAGAGATCGTTTTAGAAGGTTACATCGAACCGGGTGACATGGCGCCAGAAGGCCCTTACGGCGACCACACAGGCTACTACAATGAAGTAGATAGCTTCCCGGTGTTTACCGTGACGCACGTAACGCAACGCCGTAACCCGATTTATCATTCAACCTATACCGGTCGTCCGCCGGATGAACCTGCGGTATTGGGTGTGGCGCTGAATGAAGTGCTGGTGCCGATTCTGATTAAGCAGTTCCCGGAGATTGTCGATTTCTATCTGCCGCCGGAAGGTTGCTCGTATCGCCTCGCGGTGGTGACGATCAAGAAGCAGTATGCCGGGCATGCCAAACGCGTGATGTTTGGCGTCTGGTCTTTCCTGCGCCAGTTTATGTACACCAAGTTTGTGATCGTATGCGACGACGACGTTAACGCACGCGACTGGAACGACGTGATTTGGGCCATTACCACGCGGATGGATCCGGCGCGTGATACCGTGATGGTGGAGAACACGCCTATCGATTATCTCGACTTCGCCTCACCGGTTTCCGGTCTGGGATCGAAGATGGGGCTCGATGCCACCAACAAGTGGCCCGGTGAAACCACTCGTGAGTGGGGCACGCCGATTGTGAAAGATCCGGCAGTGACCGCGCGCATTGATGCAATTTGGGATGAGTTAGCTATCTTTGCCGAGCCGCCGCAGCGCTAAAGGCGGCAGAAAACCATAAAAAAGGGCACGTATGACGACGTTAAGCTGCAAAGTGACTTCTGTCGAAGCGATTACGGACACGGTGTACCGCGTCCGTTTGATTCCGGCCGCGGATTTTAGCTTCCGCGCAGGGCAATATCTGATGGTGGTGATGGATGAGCGCGATAAGCGTCCGTTTTCGCTGGCTTCAACGCCAATGGAAAAAGACATTGTTGAGCTGCACATCGGCGCTTCCGATCTTAACCTCTACGCGATGGCGGTGATGGATCGCATCAAAAACGATCGTCAAATCACCGTGGATATGCCGCATGGCGATGCCTGGCTGCGTGAAGACAGCGATCGCCCCATTATTCTGATCGCGGGCGGCACCGGTTTCTCCTATGCACGTTCGATTCTGCTGACGGCACTGGCGCAGCAGCCAGACCGCGATATCGCCATCTACTGGGGCGGCCGGGAATTGATGCATTTGTACGATCTGGATGAGTTGAACGCGTTGGCGGTCAAGCATCCTCATCTCAAGGTGATTCCGGTGGTAGAACAACCCGCAGAGGGTTGGGATGGACGTAGTGGCACGGTGTTGACCGCCGTGATGCAGGACTATGAAACTCTCAGCGAGCACGATATCTATATTGCGGGTCGTTTCGAAATGGCAAAGATAGCGCGCGAGCGTTTTTGTGCGGAACGTGGTGCGGTTGAAGCGCAGATGTTTGGCGATGCGTTTGCCTTTATCTGAGTAAAAAAGCCCGCCCGAAAGGGCGGGAACACGTGCTTCAACGTATTAAACGCGTTCGAACACCGTCGCGATCCCCTGGCCTAAGCCAATACACATGGTCGCCAGACCAAATTGCGCATCACGACGTTCCATCAGATTGAGCAGCGTCGTGCTGATACGCGCCCCCGAGCATCCGAGTGGGTGCCCCAGCGCAATCGCGCCGCCATTCAAATTCACTTTCTCATTAAGCTGATCCAGCAATCCCAAATCCTTAAGGCACGGCAGTGTCTGCGCGGCAAAGGCTTCGTTTAGCTCAAATAGATCAATATCCTGCACGCTTAATCCGGCACGCTTCAGTGCCAGTTTGCTGGCCGGCACCGGACCGTAACCCATGATGGATGGATCACAGCCGACCACCGCCATGCTGCGGATACGTGCACGCGGGGTCAGGCCGAGTTCGCGGGCGCGGCTTTCACTCATGATCAACATGGCAGCCGCGCCATCGGAGAGTGCCGATGATGTACCCGCCGTAACGGTGCCGTTGACCGGATCAAACGCGGGACGCAGCGCAGCCAACCCTTCCAGCGTGGTATCTTCGCGGATCACTTCATCCGTTTCATAGCGTTTCAATACGCCGTCGGCATCGTGGCCATAGGTCGGCACGATTTCACGTTTGAAATCGCCACGTTGGGTCGCAGCCCAGGCGCGCTGATGTGAACGCAGCGCAAAGGCATCCTGTTGCTCACGGGTGATGTGATGCATGCGCGCCAGCATTTCAGCGGTTAATCCCATCATGCCTGCGGCTTTTGCCACGGTGCGGCCCAAACCCGGATGGAAATCAACGCCGTGGCTCATGGGCACATGGCCCATATGTTCGACGCCGCCAATCAAACAGCTGTGCGCATCGCCCACCATAATGGCGCGTGCCGCATCGTGCAGCGCCTGCATTGACGAACCGCACAAGCGATTCACCGTGCTGGCTGGCACGCGGTGCGGAATTTCGGCCAGCAGTGCTGCGTTACGCGCAATGTTGAAGCCCTGTTCCAGCGTCTGCTGCACGCATCCCCAAATGATGTCATCCAGAGAGGCCGGATCAACGCCGGGGTTGCGGCTCAGCAATTCGCGCATCAGATGCGCCGAGAGATCTTCCGCGCGTACCTGACGAAACGCGCCGCCTTTTGAACGGCCCATCGGTGTACGTACCGCATCAACTATGACTACCTTTTCCATATTCTTTACCTCAGGCACTTTGCAGTGTCGCTTCGTCAATCGGTTGGGCTGCGGGATACCAGCTTTGATGCTGATGCGCTTTGTGCACTAATAGTTCAGGTACCGCATACAACGGGCCGAGTGGGGTGTAGCGTTTGGCTTGATCAACCAGATTGCTAAGGCCGAGCGTATCCATATAGCGGAAGGCACCCCCTCGGAACGGAGGGAAACCGAGGCCGTACACCAGCGCCATATCGGCTTCAGCCGGTGAGGCGATAATCTTCTCTTCGAGGCAGCGCACCACTTCATTGAGCATTGGCAGCATCATACGGTTAGCAATGTCCTCATCACTGAACACGCGTTTCGGCTCGCAAATCGGTTCCAGCAGCGCATCAACAGCCGGATCGGTTTTCTTCTGGGCTTTGCCTTTTTTATCTTGCTCCCAGCTGTAAAAGCCCAGGCCGTTTTTCTGGCCGTAACGTTTGGCTTCAAACAGCACATCAATCGCGTCGCGGTAATCCTTCTGCATGCGGGAAGGGAAGCCTTGCGCCATGACCTGTTGTGCGTGATGGGCGGTATCAATGCCCACCACATCCAGCAACCAGGCCGGGCCCATAGGCCAGCCGAACTGTTTCTCCATCACTTTATCGATCTGACGGAAATCAGCGCCATCGCGTAGCAGCAGGCTGAAAGCGGCAAAGTAGGGGAACAACACACGGTTCACAAAGAAACCTGGGCAGTCATTCACCACGATCGGCGTTTTGCCCATCTTGCTGGCCCAGGCCACCACTTTACTGATGGTGGCTTCTGAAGTCTGCTCGCCACGGATGACCTCAACCAGTGGCATGCGTGGTACGGGATTAAAGAAGTGCATGCCGCAGAAGTTTTCTGGACGCTGCAGCGATTGCGCCAGCTGGCTAATCGGAATGGTCGATGTGTTGGAGGCGAGTACGGCATCATCGCGCAGATGTTGCTCGGTTTCTGCCAACACTTTGGCCTTGATTTGCGGGTTCTCGACCACGGCCTCGACCACCACATCGGCACGTTCGAAACCGGCGTAATCCAGCGTAGGTTGAATCGTCGTGAGGACGCTCGCCAGTTTGGAACCGTTGATCTTGCCGCGTTCCAACTGCTTGTTCAGCAAGTTACTGGCTTCTGTCATCCCCAGTGTTAACGCCTGCGGATTGATATCTTTCATTTTCACCGGCACGCCTTTCCATGCCGACTGATAAGCAATCCCACCCCCCATAATGCCTGCGCCCAACACGGCCGCTTGCTGCGGTGCACCGGCTGCACTGCTGTGTTTCTTCGCCAGGCCTTTGACATATTGGTCGTTCAGGAAGATACCGACCAGCGCGCGCGCCACATCGCTTTGTGCCAGCGGCACGAATGCAGCGGTTTCCAGTTTCAATGCATCGTCACGATGTAAACCGGCTGCCGCTTCAATGGTTTTCACCGCGGTGATAGGCGCGGGATAATGCTTGCCTGCGGTTTGCATCACCATGCTTTTGGCAATGGTGAAGCTCATCGCCGCTTCAATCGGGCTGAGCTTCAGAGGCGCTAGTTTAGGTGCCCGGCGCGCCTGCCAGCAGCCTTGCGCAACGGCATCCTGCAACATTGTGAGTGCTGCAGCGCGTAGCTTTTCGCTGCTCACGACCGCATCGACCAGGCCGAGTTGCAGGGCGCTGGTGCCATCAACATCTTTTCCTGCGGCAATGATTTCCAGTGCGCTATCAGCGCCGAGCAAACGTGGCAAGCGCACGCTGCCGCCAAACCCCGGCATGATGCCCAGTTTGGTTTCCGGTAAGCCGATGCGTGCAGCAGGCGTCGCGACGCGAAAATCTGTCGCCAGGACACACTCGCAGCCGCCGCCCAGCGCGTAGCCGTCAATCGCAGCGACAGTCGGCACCGGCAAATCTTCCAGGCGATTGAAGATGCTGTTGGCAAACGCCAGCCATTGGCTCAGCTTCTCTTCTGGCGCATCAAACAGCGACAGGAATTCGGTGATATCGGCACCGACAATGAATGCCGGTTTGGCCGAGGTGAGCAGCAGGCCACGCAACTCGGGCTGTTGCTCCAGCACGCTGAGTGCATCGCCCAGTGAGGCAACTGTTTTGGTGTCGAGTTTGTTCACTGAACCGGGGGCATCGAAAATCAGCTCGGCAATGCCGTCATCAAGCCAGTGAACTGAAAGGGTATCGCCTTGGTAGAGCATGTCCGTCTCCTGAAACCGCGAAAGGTGATCTGGTCATACCAGATGAGTTGGAGTGTGGGCGGCATGTTAATTTTTTGCAAACGAGTCTTTGCTTATTTGATACGCCGATCACAGCGAGTGCAGCACGGCAACAGACTTGAGGCTGTGCTACACTGCGGCCAATTTCGCGATATCGGAGACAAGTCCATGGATTCACTGAAAACCCTGTATCACGCGCATATCAATACGCTGCAACAGCGAGCGCAACAGGTGCTGGCACGCTTTAAACTTGATGCGATGTTGATTCACTCTGGCGAGCTGTTAACCGTTTTTCTCGACGATCACGACTACCCGTTTAAGGTGAATCCGCAATTCAAGGCTTGGGTTCCTGTCACACAAGTGCCTAACTGCTGGTTATGGATCGATGGCGTTAACAAGCCAAAGTTGTGGTTCTACTCACCTGTGGATTACTGGCATAACGTCGAGCCATTGCCCAACAGCTTCTGGACTCAGGATGTTGAGGTGGTGGGCCTGAAAGATGCCGATGAGATTGGGCAACTGCTGCCGGCTCAGCGCGACAATGTGGCTTATATCGGACCTGTGCCCTCCCGCGCCACACAACTCGGCATCAATAGCGATCGCGTGAATCCCAAAGGCGTGATCGACTTCCTTCATTACCATCGCAGCATCAAAACGGATTACGAACTGGCCTGTATGCGCGAAGCGCAGAAACTGGCGGTTGCAGGACATCGTGCGGCGAAAGAAGCCTTCTTCTCAGGTATGAGTGAGTTCGATATCAATCAGGCGTATCTGACGGCGACTGGCCATCGTGATACGGATGTGCCCTACGGCAATATTATCGCGCTTAACGAACATGCTGCGGTGCTGCACTACACCAGGCTCGACCATCAGCCACCGGCGAAGCGCCACAGTTTCCTGATTGATGCGGGTGCGGAATACCTTGGTTACGCCGCCGACCTGACGCGCAGCTATGCAGCCCAAAGCAAATCGCGTTATGCCGAAATGGTAGAGGCGATGAATAAAGAAGAGCTGGCGCTGATTGCGACGTTGAAAGCGGGCGTGCGTTACACCGATTACCATTTGCAAATGCATCAGCGTATTGCCCGTCTATTGTTGAAGTTCGATTTGGTGAAAGGTCTGACCGAAGAGACGCTGGTGGCGGAGGACCTGACGGGTCCGTTTATGCCGCACGGTTTGGGCCATCCGCTGGGCTTGCAGGTGCATGACGTCGCAGGCTTTATGCAGGATGACAATGGCACGCACCTGGCGGCACCATCACAGTATCCTTATCTGCGTTGTACCCGCGTACTGGAGCCGGGCATGGTGCTGACCATCGAGCCCGGTTTCTACATTATCGATTCACTACTGGCAAAACTGCGTGGTGGTAAATACAGTCAGTACTTTGACTGGCAGGCGATCGACGCATTGAAACCGTACGGTGGTATTCGTATCGAAGACAATGTGGTGATCCATGCCAATCGCGTTGAAAACATGACGCGCGATCTGCATCTGGCCTGATGGATGCGTACGATATTCCCGCTGAGGCTGTGAGCCTCAGCGAGGAAACCATCAAGAAAAGCCGCTTTATGACTTATCTGGCGCATACCGTTGGCGTTGAGGCGGCGCGTGCGTTTGTCCAGCAGGTGAAGTTGGAACATCCTGCGGCGCGCCATCACTGCTGGGCGTGGGTTGCCGGTGCGCCGGATGATTCGCAGCAGCTGGGTTTCTCCGATGATGGTGAGCCTTCTGGCACGGCGGGCAAACCGATGCTGGCACAGTTGATGGGTAGCGGCGTCGGTGAAATTACCGCAGTGGTAGTGCGCTATTATGGCGGCATCATGCTGGGTACCGGTGGATTAGTGAAAGCGTATGGCGGCGGCGTGCAGCAGGGGCTGAAGCAACTGATGCGTGCGCGTAAAGTGCCGATGCAATCTTTTACCTTGCAATGTGATTATGCCCAGTTAAGTGATATCGAGCGTTTGTTGCAACGCTTTGACGGCATCATTGAAGAGAGCCATTATCAGGATCGTATCGCGCTGCGTCTGGCGTTGCCGCATCCGCAAATTGATGGCTTTCGGCAAAACCTTTCTGATTACAGCCGGGGCGCGCTGACGCTCATCCCGCTGGACAACTAAAAGCATCTGTTTAAAGGAACGGCTGAATGCATTTTCGCGCCATTACCCGCATCGTGGGACTGTTGGTAATTTTATTCTCGGTGACCATGATCCTACCGGGGCTGGTGGCCTTAATTTATCGCGATGGCGCCGGACGAGCGTTTAGCCAGACCTTTATGATGGCGATTGTGATTGGTTCGCTGCTGTGGTGGCCTAATCGCAAAAAGAAAACCGAACTTAAACCGCGAGAAGGGTTTCTGATCGTCGTGCTGTTCTGGACGGTGCTGGGTAGTGTGGGTGCGATGCCTTTCATTTTTGCCGAACAGCCGCACCTTTCGGTTACCGATGCTTTCTTCGAATCCTTCTCTGGGCTGACCACAACGGGCGCCACTACGTTGGTGGGCCTTGATACCTTACCGAAAGCGATTTTGTTCTATCGTCAGATGCTGCAATGGCTGGGCGGTATGGGGATCATTGTACTGGCGGTGGCCATCTTGCCGATTCTGGGCGTGGGTGGCATGCAGCTTTATCGTGCTGAGATGCCGGGGCCGTTAAAAGATAACAAGATGCGCCCGCGTATTGCGGAAACGGCTAAAACGCTGTGGCTAATCTATGTCTTACTTACCGTGGCCTGTGCGGTGGCGCTGTGGCTGGCGGGCATGCCGGTGTTTGATGCCATCGGTCACAGCTTCTCGACCATCGCGATTGGTGGCTTTTCTACACATGATGCGAGTATCGGCTACTTCAACAGTCCTACCATCAATACCATCGTGGCGGTGTTCCTGCTGATCTCGGGCTGTAACTATGGCTTGCACTTCTCTTTATTGAGCGGCCGCAGCCTCAAAGTTTACTGGCGCGATCCCGAATTTCGCATGTTTATTGGCGTACAGCTGACGTTAGTGCTGATCTGTACGGTAGTGCTGTGGTTCCACAACGTTTATGCCAGCGGTTGGCAAACATTGAACCAGGCCTTTTTCCAGGTGGTATCGATGGCAACGACTGCTGGCTTTACCACCGATAGTATTGCGCGCTGGCCATTATTCCTGCCTGTACTGTTGCTCTGTTCGGCTTTTATCGGCGGTATGGCGGGATCGACTGGCGGTGGCTTGAAGGTGATTCGTATTCTGCTGCTGTTTAAGCAGGGGTCGCGTGAGCTTAAGCGTTTGGTGCATCCGAACGCGGTCTACACCATCAAGTTGGGTAATCGCGCACTGCCGGAGCGTATCCTTGAAGCGGTATGGGGATTCTTCTCTGCTTATGCGCTGGTGTTCTTACTCAGCATGCTGGCGATTATCGCGACGGGCGTCGATGACTTCTCCGCTTTCGCTGCAGTTGCCGCAACGCTGAATAACCTCGGCCCAGGCTTAGGTGTTGTAGCGGATAACTTCACGTCTATGAATGACGTCGCTAAGTGGATTTTGATTTTAACCATGCTTTTTGGACGCCTTGAGGTGTTCACACTGCTGGTCCTGTTCACCCCGACCTTCTGGCGTGAATAAGAGAAACAGGATTATCTAATGAAAGCATTGATTCTATATTCCAGCCGTGATGGGCAAACCCGTGAGATCGCAGCGCGTATTGCACAGACGCTAGCGCCGCAACAGCTGTGTGACGTGATTGATTTACTGGAAGTACAGCAGGTTGAGTGGTCGCAGTATGATCGCGTGCTGATTGGCGCTTCAATTCGTTACGGACATTTCCATCCGGCATTAATGAAGTTTGTTACTCAGCATAAAGCTGAGCTGCATCAGCGCGTCAGTGGCTTCTTCAGCGTCAATCTTACGGCGCGTAAAGCAGATAAGTGCACGCCAGCAACCAACGCCTATACGCATAAGTTCCTGGAGCAGTCACCCTGGCAGCCAGATTGCTGTGCGGTGTTTGCCGGCGCGTTGCGTTATCCCCGCTATCGCTGGTTTGATCGTGTCATGATTCAACTGATTATGCGTATGACGGGCGGTGAGACCGATACCTCTAAAGAAGTGGAATACACCGATTGGAATAA
Source organism: Pantoea sp. Taur (assembly GCF_009830025.1). Classification (NCBI taxonomy): domain Bacteria; kingdom Pseudomonadati; phylum Pseudomonadota; class Gammaproteobacteria; order Enterobacterales; family Erwiniaceae; genus Pantoea; species Pantoea sp. Taur. Next base: position 188,482 of record NZ_SZZZ01000011.1, read on the forward strand.
AGTCGTGGTTTTTGCCCAGGATTTTGTGCAGTTACCAGGCAAATCGTTGTGAAATAGAGCGTTGTGGCTAAATTTAGGTCGAACGATCATTTTTTTGCAATAAACCCTTGTCAGCCCCGAATAACTCCCTATAATGCGCCACCACTGAGACGGCAAAGCGGCAACGCAGACGGCTCAGCAGGGAGTGAAGAAATTCATCCCGCCGGAGAAAAACGCTGAAAAAAGTGTTTGACTCTGAAGGAGGAAAGCGTAATATACGCCACCTCGCAACAGCAGCTTAAGGCGCTGATTGCACCGCTCTTTAACAATTTATCAGACAATCTGTGTGGGCACTCGCAGGATTGATATCAGCGTCTCCGGACGTAAAAAATATCAAGTCTCACGAGTGAACACATAATGAAATTCATTATGACGTTTTACAGA